>NZ_CP042171.1:4800000-5106868 GCF_005938645.2 Pedobacter sp. KBS0701
GGCGATACGCGTACCCAGGATCAGATCTGGAACCAGTTGAACGCCTATATTACTCAAGATAGCTATCTTAGTAAACACAGGGGTGAATTTGCAAAGAGAAATGGTGCCATCATGTCGTACTTCAAAAGGGCAGATTTACACATTGCACAAGATTTTTTTGTTGGTCAGAAAGGCAAGAGAAACACGCTTCAGTTTACATTGGATATCATTAACCTTGGGAACCTGTTAAATAGTGATTGGGGCTTATATCAAACACCAAATATCCCATTATCAACTTACAATACCGCTGTATTATTGGCTTATAAAGGTTTAGATGCTACATCAGGGAAGCCTACATATTCATTCCCTTATCAGGATAAGGCCAATTTAACGCCATATACCACAACATACAAAAATATTACTGATCAGATTTCGCGTTGGCAGGCACAATTTGGTGTGCGTTACATTTTTAATTAATTCGCGATCCGTATCTTTTCACAATAAAAGCTCTGTAACAGGAGCTTTTATTGTTTGCCAGGTAAAATCCAATAAACAATTTACATCAATTATTAAAAACGATAGCCCGTAAGTAAAAAATTGTTAATATTTTTGGGGCCATGAAATATAAACGCATCCTACTTAAGCTTAGTGGAGAATCGCTAATGGGCGAAAAACAATACGGTATTGATAATGAACGCGTTAAGCAATACGCTGAAGATATCAAAGCCGTACACGATAAAGGTTTAGAAATCGCAATCGTAATTGGAGGAGGGAATATTTTTAGGGGCTTAAGCGCCGAAAAAAGTGGGATGGACAGAGCACAGGCCGATTATATGGGCATGTTGGCTACAGTAATCAACTCTATGGCCTTACAAGATGCTTTAGAAAAAGTTGGGATTAAAACACGTTTACTTACCGCAATTAAAATGGAGCAGATCTGCGAACCATTTATCCGCAGAAGGGCTGTTCGACATTTAGAAAAAGGCCGTGTGGTTATTTTTGGTGCAGGTACCGGAAACCCATACTTCACAACTGATTCTGCTGCTGCTTTACGAGCTATCGAAATCAAAGCTGATGTTGTTTTAAAAGGAACGCGTGTTGATGGAATTTATACCGCAGATCCTGAAAAAGACCCGTTAGCCACTAAATACGAAGAAATTTCTTTCAGAGAAGTGTACGATAAAGGCCTTAATGTAATGGATATGACAGCCTTTACTCTTTGTGAAGAAAACCAAGTGCCGATTATTGTGTTTGATATGAACAAACATGGCAATTTCATGAAAATCGCTAGTGGCGAACCTATTGGAACCCTGGTTAAATAAGGAATAAAAATTATTATTTTCGTAGAAATACACACAATTATGAACGACCTCATACAATTACAATTAATGGATGCCCAATCTGCAATGGATAGAGCAATCGATCATTGTGAATCTGAATTAACTAAAATCAGAGCTGGTAAAGCATCAGCTGGAATGTTGGATGGTATTTTCGTAGATTATTATGGCGCAGCTACAGCACTATCACAAGTAGCCAGCATTAATACGCCTGATGCCAGAACAATCGTAATCCAACCCTGGGAAAAATCACTTTTAACTGCAATTGAAAAAGCTATTCAGGTAGCTAACATTGGTATCAATCCACAAAATGATGGCATTGTTATCCGCCTGGTTGTACCGCCTTTAACAGAAGAGCGTAGAAAAGACTTAGTGAAAAAAGTGAAGGAGGAAGCCGAAAGAGGCCGAATTACCGTTCGTAACATCCGTAAGGATGCCAATACCAAAATTCAAAAACTGAAAGGTGAAGGTGTTTCTGATGACGAGATTAAAACAGGTGAAGGCGAAGTACAAAAATTAACCGATGCCTATATCATCAAGGTTGACAAACATGCCGAAGCCAAAGAAAAAGATGTAATGACAGTTTAATCTGTTCAATATAAAATCGGAGGGGAATGGACTTAAATCTATTCCCTTTTTTATTGCTTTATTTCTTTGCGCTTGAGCCTCTAACGTTTAAGACGGTAGGTAACGAGACCTGCATGTTTTCGATAGATTTGCCAGCTTTTTTAAGCTTATTCAATAAAATCTTCATCACGTTTTCTGCAATGGCCTCAAGAGGCTGTGCTATAGCCGTAACCGCAGGTTCACAAAATTCCAGGATTTCGAAATCATCAAAAGAAACAACCGCTATATCTTTGTGGATCTGAATACCTAATTTTTTAAAAGTTCTTAAGCCATCCAAGCAGATGTAGTTAGCTGCAAAAACTACCGCATCTAGCTGCTCCTCTTTAAAAAATTTTATCATCTCCTCAATGGAATCGGCAGAGTTTACATATTTGATCTTCTTTACAATTGACGGCAATTTATATTTTCCGACAGCGCTTTCATAACCGGCCAAACGGTCTACCATCTGTTGTTGTAAGGTATCGATGGTTACAAACCCTATTTTTTTGTAATTATTTTTAATGAGGTGCTCAGTAGCTTCGTAGGTGCTGTTTAGATTATCGATTATTACATAATCTGTTTTAACATCTTGTACATACCGATCGAAAAGCACTACGGGAGCATCTGTTTGAATCAATTTTTTAACTTCTTCTTCCAATCCCTCAGGCAAAGCCATAATATAGCCATCAACATGCCTGTCTTTAAAAATCTGCAACAGTTCTATTGCCTTCCCGGTATCGTTTCTGGTACTGCTAAAAAGAATTTTATAACCAAGGCTTGAAGCAATTTCATCAATTCGGCGTGCTATACCAGAGAAAAAAGGTTCAGAAATGTCATCAACCAAGAAACCTATAATTTTTGTTTTGCCTGTTCTTAAACTTGTGGCAAGGGCATTAGGCTGGTAATTTAATTCAGCCACAAGATCTAAAACCTTTTTAGTAAGCGATTCGCTAATGTTTTTCTCTCTGGCTTTTCCATTAATTACAAACGACACGGTTGTAATGGAAATATTTAATTGTTTAGCGATATCTTTAATTGAAATGCGTTTCTTCATCACAGGCATTGAACGAATAAATTTGATTGGTAATATAACAATATTACTATAAATATATGATGGATATGAAAAAACTAGCCTAAAAAGAAAAAGAGCAACCTATCCAGGATTGCTCGATTAACTAACTTATTATTCATAAAAAATGCTGTTGGGGAAGGAGTCGAACCTTCAAGGGGTAGTTAGCTACAGTTCAAAAAATTAATTTGTGGTCAACCCAATAAACTGCGTTTGTCCCATTATTCCCCACCACCGAGACAAGGAGGCGTGTCTGCCAATTTCACCACCCAACATTTTAAAAGTTGACAGTTTTCAATTTCCAATTTTCAGTTTAAACTGCTAACTGTAAATTGTTAACTGAACTGGCTGTAGGGGAAGGAATCGAACCTTCAAGGAGTGGTTAGTACCGAAACCGGTATATTCCCATTATTCTCCGCCACCGAGACAAGGAGGTGTGTCTGCCTGTTTCACCACCCTACATTATGTTATGCAATTTTGAAAGAACGTTTCCTTTTTGTTAATTGCTTGATACAAATGTAAAGGAACAACCAATACCTTGCAAATATTTTAAACATTTAATTTTATTTTTATAATATTGATAAATATTATTAAATTTGCTTATCATAATTCAAAAATATGCTTAAAAAAGACAATTCCAATTTAGAAATTGACAACCTCGACATCGATATACTGAAACAATTGATGCAGGATGCCACTAAACCCTATACAGAAATCGCTAAAGATCTGATTGTTTCTGGCGGAACGATACACGTTAGAATGAAGAAACTGCAGGAAATGGGGATTATAAAAGGTTCTCATCTTATCATCGATCCGCAAAAGGCTGGATACGATATTTGTGCCTTTTTGGGTATTTACCTGGAGAAAGGAATCCAGTACAAGGATGCGGTTTCACAGTTGAGCAAAATTAAAGAAGTAGTGGAATTACACTACACCACGGGTGCCTACAGCATGTTTGCCAAAATTATTTGCAGGGATACCAATCACTTACGTCACGTTTTAAACGAAGAAATACAGGCGGTGAACGGTATCCAGCGTACGGAGACTTTAATATCACTGGAAGAAAGCATTAAGCGGCAGATTGAACTGGGATAAGCGGAAAGACTAAAGCATAAAGATTAAAGGTGAAGGACCCCAATCTGTGTAATCATACCTGAGCTTGGATGACCTTATATGTCTTATATGGTAAAAACCTTTAGTGATTTTATTTGAAAATGAACGTTCGGTGGGATTTCGGGAAGAGCAGCCCCGTTATCCGCTATAGCCCCGAATTACAATCGGGGGCTGCCGCTTCTACCGGGTTTAGAAACAAAGATTGGCGCAGCTAAGCAACCAGCCAAAAAGAGCACCACCTAATGGGCCACCCAGACCCGATTGGAGTGAACACGCAATCCCGATATTTCATCGGGATAAGTAAAACAGAAAGCGGGAGCAAACTCAAATAATTATACAGGCCTTGCTCTCCTACCCTTAATAATCATGTTTATAAGGAGGCCCTTCGACTACGCTCAGGGTGACAAATGCGATAAAACGAAGTTTAGAGAAAGTACAAATAAGCACCCCGCTATTAAATAGTATCGCCTATCGCCCACCTAGACCCGATTGGAGTGGGCATCCCGACATTTTCAGTCGGGATAAAACGGAAAGCGGGAAGAAACCTGGATAATTGTACAGGCCTTGCTCTCCTACCCTTAATAATCATATTTATAAGGAGGCCCTTCGACTACGCTCAGGGTGACAAACAAAAAAAGATAACACTATTTCAGTAGCTGATAAGCAACCAGCGCAGCAACATAAGCCATAGCTGTCATGTAAGCCAATTGGATTACCGGCCATTTCCAGCCTTTGGTTTCGCGGTAAACTATAGCAACTGTACTCATGCATTGCATGGCAAAAGCATAAAAAAGCATCAATGAAATACCTGTAGCAAAAGTGTAAACAGGCAAACCTGTACGGCTGTTCTTAGAGGCAGACATACGCTCTCTAATCGTACCTGTATCCTCATCACCTCCATCAACACTGTAAATGGTAGCCATGGTACCTACAAAGGCTTCACGGGCAGCAAAAGAAGTAATTAAACCAATACCAATCTTCCAATCGTAACCCAAAGGGCGGATGACAGGTTCAATCGCATGACCAAGAATACCCACATAAGAGTTTTCCAACTTCTCAGTTGCTACCAAAGTTTTAATATGATCGGTATTTTTTGAGGTATCGGCCAATGCCGTTTCATATTTTTTATCAATACTTTCAAAGCGGCCTCCAGGTCCAAAAGAAGCCATTACCCAAAGGATGATGGAAATGGCAATAATTACTTTACCAGCCTCAAACACAAATGTTTTCGATTTCTCGTACATGGTGTAGAACACATTTTTCCATCTTGGCATGCGGTAAACCGGCAATTCCATGATAAAATACGATCTTTCTTTGGTTTTGATGATGAATTTCATGACCCAGGCCACTAATACCGCAGCAAAAATCCCCACCAGGTACATCACCATTAGGGCCAATCCCTGCAGATTAAAAATACCCAGGACGGTTTGAGAAGGAATAATTAAGGAAATGATCAAAATATACACCGGAAGCCTTGCCGAACAGCTTACCAATGGGGTAACCATAATGGTAATCATTCTGTCTTTCCAGTTTTCGATATTCCGGGCCGCCATAATAGATGGAACTGCGCAGGCTAAACCACCAATCATCGGCACTACCGATTTACCATTAAGTCCAACTTTACTCATAATTTTATCCATCATGAAGGTAACACGGGCCATATATCCCGTATCTTCTAAAATGGATATGAATGCGAAGAGAATAGCAATCTGTGGAATAAAAACAAAAATACCGCCTAAACCTGCAATTACGCCATCCAATAATAGGTCGGTAAGCATGCCGGCAGGTAAATATTCGTGACCAACATTGGTAATATAACCGAATCCACCTTCAATCCAATCCATTGGATAAGACGACCAGGCAAAAATGGCATTAAAAATGACGAACAAGATCAACAGGAAAATGGCGAAACCCCATATTTTATGGGTAAGGATCGCGTCTATTTTATCGCTAAAAGAAAATTTCTTTTCTGTACCATTATCCACCACAACACCAGATAATATGCTGCTGAGGTGCTTGTAACGCGCAATCGTTTCTGCTGCCTGAACTTTGGAAGATTCGAAATGATGCGATTGCTCTATTTTTTCAATTTCTTCCTGCTCTTTTTCGGTAAAAAAAGTAAGGTATTCGTGCTGGTGAAGCACCTGAAGGGCATAATAATCCTTATCCGAATTCAGTTTCGATTTGATGGCATTAATGGCTTCGGGTGCCAGAAAATTCACATCAACATCCTGAAACTGGGTGGCAATTTTATTGGTATTGGCAATGGCTTGTTTTAACTTATCAATTCCGATGTTATTTCTTGCTGAAATGGAAACCACCTGAACGCCCAATTTTTGTGCAAGTTTATCAAGGTCGATCTCAATGCCTTGTTTAGTGGAAAGATCGATCATGTTCAATGCTAAAATCATCGGGATGCCCAAATCGGCCACCTGCGAATACAAAAGCATGTTTCGCTTCAGGTTGGAGGCATCGGCAATCAATACGATTACATCGGGATGACTATTGTTATTTTTATCGGCAAGTACCTGAAAAACGATACTTTCATCAGAACTTTTGGGATATAAGCTATAGGTTCCGGGTAAATCGATAATCTCGGCATCCTTTTCGCCAGTAAGTTTCGTAAAACCAGTTTTCTTATCGACAGTGATACCTGGAAAGTTTCCTATTTTCTGATTTAACCCTGTTAAACGGTTAAATAAAGTAGATTTACCTGTATTGGGATTACCAACTAACGCAACTTTAATATCCAAACCCAGCTTATTTATTGTATAATGATTACATCGGCTTCGCTTTTACGCAAACAAAGCTGATAACCAGCAACACGGATCGCCATTGGATCGCCCAGCGGAGCAAAACGCTCAACTTCTACCACCTCGCCCGGCAAACATCCCATCTCCATTAACTTTACAGACATATCTAAATCTGTAAATGCTACAATTGTTCCTTTTTCTCCAATCTTTAGGTGCGACAGTTTCATGTGCTAAATTTGGCGCAAGTTAGCCTTTCTTTAGATTTATTCCAAATAAGAAAACCAATATGGTTGTATAAATTGCACAGCTTTACGCTTAAATGATTTAGTTTCTCTGCCCGCCGCCGCCAAAGCCCCCGCCACCATTGCCGCCACGGTTTCTACCACCTTCTTCTGCACCCCTGATTCTGTTTTTACCGCCCATTCGGTTTAAGGAATAGGTAAATGAAAACATGAAGTAACGCTGCAATACGTTGTAGCTTTCATCACGAATAGTGTTGTTGTTAGCCGTACGATTTACACCCTGGTTTTCATTCAGCAAATCGTTTACGGCAGCTTTAAAAGTGCCGCGGTTTTTAAAAAATTGTTTGCTTAGGTACGAATTCACCAAAGTAAAGTGGGTATCGAAATCCTCTCCCCTACCTGTATTCTGGTTGTAGTCTGCATCTACTGACCAGCGGATATCGCCAGGAAACATATAGCTGATACTGATATTTGGACTAAAAGTATAATAACGCGTGTTGGAACTGGGCTGAACAGAATAGGTAGCACGGTTAATTGAGCCACTAACACCTGCGGTTAAATCGAGTTTATCCAAATTGGAAACCAAACGGTAACCATTGTTAATTGACCAGCTATTGGTAATATTTTTTAAGGCATTGGTAAAGTTTACATCCCGATCATAGTTACTACTGATGTTGATGTGAAAATTAAGCTTATTTTCTGCCATAATGGGCAAACTTAATGAGGAGGATAGTGAGCCAGAGTAAACACCACTTACGTTTACGGGCAGTACTGCAAATTTACCCTGGTTAACACCGCTTTCGATTAAACTGCTGCTATTGGCAATTTTATTGGAAGTCTGGGTTAAGTTCACATTAACAAATAGCGACCTGTTTTTTCCTACCGTAAAAGTGTTGTATGCAATACGTAGGGTATTGTTAAATTCGGGTTTTAAATTGGGGTTTCCCAACGGGATACTTTGTGTATTGGTATTATTGGGGATAGGCTGCAACTGTTGTATGGTAGGCTGATTCGTACTACCACGATAATTGAAGACCAAACGCTTACTATTGCTAAAATTATACCTGAACATGGCAGAAGGTGTATAGTTAAATACGTTCTGTTTTAATATAAATCCACGGGTAATGTTATTGTTATTACGATCGGTATTCTGAACGGCCATCCCCACATTCCAGTTGTATTTTTTGTCCATTTTATTGAAACTGAAACCAGCCGTATTGGTTAAGATGGTGTTTTCGTAAACGTTACTTAATGAATCATTCAGCAAATCATAGTTCAGCGTAGCCGGGTTAAAGTCGTAAGTAAAACGATCAGAAGTATTATGGCTATAGCCGTTCTGATAGTTAAATTCAAGGCTAAGGGTTTTACTTAAAGGCTCTGTATAAACCAGTCGGGTATTCTGACTAATAGATTCGCTTTCCTGATCATTAAGCTGATTAATAATCTTTACCGTTTTAACATTATCTTTTTCACGTGTTTCGGGATTGTAATTATAATTATCAGCGTCGTTATTGTTAATGTTCGTGTTAAAATTCAGCGACAATGTTCTTCCGCGGCGCATAAACTTTTTGCGCAACAAAATATTATTACTGATAGCGGGCGCCGTATTATGATTGGTTAAGCGCTGAGATCCGCTTGTGTTATAGGTACCAAAATCGCGGGTATAAATACTGCTGTTTAGGCTTTCGTTATCGGTATAACTTAAATTGGGCTGTACTTTAAGTGAGGTTAGCGAATCGATTTTGGTATCAACCATAAAGTTTAAGCGGTGATTTAAACGATCGGAAGCATTGGTCTGGTTATTATTGAAAACCGTAGTTACATTGCCCAAAAGATTTTGGGTAACGCTATTTCTTAAAATCAGGTTATCGGATTTATTCACAAAATAACTTAAACTTACTTCTGTCTGGTCAGCATACACATCCGAGAAGTTAAATCCACCTGCTTTAGTATCGGTAATACCGCTACGTCCGCCATTGCCACCCCCACTTCCGCCGCCCAGGCCGCCACCAAAATTTTGTTTGTTTACATTATTAAACTGGGCAACTACACTCAATCGCTTATCCTGATCAAAATGGTTGATATTCGCATTTACGTCGTAACGATCGTTGGAACCATAACCAGCTGTACTGTTCCCGAAATAGCCGTTTTTTTTATCCTTCCTGGTGGTGATATTAATGATTTTGGTTCTTGATCCATCATCAATTCCGGTAAACTGTGCCTGATCGGAAAGTTCATCAATAATCTGAATTTTATCGATCATATCGGCCGGAAGGTTTTTAGTAGCCAATAAGGGATCATTCCCAAAAAACTCTTTTCCATCTACCTTAACTTTGGTAATGGTTTCACCCTGGGCTTTTACTGTCCCGGCTTTATCTACCTCTACTCCTGGTAATTTCTTTAACAGATCCTCAACTACAGCATTCTCTACCACTTTAAACGAACTTGCATTAAACTCAAGGGTATCTTTTTTTACCACAATTGGTGGAATTTCTGCTTTAATATCTACCGTTTGAAGATCTATTGCGCCGCCTTCTAAAATAATATCGCCCAGGATGATATCAAGTTTATCTGTTGAGATGGTAAAATCTTTAGTGGTATTCTTTAAGCCTAAAAATGCCGCATATAACCTGTACGTACCTGGCTTCAGGTTTTTGAAAACGAACTTTCCATCTTCTGTAGTACTTACAGCGCCTACCATGCTTGAGTCTGCCAGATTTCTAACAGCCAAAGAAGCATAATCAATTGGCTTTTTATCCTTTGATTGAATAACCCTTCCGCTGACTGAACCCGTTTTCTGGGCGTAAGCATAAAAAGACGATAAAATAAGCAGGAACGTAAAAATTTGTTTCATTCGGTTAGTTTGATTGTTGAGATAAAGACTACCGGCTGTTATAAAGGTTTATTTTTATTTTAGTAACATTTGAAATACATAAATATCAATTGTACATTTAATCCAAAGGTTTGGGTATCAGTGGTTGAGACTAACCGATAGAAAAAGTGTAAAACAAAAAGTCCTGGTTAAAACCGGGACTTTTATTATCATATTGATGGTCGGTGAGCCACCGACTATTGGAAAAGCTTACATCCTTGGACGGCCACCGCCGCCACCGCCACCGCGTTGGCCTGGCATCTGCATATCGCCACTCATGTTTCTGCCACCTATACGCGTTAACGAGTAGGTGAATGAGAACATATAATAACGTCTTAACACATTTGTGGTTAAATCAACAATTGAAGTCCCGGTAGCAGTTCTGCTTACACCGGTATTCTGGTTAAGCGCATCATTTATAGAAAATTTAAATGTTCCTCTGTTTTTAAAAAACTGACGGCTGATGTAAGGATTAAGAATAGTGTATTCCTGATTAAACAGATCACCACCACCAAAGTTCCTGAAATAATCGATATCGATTGCTAACCTGATATTGGCTGGCAATACATAACTGACATCAAAACTTGGATTAATGGTATAATACTGCGTATTGGATGATGGCCTTGCAGAAAATGTAGAGTTGGTATAGCTTCCGGTTATACCCCCAGTTAAATCGAATTTATCAACGTTGGTTACCAATTTATACCCGTTTGAAATGGTATAACTATTGGTTATATTTTTTACCAGATCGGTAATCCCCTGTCCTGTAATAAAATTCACGTTTCTACTGTACGCTCCGTTTCCAGAAATATTCAACGTTAGCTTACGTTCTGCCATCAATGGTAAAGACCAAGTGGCATTGGCATTACCAGCATAAACGCCATCCACATTAATATAACTTACCTGTTGAACACCTCCTGACAAAGGCACAACCGTATTTCCAATGGCATTAAAGGTTTGGGTAAGATTTAAGCCCGCAAAGAAAAACCGGCCATTTTCGATATTAAAGTTGTTAAAGTTGATCCTCAACTGGTTGTTGAACGATGGTTTTAATGCCGGATTACCTATATAAATGGTCTGAGAGTTTGTATTATCCAGAATCGGCTGGATCTGATCGATAGTTGGTTGTGAGGTAGAGCCCCTATAATTAATGAACAAACGTTTACGGTTACTAAAATTATACCTGAACTGCGCCGATGGCGTAATATTGATAAAATTCTGTGTACGTTTTAAACCTGTGGTTAAATTATTATTTACCCTGTTGGTTTGTTGTGCGGCTAAGCCGATATTCCAGTTGTATTTTTTTTCAGTTGTAGTAAGGCTTAACCCAGCCGCATTTGTTAAGGTACGATTGTTATAGATATTCGAAAATGCATTATCTACAAGGTCGAATTGAAGGGTTAACGGATTGTAATTAAACACATCTCTTTGCGAATCGCTATTTGAGTAACCATTCTGATAGTTAACCTCTACGCTTAGGGTTTTATTTATCGGTTCAGTATAAACAAGCCTCGTGGTATTATTTATGGAATGGCTATTGGTATTATTGAATTGATTGGTAATGGTGTCTCTCGTTGCTGTCCCTTCCGTAATTTTATCATTTCTATAGTTAAGGTTTGTACCGTCATTATCATTTATACTAGTATTTACATTTAAGGAAAGTGTGCGACCTCTCCGTTTAAAACTTTTACGGATTAATAAATTATTACTCATGGTAGGCGTAGCAGAAGTTGTGGTATTGCGCTGTGTACCATCGGTCGAGCCATCATCAAGCGTTCTCGTATATTTATTCAAATTGTTTCCGTCTGTTTCGGTATAAGCCACGTTGGGCTGAATTTTAATAGATAAAGATGGATTTATCTTGGTATCAACCATGAAATTGAAGCGATGGTTAATCCTATCGGAAGTATTATTTATATCTTCAGCAATGTTGTTCGTACCTCCTGCCAGGTTTTGGGTGTTGGAGTTCTGGATATTTTCAGAAATTGCTTTATTAAAGAAATAACTGGCCTGAAACTGAGTACCGTCTTTATAGGTGTCGGCAAAGTTTAAGCCTGCTGCATTGGTAGTGGTGATCCCACCATTTCCGCCGCCGGAACCTGCTCCACCCCCACCACCAAATCCACCACGGCCGCCTCCACCTCCAAATCCATTACCTACACCTCCGCCCTGGCCAAAGTTCTGCTTGTTCACATTGTTAAACTGACCAATAAAGCTGATCTGCCTGTCATCATCAAATTTGTTTACGTTCAAGCTGGCATCATAACGATCGTTAGAACCATAACCTACAGTGCTGTTACCAAAATAACCATGTTTCATGCCATTTTTGGTGGTAATGTTTAAGATTTTGTTCCTTGTTCCATCATCAATGCCGGTAAACTGTGCCTGTTCAGAAAGTTCGTCAATTACCTGGATCTTATCAACCATATCGGCCGGAAGATTTTTAGTCGCCAATAATGGATCATTGCCAAAAAATTCTTTACCATCAACCTTTACTTTGGTAATGGTTTCGCCCTGCGCTTTAACACTGCCATCTTTTGCTACCTCAACCCCAGGCACCTTTTTCAGGAGATCTTCTACCACGGCATTTTCGCGCACTTTAATCGATTTGGCATCAAATTCTAAAGTATCTTTCTTCACCACAATTGGGATGGTAGCGGTTACATTAACTGTTTTTAAATCAACGCCATCATCACTCATGGCAATTTCACCGGCATTTACGGCTGCTTTAGCCACTTCTATATCTTTCGTTGTTGTTTTTAAACCTAAAAAGGCGGAATAAATCCTGTACTTACCCGGAGCTATGGCTTTAAAGTTAAAGCTTCCATCAGGATCGGTTTGACCGGATGCCACAACACTCGAATCTTTTAAACTCTTAATTGCGATTGTAGCAAAATCAACTGGCTTTTTATCTTTCGCGTTAATTACTTTTCCGCTTATCGAACCAGTATTTTGAGCCTGGGCGATGTAACCACAAAATAGAAGAACAATGAATATTGCCCGCTGAACGTTTCTTTTCATTAAAAAAATTAGATATTATAATATAAAACTAAGCTATCAGACTGTAGAAAAGCAGAAAGGTTTGTTAAGGTGTGTTAAAAGCTTGGTAACATTTTAAATACAGCCTGAGGAAGGTAGTCAGATCAAACAGGAAGATGATCAGTAAGAGGATTATTTTTGCTGAGAAGGATAGCTTTTGTAATATACTTTTGGGCAATTACAGTTCTTTTTAAAAATACTGCAGCCGCTTAAATATAGGGCTGCGATTAAACAGATGATGCTAACCTTTCTTCTCATTGAAATTCAATTTATGGAGCAATACATAACTAAAAACTGCCATTGATGCGCCTAACATATCACAGCCAAAATCCCACCATTCTGCAGAACGATAGGTAAAAACTTTCCATTGTAATAGTTCAATTCCGCCACCGATAATAGCACAGACAAGTAAAACCTTAAAAATGGTTAAGGTTCTGAAAGCATAGGTATGCTGGTATTTTATTTTACCATAGAAAAGTAATACAGATAAAACAAAGAAAAATCCCAGATGGGTCATTTTATCAAAGCCTTCGAAGAAAAAGCCGCTTTTTCCAACAGAATCGGAAATGTGCATATTACAAAACACCAAAACAACAACTGTCCAAAGAATGGCCCATTTTTGCTGTTTTAGTGTTTTGTACAAAATATTAGAATTAGGCACCTACAAGTTCCTGATAAGCTTCTGCTGTTAATAAACCCTCTACTTCAGCTAAATCAGCTAAAGATACTTTTACCATCCATCCCTGTCCGTATGGATCAGAGTTAACCAATTCCGGGTTGTCGTTTAATTCAGCATTAAGTTCCAATACTGTCCCTGTAACTGGCATATATAAATCAGATACCGTTTTAACAGCTTCTACCGTACCAAAAACTTCTTCTTTAGCTACCTCGCTACCTACAGTGTTAATATCAACATAAACGATATCGCCCAATTCGCGTTGTGCAAAATCAGTTACGCCGATATAAGCTTCATTACCTTCAACTCTAACCCACTCGTGGTCTTTAGTGTACTTTAATTCTGATGGAAAATTCATTATTTATATATTTTTGAAAATAAGTTATTTAAGTTCGTTGCTCTATCAGGCTTGCACGCATAGTTGCAAACATTTAATTATTCATTTCGTTTGCCCTTCAAAAATACAATTAAGTTTTACATATCGCAATGCCAGGCGAATTAACTTAAAAATATTAATGGTGTCAGTACTGTGCGCATGTATAGTGACGTATGTTAATTGCACTAGCAGCGATTGCGTTAAGGTGAGATATAAAGCTGTTAAAGAATTCCTGATAAGCAAAAGGCATGAATTTTATGCCTATGTTAGCTGAAGCAGTGAATTACATGAAGGAATTCGACAAAGGCTAATATGCCGGATTGTCTATGCTTCGGTCAACTTTAAGATACCTATTCCACTCAATACACCAATGATTGATTTTTTCCTGGCAAAGAACCCATGATATTCGCTAGAAAAGTTATGGTGAGATCAGACAGTACTTGAATCTTCGTGTAACTGCCTCAAAAAACTCAATTCTATTCCACTAATAATATGATGTTCTAAAAACCTTCAGTACTTTAAAGACAGTGCCTATATCAAAATCTTTATGCCGTAACATAACGTTTTCATTCCATCGTAATTATCCACACCAGTAATGAGATAATAAGTAATAGTGTAAATATTGATCCGATTATATTAAAGTTGCTCATAATATTTGGTTAGTTAGTAGATAACAAATTGATACATACGAAATGTTTTATAAAATGGTTGTTCGCTTTGTTCATTTTTTCAGTCAATCCGATTATTAGAATTTAATATTGTAGAATCCGAAGCAAAATCAGAACTTGATACAAGAAATTCTATCATCCAGAAGAAGTAACAAGAAGATCAGGAGAAAAATGATAAAACAATTGCAGATCGACATCAATCTACCAGCATTTAACTTAATTATGGCATCGTATTTCCCGGTGGTGTACTCAGGAAGATAGACCTGGTGACTTTTAAATGTTATCGCTTTTTGCTATGAACCTGTTTAAATTTTTACAGCAAATATTACATAGCATTTTGCTTTCACGCTGAGCACAATGGATTGCTTTTATTAATGCATTAAAATGGTCTTCGACTACGTTCAGACTGACATACGAATTAATTTTTAAACAGCCTTATCGTATTTTCCGCTTACTATGCGATTACCACACTGATTTTCGGTCAGGAGTTTTGGATTCGCTCTGGTGTCTGACTTTTCGGAGCAATATACAACACGGATAAGCATCATAACTGTAGTAAATCACTAGTTCTGATGTGCTATTGTTATCGACTTCTTTCTATCTTGAGTGCGTTTTTTCTGGTAATGAAAATCAAATATCATTAGCATTAGTGCTATAATTAACAAAGCAATCAATACCCAGTCCACTGTTGGACGGTCTCTCATAAGAAATAATTGGTTAGACTGCAAACATAGTAAAAAACTTAAAGCAACACAATACTGCAGAAAGTACGGTTTATTATTAACCGACAGGCATATATGCAAACGCATTTGCCGGGGGGATAGAATTGGCCGGCAACATTTTAAATTAAATCCAGTCCTATTTGTGAAATCTCTTCTAAAATTACCTGCTGTACGAAACTCCAAAGGAGTTATTAATTTTTTGGACTCGTCTGTTCTGACTGGCCATATCTATTAAAATCATAATTATAGCACAAATTAATAACGAAATTAACATCCAGTCTGTTGTGAATTGCTTTTTCATAATCTGAGTATTAAATACATGCAAATTTAGAGAAAAATGAACTGCAGTTAAACCAAAGAACCGCACAATGGAAAAAATTAATAAATATCAAATCGAACAAATAAGTCAAAACTTCTCTTTCAAAGAAAATCTCCGATTGCTTAACAAAAAAATAACCGGAACTTAAACCAGGAAAAAACTGATTTCCAATTAACGGTTAGATTCCTGCATTCTTGCCTGTTTATACATACACACATAATTACGCTACAATAATCATAAAAATATCTGTTAACCAATAAAACAGCACATTTCAAAATGTATACGACTCTATAAAAAAAATATTTTTTTTATAAAAATAAAATCCAATATGTCAAAAATTACGTATATATGTAAATCTAACCATACAGATATCTAACCGAAAACCAAATATGAGTAAGCTAATTATTATTGCAATTATTTTTTTCACCTTATTTTGGACAGTCCTTCTGTTCGTACAACCTATTATTATTATTGCTTTTATCCTATTGACGAGCACTATATTCTGGTTGAATACAAGGCATGCAAAAAACATAGAATAAAACCGGTCATGAGGCTGTTTCATAAATATAGATTATCATCTTGAGGGGTAATTTATTGTATAAAAATCAACATGAATGACAGCAATTTATCTATGTGTAAAAATTCCCCGAGTTACCGTCCTTTCGAGCGGCGGAATACCTGTATCGATTTTACATCGGTAATGTAGTTGAGAACCAGAAGGCTCTGTAAAGCAAAATTTGTTTGATAGATCTCTCCACTTCGCGTTGCTCCGGTCGAGATGACGACCTTTTTTTATAGTCTGTTAATGGTAGCGTAAAGCACGAACAATCATTTCAGGACTATCCATAAAACAGGTATTTTTAAAAGAAAATTCACGTGCAACACCAGATCATTTATGCAGGTTGTACCACTTCTTAATACCAGGACTATATCTTCTAATTTAATGTAAACCTTAAACTAAATCCGAAATTACTGAATGAGGTATTAAAAGTTTGTGAGGTATAAGGTTTGGTAATGTTCGAATCGTAAAACAATTTGATGTTAAATTTCTGATTCAAAACATAATCTACACTTGGCCGAAGCGTAATGTTTTTTGCACCTGAAGAAACTTCTGCTTCGGTAACATCGGCACGGTAAATCACCGTTTTATTATCACGGATAGCCACATCCAATTTAAAGTCCATATTGTTATCCATTTTCAGGCTTTTAAACCATCCAAAAGGGAAACGGAATTTATTGGTACGGTAGCCCAATCCCAAAACCATATTGTTTTCTGATAACTGTGCCAGCTGACTATTTGATAAACTTAAGCCCAATAACCTCGAACGGTTTAATTCAAAAGAAGCGGTCAGGTTATTTTTAAACCTCGTATCAACGCCAACCAAAGGAGAAAAATATTCTGAAATGGTTACCTGAGCAAACTGGTATTCCGGTAAAAAGTTATTATTTACATCTCTGCTGCTAACGGCACCGTTTGTTTCCTGGTAACGCAACAATGAGTTAAAACCATTAATATTATAGGCCGAACGATAGCCATGACGGATATCGACAGACGAAAATTTATCGGCAATAAAAGGAATACGTGTTAAGCCGCTATAAGTTAGGCTCCAGTTTGGAAGCGGTATTTTAGGGAAAGCATTCATTTTTGTTTTACCTGCATCTTTACCCGTATAAGCCGCCATAAAAGCAGAGATAATTACATCCTGGCTCTCCTTACCGTAACCATCTGCATAGCCCGCATTAATGCCTCCGGAATTTGGGTTTTCAGCGCCCAGCCTTCTGGAAATAATAATCCTATTAGCCATAAACTGATTAAATAACCCTGAAATAATGGTGGAGTTGCTTTCTTTAAATGCAGTACCCAAAGCGATGTACGATACGCTGTAATCGCCCGTAGTAATTGCACTCAGATTCTCAAAAGATGATACGCTGGCCACATACCTGAAATTAGTAGAAAAGTTTCTTGTTTGCGCTTTATTTGCCTTTAAGGTAATCCGTAGATCTTTAAAAGGCTCCAGTAAACCGGTGAATTGAAAATCCTCTCTTAAGGTATTTACATACAATTGGTTCTGTAAAGTATCAGTTGTTAACCAACCATTATTCAAAGCCATTTCCCTAATATCCCGCTGACTACCAAAAGCAAAACCTAAGCCTGGTGCCCCTGTTGCATTGTCGATACCGAAATACTTCGTGGTTGGCAAATAACCAGGGAGAAAAATACCTTTAGTTTGTACGAAACTGGCATTAACATTTTTTAAACTGGTTAAGATGTTGATGAAAAAATTCTTCGCTTTGCCACCGTCCTGATCATTACCAGCATTCCTGATAAAGCCAAACTTGTTGTACAATGTAATAAGGTTTAACGTTGGGTTCACCTGTACAGTTCTGCTGTTTTGTACGGTATTACCCAAATTAATATTTGGATCCAGTAAGGTAGAAAGCGGTTCGGTTTGCCAGTTAAAGTTGGTACCATAACGGGTTTTTACGGTAACCCAGTTTAGCCCTGGTATTTTATCAATTGGTAAATTATAGGTAACGTTTAAATTGTGGTTATAATCGGTTGTACGTCCCAAGCGTTTTAAGTTTTGCCAGACAGTATCGCGTTTCATGCCGTCAATTCGTCCATCCGGCTCATCGATGATCGAATAATTTGTGGCATTAAAATCTAATTGTAACGAACGGGTAAGGTTCCATGCGATACCATAAATCCGGCTCATGGTAAAGTTTTTGTTAAAGGTGGTGCCATAGCCACTCTGGTAAAGCCCGATGGTATTATTCGGATCGTTATTCCGTAAGGTATTTTCTGAATACAAGCGGTCTACATCAATCCTGAAATTAATGGCACTTGGAAAAATACTGAAATTGAAATCCTTCAATAAAGCCAGCATGTTCGATTTTATAATCTTTTCAAACGGCGCTATTGTTTTCGCTTCTTTAGCATAACTGTATTGTAGCGATGCCCTATAGGTATTCTGAATACTGCTCTGGTTAATAAAGTCGCGATGGTTATATTGGGTATAAGCATAACTTGCTGCAAAGTTCTCAATATCCCAAAGGCGGGCAGGTTTACTGTTATTGGTCCTTTCTTTTCTTACGTTGGTAAAGTTTATCCCCCTTCTAACAGTATAATCCTGTGCAAAATTTAAAATCGAATCTTTTTGTTCTTTTGTGGATTGCTCCAAAGCATTTTTGAGTTCGATATCTGGTGTCCTTGGATTGTACTGCGGAGTAGAAACCTGTTTAGAGTAACTCACAAACATCGGGATTTTCATCCCCGATTTTTGTGGCAGAAACTTACCTAACTCCATGGCAGAAGAAACATCAAGCAATACATTATCTGCACGGTTCCGCTCGCTCACTTTCGAATCGATAGATCCAAAACCGATGGTTGATTTACTTCCGGAAATATTGACATCGGCAAAATCGGCTAATTTTAAATTCAATCTTCCCGTAGCTGCCCAACCACCTCTTTCATCGAATTCAGTTAATCTTAATTCGTTAAACCAAACCAGCGCATTTTTATCAAGACCATCATCATTACGTTCATCATTGGTGGCACGGAGCGGATTTTTAACACCCACCATATATACCCTAACCTTACTCATATCAGGTTGCCCTTTAACGATGATTGTTTTTGTTCCGTCGGTATAGGTAAATGGAACATTTGTAGGCCATGGCTGTCCGTTAGCTTGTTTGGCTACGTTACGGGCCAGCTTGGCATTCTGGAAAAGCATCAGATCAATATCCATTCTGTTGGCTTCTGGCCAAATAGCATCAGGATCGCTGGTACCCGGATTAGTCACCTTTAACGGGATTACATATTCATAATAATTATCCTGGTTATCGGTTCCGATTCTTAAGAATGCGGCAACATCGTTATCATTTAAAATTTGGTTATTAACAGCCTCGGCATGAATAAACATTTCCAAATGTTTATAAGATCTGAAATCGCTGTAGGCTGTTTTAAAAGCTGCTCTGCCATAGCCATCTCTTAACGATTTTACGGTAACGGATAGTGATTGCTCATTTAAACGCGTATCGCCACGATAGTTGCTATAGTCGCGCTCACGAAGAATACCAGGAGGTGTAACATACGGAATTGGTGAACGTTTTCCATTTTCTTCGATGTTTACTGTTGATACTTCAATAGTAGAATTATCAGGCGTAAGTGCGGGCAAAGATGGATCGACGATTACTTGTGCAGCCAGATTCGAAGCATTATATGGTCTCCATTCCCCGCGGATCAATTGTAACTTCGCGAAACGCATTACGGCAGTATCGGCAAAATTAGTCATAAACATCCTAAAGAAACGGATAGATTTAAAATCCTGGATACCGCCTACCCTATCCTGGTACTGGCTAATCGGAATCCTGAATTGATACCACGAAACAGCCTGTGTGTTTCCATTGGCCAGTTTTACCTGCGACGTTACTTTATCGGTAATAAAATTCTGTCCAACATTTAAATCTCCCGGGCGCATCGAAACTTTATACTGAAAATACTCATCACTTTGCGTCATGTTATTATCGCGGTTGATGTCTTCCCCATCAGGTAAAGAAGTCGAAGCGGAGTTTTCCAGTCCTAATTCTTCTTGCGACTGCTGCGAAGTTTTAGAGTTTCCTTCAGTTCCGTTATATTTTTCATAGCGTTTAAGAATACCTGCATTAATCTGATCTAATGCCGGCCCCCTGAAATAAGTATAATTATCTGATGATGGATCGGCATCAAGAGCAGTTGAAGCTGTTGCGTTTAGTTGCGATTTGATCTGAGTGATTGCTGCAGCAAATTTTACTTTTTCATCAGCATCTGATAATCCGTCCAAACCTACATCCTGTGCCCTGCGCGAATCGGCATTATTATCGAAAGCCTGTACAACGGGTTGTAATTTCGGCACGCGCCCCCAAACAGTTTCATCGTACTTGCCCGGATCGTTTGTTGCCGGCAAACCATTTTCCAACGATTTTCTTCCATCTTTAAGAATATCTTCCGAAATATTCCCCAGGTTAAAATATATATCACCACCTGCCGAATTTGGTTTATAAATAAATGGGTCCATTACCCAAAATTCGATAAAGCCAACATTTAAAGCTTCAAAATCGTTTGTTTCGATCTTTCGCTGAAAACCTCCCCAATTATTTCTGGGTTGCAATAAACTTCCATCTGGTCTGAAATCAGTGGTACGGAAATTATAAGGTCCCCTAACGGTTGGGTAAAAGGCCACATCCAGAGTGGTAATATTTAAGGCCTGCCCGGTTGCCGTTTCCTTAAAAGGAAAAACTTCCTGCTCAATTACCTCTCTTACATAGTGATTGGAAAGTTCTGCGCGGTTGCCCCTGATATTGGCAGGAGTGGTAGAAGCCGCCGAATTATAAAAAGTTGGATCGATGTTATAAAATGCAATTCGTGCCCGGTGGTAACCATAGGATAAATCGTTGGATTTATCAAATTCCGGGAAAAGCTGAGGAGTACCAGACAGCTGCCAGGCAATGGCACTCTTTAAATCGATTACCGATCTTGATGCTTCGAAATCATCTAAATAACTTACCCCGTTTTTACTGCCTGCAAAATTCAACGCCCTTGGGTGACCTGGAATTAGTTGAGCAAATTCACCGTAAAAAGTTACACTTGATGGCGCTTTAGTTGAAATAAAAGGAAGTTTATCAACCAGTTTTGTTAAAAACCGTGAGGGTGAACTATAGTTAATATCTGCTCCCCAAATGGTATTCGAGATGGGTTCCTCGCCGATGTTTACCTTTTGGGTTAAGGGTTTTTCGGTCAGGTTCATGATCGTACCCCCCAGGTTTAGTTTATTGTTTACACGGTAGTCTAAACGGGTTCCGAAAAGCGACCGCTGTTGCAGACCAAAGGTTTCACTGTTTTCTGTGGTAATTCTAATCGGTTGTCCAGATACCAAAAGTGCCTGATTAATGATGCTTACACGTCCACCCTGATAATCGACCGTGAAATCTACGCCTTCTGTCAGCGGCATTGTTCCTGCAAAAACCTTTACCGATCCTTCCGGAACATTAATGGCATTTAAGCTGAATTCAGAAGAAATATCAGATTGGTAGTTTACTTTGATGGTATACCTGTTCTGGTTTTGAAACAGCTGCCTGGCGATGGTTTGTGTTGAATCGTAAAGCGCGGTAAAAGTATATTTATTGATCAATGCCTGTTCGCTCGGCAAAAACTTTGCAGCCAGATCTTTACCAAATGGCTCAATCACAGGAAAAATAATCCTCCCATTTGCCGGATCAATGGTGATATATCCCGAATTGGTATTGGTAACCAATGAGGTCTGCCCATTGCTGCCTACACCGAACATACTGGCTTGGTTGGCATTGCTTGCCGTAGAATAAGATCCAAAAGCATTGTTTGCAGATACAAAATCGAAAACCCCATCGGGCTTCCGCTCATTTTGCTGATTCAAACGATCGAATTCAGTTAGGGCAATCCACTGTTTATTAGCGGTATTCTGACCTTCGGTCATGACCGGATTGTCTACACCTGTTTCGTTATCGATACGGTAAATATCCAGTTTAAAATTCTGACTGCTAATCTGATATCCGCCGATAGCGTAAATATTTTTCATCATCAGGTCCCATGTTGGCAGCTGAATCTTCGTGGTTTCGTTCTTTAATAATTTGGCATAAAGCACTTTTGGATTAGCCGCATCAAAAGAAACATCGGTAGAAAACTCGCCCACCTGATATTCCACACCGTTATAGGTATAGCGGTAAGCAACTGCTAAAACCTCATCGGCATTTAGCGGATTGTTTAATGATAAATAACCGAGTTGTGGCTGAAAAGTAAATTCGCGATCTGTTAACTTCCTCGCATAAACCAATTTAGCAAAATTATCGGTATTGCTACTGTTAGCTGGCGTTGTTTGGAAAAAAGAAAGGACGGCATTAGAATTTGTCTGCCTGATAGCACCACCCTGATAAGCATTTAATTGCGAGATCAAGTTGTTAGATTGCTGTGGGAAACCGGTGGCGGTAGTTCCTGCCGGCAGACCAGAAGTACCTCCGGTAATTAAATTATTGTTAAAAGGAACGTTTTCACCCAAATCCATCAAACCCAATACATCCCTGGAGTCGGTGGTATTTCCTGCTTTATTAGTAATCCAAACTTCAATTTTGGTAATCTGGATCGGAGAGGTAATGATAGGTGCGTTAGCCAGGTTTTTGTTATAGTTATTTCTAAAATATTGCGACAGGAAATAGTGTTTATTGGCTTCGTAGTTATCGATATTTACCGTGGTGGTATTTTGCTGTGCCCCATTGGTAATTTTAATCTCTCTAGATTGTGATTTTTGTTGGGTATAAACACTTGTTACGTTTAAACGCCCGAATTTTAGTTGCGTTTTAATACCAAAAAGGGCCTGTGTTCCGGTAATTAAAGAAGTATTTAATGGCAGACTTACGTTACCGGCTTCTATTTTTTGAATAATATCATCTACGCCGCCTGTATAATCCAGTTTGATTTGATTTTCAAAATCAAACTGTGCTTCTGTGTTGTAATTACTTTTAATTTTTAATTTGGTACCAATATTTCCAACCAGGTCCATCTGAATCCTCTGGTTAAAATCGAAATTGGTTTGTACCCTTTGTCTTTCATTAAAAAGAGGGTTTTCATTTTTATTCACCCTTCCCAAAAAAGTAAGCTCGGCCTCACCGCGTGGCTGAATATCAATCGTTGTGCCTCCAAACAGTTTTTCAAAAGCTCTGCTGTTTACCTGGATCTGCGGAATAATGCCGGTGCTTCTATAGTCGCTCACCTCAGCATTAGAAATGCTTCGCCAGTTACTCCTTTTTATTTCACTGTTTACCAGCCGTTGGTACTCATCAATGGTAAGGTATTGGGTATTAAGAACGAAGTTTTCGCCGATGAGTTCTTTAACAATATAACGCCTGTTTTTTGCATCGTATTCTACAACACGCTTTAAATTACTGGGAGATGGATAAAATGGATGAATTGCCGGACTAAGGCCTAACCGTTCTTTTTCCCGTAAGCTAAAATTGTTTTTCGGGATAATAGTATCCGTTTTGCTTGGAACAACTTGAGCATAAGCAGTTTGAGAAGCAATTAAAAAAAGAGGAATGAGAAACAGAAATGTAGATATTCTCTTCAAAGGCGTTAAATCTATAAAGTTTTCAAAGCTTGTTTAATTAACTGCTCTACCGATAGGCTTCCCTCTGTCACTTTTAATATCTGGTCTATAGTTTTTTCGGCGGTTTGTTTGGCGAATCCGAGCATTACCAATGCTGATAACGCTTCATCTTTAACAGTATTGTGCTGAGGCATAGAAATTAATGAGTCAGCACCTTCTTTTTTTAACTTATCCTGCAGTTCTAAAACCAGGCGTTGTGCGGTTTTTGCACCCAAGCCCTTAATCCGCTGTATGAGTGGCAAATCTGCCTTCACAATTGCAGTCTGAATCTCAACGGGGGTGATGGAGGATAAAATCATCCTGCCCGTATTCGGTCCGATACCCGATACCGAAATTAAATGTAAAAATAAACGGCGTTCGCCTTCATCAGCGAAGCCGTATAACGTATGTGCATCTTCTTTTACATGCAACCAGGTATACAATTTACACCTTTCTGCATCGCCCAAAGCGCTGTATGTATTTAATGAAATGTTTATATGATAGCCTATACCTCCGGCTTCAACCACAACATAGGCTGGGTTTTTAAATGTCAATCTACCATCAATATAGGCGTACATGTAATATTACTTTTTAGTTGTTTTCCCAAATATACCTTTTCGTTTCGATGTTGCAATTTCTTCTTTTGCCTGCACATCTACAACAGCTATGGTAACCATATTAACGATTTCACGTACAGAACTACCTAATTGAACAATATGAACAGGTTTATTCAGTCCTAATAAGATTGGACCAACTGCTTCGGCACCGCCAAGCTCTTGTAACAATTTGTATGCAATGTTTCCCGACTCCAGATTTGGGAACACCAAAGTGTTGGCCGGGGCATCTGCCAAAGTGCTAAATGGAAAATTATCCTGCAACAGTTCGTTGTTGATGGCAAAGTTTCCCTGCATTTCTCCATCCACCACAATTTCAGGATGATTTTGATGAAGAAGCCTTACTGTTTCCCTTACTTTGTTTGGGGTTATCCCATCGTTAGATCCAAAATTTGAATAAGATAACAAGGCAATGCGCGGTTTGATGTTAAACTGTTTAACAGATTTATCAATCAACAGCGTGATATCTACCAACTCTTCAGCAGTTGGGTCTACGTTTACAGTGGTATCGCCAAAGAAAACAGGACCTTTTTTGGTCATCATCATGTACATACCTGCAACCCGCTTAACGCCTGGTTCTACACCGATTACCTGCAGGGCAGGTTTAATAGTAGCGCCATAATTTTTGGTCAAACCTGAAATCATGGCATCGGCCTCGCCAAATTCAACCATAGAAGCACCGTAATAGTTACGGTCTCTCAATAATTTTGTCGCATCGCGCATCGAAGAAACGCCCTTGCGTTGGCGTTTTTTAAAAAGTGCTTCTGCATATTGTTGGGTTTTTTCAGGATTTTGCATCTGATCGATGATCTCTACTCCCACAAGCTCCAGCGCATGCTCATCAATAATGGCTTGTATCTTTTCTTTATTCCCTAAAAGAATGGGAATGGCGATATTCTCATCTTTTACAATCTGAGCAGCTTTTAAAATTTTATAATTATCAGCCTCTGCGAATACCACGCGTTTAGGGTCCATCTTCGCTTTGGTAGTTACCGCCCTCATGATGGCATCATCCAAACCTAAACGTTTCCTTAATTCTTCATTGTAGGCATCCCAATCGGTAATAATTTTTCTGGCCACGCCACTTTCAATTGCAGCTTTAGCAACGGCAGTTGATACTTCGGTAATTAACCTGAAATCAACAGGTTTTGGGATGATATAGTCACGTCCGAATTTTAAATTACGCGCATTGTAGGCCAGGTTAACGGCTTCGGGAACTGATTTTTTGGCAAGTTCGGCAATTGCCCTAACCGCAGCGATTTTCATGGCTTCATTGATACTGGTTGCCCGAACATCAAGCGCTCCACGGAAAATATAAGGAAAACCCAGTACATTATTCACCTGGTTCGGATAATCAGAACGGCCTGTAGCCATGATCAGATCTTTACGGGTTTTGATTGCCAGTTCATAGGCAATTTCAGGATTTGGATTCGCCATCGCGAAAACAATTGGGTTTTTAGCCATCCCCACCAACATATCCGGAGAAATGACGTTTGCTGCTGAAAGTCCGATAAAAACATCGGCCCCTTTCATTGCCTCTCCAATATTAGAAATACCTTTTCTGGTGGTTGCAAAGCTCATGCGGATATCATCCAGATCAGTCCGGTGGATATCAATTAATCCATTGATATCGAACATCACCAAATTTTCTTTTTTAACCCCTAAACTCAGGTACATTTTAGAGCAGGAAACCGCAGCAGCGCCTGCGCCACTCACCACAACCTGGATTTTATCTATTTTCTTTTTTTGAATTTCGCAGGCATTTAATAATGCTGCACCAGAAATGATGGCTGTTCCATGCTGATCATCGTGCATTACAGGAATATTCATTTCCTGTTTTAAACGGCGCTCAATCTCGAAACACTCCGGTGCCTTAATATCTTCCAGATTGATTCCTCCGAAAGTTGGCTCCAAAGCTTTAACGATTTTTACAAAATCATCTACATTTTCAGTATCCAGCTCCAAATCAAATACATCGATGTCGGAGAATATTTTAAACAGAAGGCCTTTGCCTTCCATTACCGGTTTACCTGCTTCAGGACCGATGTTGCCCAGCCCCAAAACGGCTGTTCCATTACTGATTACAGCAACTAAATTACCTTTTGCGGTATATTTATAAACATCATCTTTGTTGTTTGCTATTTTTAAACAAGGCTCAGCAACTCCCGGAGAGTATGCCAGGGTTAAATCCCTCTGCGATGTTGTGGGTTTTGTGGGTACTACTTGTATCTTTCCCGGACGGCCTTGCGAGTGGTAATCCAACGCATCTTGCTTTCTATTCGTATTACTCATTAAGTAACTTATTAGTGACGTCGCAAAGGTACAATTCTTTTTATGAGGCTTAAAATAAAAAGCCGTTCAAAAAAGTTAAATAAGACGCAACGTTAAGCTACTGGTAATGTCAAATAGAGTAAACAGTTGTTATGATAAGATTTCAGAAAAGCCTGATCGATAAGTAAATATTATAATCAAGTTTAAAGTACTATCCCTTGCTAATTTTCAAGATCATCCCAACCTGCAAACCTGCTTTTGATAAACGGTTATCTCTTCTGATGCTTTGAACAGTTGCACCGTCAAATTTCTCCGCAATTTCCGATAAGGTATCGCCCGTTTTTACTTTGTAACTTAAAAATGATGATGGTGCTTTTAATGGTGTACGGTTTTTGGCATAGATCTTTAGTCTTTGTCCTGGCACTAAGGTTTTGCTTTTTAAACCATTCCAAACTCTTAAATCCTGTACCTCTACACCATATTTGTCGGCAACAGTTGTTAAACTCTGTCCTGAAGTAACTTTATAATACACCACAGCCGATGTAGCTATACTTTTAGTTTTTTTCTTTCTTAAATCTCTTACATCATCAGTACTCGCGGCCACCACTTTCATGCTTACATCCACTTCCTGGTTGTTTAGTACGTCGTAAATACCGGCATAATCAACATCCCTCAATTTGGGCATTACAATCCGCTTCGGCTCATCATCTGTCCCATTTACAATCTTTTTCTTATACGATGGGTTTAAGGCCATAATCGCTGCTTCATCAACATTTAACACTTTTGCAAGCGTGGACAACGAAACAAAACGAGTGGTTTGAACGGTATCGGTTTTCAGGAACATGCTCGATGCCTGCGCCATAATCTGATGCTTGTGCGAATAGTTCATCACATATACCGCGGCAATAAATGCGGGCACGTAATTTCTGGTTTCCTTAGGCAAAAACTGTCTGATTACCCAAAAATCCCTCGATCCCGCTTTATCGATAGCCCGGTTCACATTTCCCTTTCCGCAATTATATGCGGCAATGGCCAACAGCCAATCACCAAGCTCTTCAAAAGCATCTCTAAAATATGCTGCCGCAGCATAACTGGCCTGGATCGGATCTTTGCGTTCATCTACAAAATTGTCCATCTTTAGCCCATAGGCCTTACCAGTGCCAAACATAAACTGCCAGATACCCGTTGCCCCTACTCTCGAAATAGCATGCGGATTCATCTGCGATTCGACGATAGTTAAATATTTTATTTCCTGCGGAATGTTATAATCCTTTAAGGCCTTATCAAAAATCGGGAAGTAATAGCTTGATAAGCCGATCATTTTACCGAACATATCTTTACGTTTGGCATAAATATCGATGTACTGCTGAACGTATTCGTTGTATGGAAGGGGTACTGTTTTAGCGATAGAATCTAGCCTGAGCTTATAGATAAAGTTCTGCCCCATAGTTAATGGGTTTTCAGAAACAACCGGTACCGCTACAGTATCGGTATTGATAAAGATGTTGTTATGAATCTTCGGAAGGCTATCCAGTTTGAGTGTTTGTTGCGCGGAAGAGGAAGAAACGTATCCTAAACAAGTACAAATTGAAGCAAAAAGTAATTTTTTAATCATGGGCTATTGGTTCAAATTTTCATTAACCGTAGTTTGTGTTTTCACAAACCTTTAACCAGATTTCTTTTTCTCTCACAATAAGGAAAAGTTAAGAATCTGCGAACCTTCCAGACGACGCCTGGAAAACAGTTAATAAATGCCATTGCCATACTTAACTATAATGCTTTTTGCATTAAAATTGCTTCGTAATTGCAATGACGATAAAACTATGATAAAAATGCCTGAGAAAAAGCCAGAAGCTTGTCTTCCTCAAAATGTTTGGCTGTAAATTGTATACTTAACGGTAAACCTGCCGCATTATTGCCTATTGGTAAAGCAATTGCCGGATTCCCGCTTAAAGAAGGTAATACGGTAAAAATATCGGCCATATACATTACAATTGCATCCTGAACATGATCGCCAATTTTAAAAGCTGCTGTTGGTGCCACAGGAGACAGAATCAAATCATAATCCTGAAGCAAAACGTCCATTTTTTCTCTGATCAATCGACGAACCTGCTGTGCTTTTTGATAATATGCATCGTAATATCCTGCACTTAAAACAAAAGTACCTAAAAGGATGCGGCGTTTTACTTCTTCGCCAAAACCTTCGGCGCGGGATAATTTATAAAGTTCATTCAGGGATTTCGCATCCATATTACGATGTCCGTAATGAACGCCATCATAACGCGAAAGATTGGAAGAAGCTTCGGCCGTTGTTAAAATGTAATAAGCCGGAACCAGATAATCCAACAGATCAAAAGAAACATACTCAACAGAATGCCCATCAGCCTTAAGCTGTTCGATTGATTTTAAAATAGCAGATTTGATTTCGGGATCAAGGGCTTCGCTCTCAATAGTTTCCCTTAATACCGCTATTTTTTGTTTTTTACGTTCATCCAAATGAGCAGGATAATCGGGTACTGCAGCTGGAGAAACTGTAGAATCATAATCGTCAGCACCAGCTAAAACCTGTAAGAGCAGAGCAGCATCTTCTACTGAAGATGTAATGGGCCCAACCTGATCGAAAGAGGAAGCATAAGCAATAACACCGTACCTTGAAATGCGGCCATAAGTCGGTTTAAGTCCAATCTGTCCGCAAAAAGCAGCTGGTTGTCTTACCGAACCACCGGTATCGGTACCCAGGGCCGACAAACACATATCGGCCTGAACTGCAACAGCAGAGCCGCCTGAAGATCCACCCGGAACAAGTTCGGGATTTGCCGCATTTTTAGCAACCCCATAGTATGAAGTTTCATTAGAGCCGCCCATAGCAAATTCATCACAGTTTAAACGGCCGATAATAACGGCATCTTCCTGTAACAAACGTTGTACAACTGTAGAAGAATATGGGGATACGAAGCCTTCTAGCATTTTTGATGATGCGGTAACAATATGGCCTTCATAACAGATATTATCTTTAATACCAATTACCATCCCTGCAAGTTTACCTGCAGTGCCTTCTTCTATTTTTTGCTGCACTGCTTTCGCCTGAACTTCTGCCGATAAAAAAAACACCTCATTAAATGCATTGAGGTGTTCATTATATTCAATTTGCTTAAAGTAATAAGCTAATAAATCGGGTAAAGTTAATTGCTTTTGCGAAATGAGTGTTTGAATCTCCTTCAGAGAGCTGTATTTCTTCAAAACTAAAAATTATTGCAATTAAACAGTTTTATCGCGGTTAGATGGATCTACTTGTTCTCCGTCAACGCCATCTTTACCATCTTTAAATTCTTTAACACCTTTACCTAAACCTCTCATCAGTTCAGGAATTTTTTTACCACCAAATAATAACAATACCACTACCGCAATAATGATAATTTCTGGTGTTCCAAGCATTGCTGCTATTGTTGTATTTAACATGATTTTTTTGTTTAAACTTTTTCTTTGTCAGTTACAATTTTCTCATCCGTAGGCTTTGCCAAATCGATATGTGGCACACTTGACTCAACTTTTTCATCAACAGGCGATTCTTCTGTTGGGTGATGACGTTGACTATGGGTATTTACAGCTGTTTCTTCCGCTTCTTCTTTATCTAAGTCCATAGCATTAATATTTCTGTGAATTTCACGCTTCACACCATCAGAGGCATCTTTAAATTCTCTGATCCCTTTCCCCAGTCCTCTTGCCAGTTCAGGTAATTTTTTACCTCCGAACAACAATAGAACTACCACTAAAATGAGCACGATCTCCGATCCACCCATATTTAAAAACTCTAATAACGTGCCTTGATACATCACTAATATAATTTATACAAATATAGACATTTTAAAAACTATTCTTTTATTTACTGATCCAGGCTTCCGGATTTAAAGCTGCCTGCCCTCTTCTGATCTGAAACTTCAGCACAGCATCATCACCAGTATTGGCTACAACCCCAATGGTTTGTTTGGTATCAACAGAATTACCCACGCTCACACTAACCGATTTTAAATTCTGATAAACCGTAAAGTATTCACCGTGGTTGATCAAAACTACCGTTCTTCCCATCATTACCTGAACAGCAGCAACTTTACCTGCAAATACCGCTCTAACCGCCGCCCCATCTGTTGTAGTAATATCTACACCATCGTTGGTATAACTTGCCTGATCTATCTTATGCATACCAAACCTTTCGGTTATGGTACCTGTTGCTACCGGCCAGGGTAACCTACCCCTGTTATTTTCAAAGCCCGCCGATAACCTTGCCGCTTCCGGAGTTGCGGTAAGCAATTCCCCAGTCGATTTTGCTTTAGCTGTAGGGGTAGCAGGAGCTGTTGGTGCAGGTTTATTTTCTGCCTTGGCTTTTGCTGCCGCAATTCTTGCTTCTTCAGCTGCTTTCCTTCTTGCCTCTTCTGCGGCCTTCCTTCTCGCTTCTTCAATTGCCCGCTGAATTGCAGCACTAATGGCCCTGTCTATCTGAGCCTGTTGTTTTTTACGACTGGTGATATCCTGTTTAAACTGTTTTTCGTCCTTGCTCAGTTTGTTTAATTCTACTGATTGCTTACTTTTATCTTTGCTTAAACGCTCACGCTCTCTTTCCTGTTCCTTCAACAGATCACTTTTTTCTCTAAGTGTTTTATCCAGCACTTTAATTTTACCGTTCAGATCTTGCTGGGTATTTTCAATATATCCGGCCTGTTTTTTACGGTATTGACTAAACTGCTGTAAATATTTGATCCTTTTATATGCCTGGTTAAAATCCTTCGCTGCAAAAATGAACATCATTTTATCGTACGAATTTCTGTTGCGCTGGGCAAATCGGATCATGCCTGCATACTCTTTTTTAAGATCTCCTAACTGACCTTGTAATGTATGTACGGTATTTGTGTTCTGAGAGATTTGGTTATCCAGATTTTTTATTTCAGAGTTAATGGTCCCAATTTTATCCTGGCGCAACCTAATCTGAGCATTTATAGTATTAATCTGCTGTATAGTAAGCTTTTTACCACTGGCAGTTTTATTCAAATTCTTCTGAAGCTGTTCGATTTCGCGTTGTATAGCTTCTTTTTTCCTTCTGAGCTGACTTTCAGTTTGTGCAACAGCCGAAAGTGTTAACACGCTTAAAAAAAGGATAAATAGGAGTTTTTGTAGCTTCATTAAGCCAAAAGTATAAAAATTTTATAGTAAAAAGTATTAAAATCGAGATACTAAAGTCATAATTGCTTATTACAAAATCGTCTTCACCTAATCTTCATATCATGCAAAGATTGCCAAAGTGACCATACTGAAGCAGCAGATACCTTTGGCAAGCCAGTTATAAATATTAAATTATTAAGTCCTAAGCTTATTTCACAACCGCAAACCTCTTTGGTACATTAAACGGAAAATCGATAGGAACATTGCCATCAATTTTCACAAACTGTAGATCGATGTTTATTTTCTTCGCTTTAGACAGTGTTTTGATCTGTAAAGCACTTGGGAATAAAGATTCATTTAACTTCTGATAATCGGAATAGGTAACTTTTAATGCCTGTCCGTTTCTAACGTCATTTAAATTGGTTTCAGATACCTTGAACAGCGTATTAAAAAGCAGTTTGTAATCTAACTCCGCTTTGCTTCCCGAAACTACCCAAACACCATTTTCCTGTTTAACATCTGATTCTGCAGTTAAAAACTCACCCATGGCATTTCCCGTTAAAATAGCCTGGAGCGTATTAAAATTAACCTGTTTGTTGGTGAAATTGTAAATATAACTAAACGGCTTTTTGAGGTATTCACTTTTCATCCGGTTCATGATCTTGATGCTATCAGGCGTAATCAAAGCCCTTGCCACCTCCGCCATTCCACCTAAGGCCGTAATACTTACCCAAATGGTTTCCTTGTCTTTCATTTTGAAATTCATGGTAACGTCATTTGCATCGGTGCCAATAGCTAAAGTTGCTTTTGCTTTTAAAGAAAGTGTATTAAATTTAAGTTGTTTGCTATTTAATAAGGTTAAGGCTTCGGCTTTTGAATTATCTGTTTTGGTTTCCGTTTTGGTAGGGGGAGCCACAACAATTTCTTTTTTAGGTTTGCATGCCGAAACAAAAATTACAGCTCCTAACAGGAATGCACTATTTAAAATATTTCTTTTCATTTATCTTTTTAATTAATACTTCTGATCCGTTTCCGGACTCTTTTGCTTTTTGCCATTGAATTAATGCGGCGTCCTTTTCACCTTTCATAAAAAGTATATCGCCATATCGCTCCAGGTAAACACCATTTTTATTGTTATTGTTTTGCAAAGCCTTTTCTATCCATGTTTTCGCCAGATCGTATTTCTGCTGTTTAAACAAAATAAAAGCATAAGTATCTGCAATTGAGGGATTATTTGGCATTGCATTGGCTGCTGTTTCCGCATATTTCTCCGCCTTTGTTAAGTCATCATTTCTTAACGCCAGATAATACGCATAATTATTCATGATGAGATAATTATCGGGCTCCGTTGAAATGGCTTTTTCAAAAGCTGTTTTAGCCAGGGGAAAATTATTCTGGTTGATGTAGATATCGCCCTGAAGGGCATAAATTTGTGCCTGCAGGCTTTTATTCTCCACATCTAACTGTAAGGATGTTTTTAAATTGTTTTGAGCAGACTCATATTTACCGGTCCTAAACATTGCATAAGCCATGTAGTAGTATAAACTGGCCTGATTTGGGTAAATGGTTAGCGCTTCATCGCCTACTTTTATAGCATCATCATAATTCCCCAGTAAAGTTTGGATATTAATTACCTGTTCCCAAACTACATAAACCTGTTCGTTAAGTTTCAAAGCAGCCTGATATTGGCCCAATGCCTCTTTCAGGTTATTCTGCTGATAAAGTACATCGCCATAAAGTGCTAATGCTTTTGCTTCAGTCGGATTTTTCTCTGCAACTAACTTACTCAGTTCACTTACATTTTTAGCAATAACAGGCTGGTTAAGTTTCGGAAAAAGTGCTGCAATAATCTTTACCTTTTCAGCAAGCGGCATTTCATCACTTTGGAAAGCCAATTTTAAGGATGAAAATGCAGCGTCATCATTTTTCTGCTTGCGGTAAATATCGGCCAGAGCCAGGTTTACCTCAAAATTATTCGGTTCCAGCTGCCGGGCTTTGGTTAATACCTTTAATGCTTCCGGATCATTTCCTTTTTGTAAAAGCAAACCTGCTGCGTATAAATAGTTCTTTACATCCGCCTGGTTACCTTCCAATAATTTTACAATATCACTTTCTGTTGCACTTCCATTTGCCTGAAAGCGCTTTCTGGCATTCGTCAGGTCTCTTGAATCGCCAAATTTAACCTGGATTTCATCATAAGTTTTTTTTGCAGCATCTAACTGATTAGCTAAAAACTGGGCATTGGCCTTATCAAAATAATAGGCATCATTTTCGGGATCAATGCGGATCAACTGATTAAAAACCTCAATCAGTTCGGGCATTTGATTGCTGCGCTTGTATATCTCACCGAGTAAGCGCCAGTACCATAAATTACCAGTATTTAATTTGATTGCCTGTTTGATGTTCTGTTCGGCCTCGCTAAGTTTATCTAAACGGAGATTGGCATTGGCCAGCTCGAAATAAGCGGCATGGTTATTTGGATCTAATCCAACAATTTTATTAAAATTGGTAGAGGCGACAGCATAATTTTCAGACATTTTCTCCCGCAGACCGGCAAAAAACAATTGCTTTACCATATTGCTATCACGGTTGGTACCTGGTACAACCGTTCCCTGCCCAAAAGCCTGGAAGCTAATCAAAGTGGCTCCAACAAGAAAATGTACTTTGTATTTCATATCATTTATCAATCCAAAATTAACTCCAGACTAAGGACTTATGACTTAGGACTGTTGACTATTTCCCCGTATGTCCGTAACCGCCTTCGCCGCGTGCAGTTTCTCCTAATTGTTCAACGGTTTGCCAGCTTACAGTTTCGTGTTTGGCCACTATCATTTGTGCAATCCTATCGCCATTAACGATTTTAAAATCTGTATCCGATAAATTTACCAATAATACTTTTATTTCGCCACGGTAATCAGCATCAATTGTACCTGGTGAATTTACAATGCTGATGCCGTGCTTATAGGCCAGGCCGCTTCTTGGTCTGATCTGTGCTTCGTAACCAATAGGCAGTTCGATAAACAAACCCGTTGGTACTAACAGACGTTGTAAAGGTTTAAGTATTATTTCTTCTGTGATGGCTGCCCTTAAATCCATTCCTGCCGCATTTGCAGTTTCGTACTGAGGAAGCGGGTGCCCGGATGTATTGATGATTTTTATTTCCATTCTTTTTTATAATTGGATGCCCAGGTTGATAGTTCATAATTTAATGGCCATTGACCATGAACCAATAATTATAAATATTTTTTAACCCTTCTTTAGCATTTTCATTACATTATTCTTCTCAAAATAGAAAATACCCAGGAGAAATAACACTAAAATGCCATTCCCGATGTAAATGTTGCGTTTAAAAACCCAAAAAGATAAGTATACCATCACAATAGAAACCAATACATAGACACTCATTGCTTTAAGTTTATAAGGTATGGGGTAATGTTTTTGTCCGAGTAAATAAGAAATAACCATAATGATAAAATAGGCAAACATTGATACCCATGCAGAACCCATATAACTAAATTTAGGAATCAGGATAATGTTCATGATGATGGTGAAAACAGCGCCGACCAAAGAGATATATAGGCCGTACCTGGTTTGATCGGATAAACGGTACCATACCGATAAATTCATATAAATACCTAAACAAACATAGCCGAACAACAAAAACGGAACTGCGTTGAGCCCCACCCAATACCTTGAATTGATGAAATATTTGATGATTTCGATATTGGCTGTTAAGCCTACAAAAAGGATGGATAAAGCAAGTACAAAGTAATATAAAATGTTAGCATAGGTTTGTTTTGCATTTGCATTTTTAGCGTGACTAAAGAAAAATGGTTCGGCACCTAACCTAAAGGCCGTATTAAAAATACTGATGAAGATGGCCAGCTTACATACGGCCCCGTAGATACCAACATCATGATTGGCAATACTTGCTGGCAGGTACTTACCCAATAAAATTTTGTCTAAATTTTCATTGATAATAAATGATAAATTGGCCACCAAAACAGGCCAGCTATATCCCAGCATATTGTTAAATAAGCTTTTATTAAACTTAAACTGGATTTCCAAAAACTGTGGAATAAGCATAAGCAGCGTGACAATGCTCGCGATTAAATTGGCTACGAATACATACCCCACCCAACGGCCTTTATACCACGAAGTGAACCATCCGCTCAAGATATCATGTTTGATGAGGAACGGGATAACGTAAATAAACACCAGGTTTAAGCCCACAAATGTGCCTATATTGAGAAACTTGATTAAGCTATATTTAAATGGCTTTCCATCGGCCCTTAATTTGGCGAATGGAATTACACTGATGGCATCCACAAATAAAATCCATGCGAAATAATGTACATAAGATTTTTGGTCAGCCAATTCTGCGATGTTTCCGTCTAATGTATACCTGGCCAGGTAATCGGAAAAAATTAATGCGGTGATTAAAAACAGGGTTGATATAAAAGCAATTACTAAAAAGCTATTGTTATATACTTCCTGCTTCCGATCTTCATGTTTATTTAAATACCTGAAAAAAGTGGTTTCCATCCCAAAAGCCAGTATTGGATTGATGATGGACACGTAACTGAACATTTTGGTAAAAACACCATAAACTCCAGGAGCGAAAACACCCGTGTAAACAGGCGTTAAAATAAAATTGAACAACCGGGAAAAAATGGTACTAATACCATAAATCATGGTTTGCCCGAGAAACTTTTTATATACAGACATTTATGATTGAGATTTGAGCATTGCGTATTGAGATAAGTTCCATACCGGAACAAATAGCAATTCAGCAATTTATTTTCTTAAGACTTCAAAATTACGATAGTTTTTCACTTCGCCATCGCTCACCGCCACATTTTCTACACGTGAGCGGTCAGGGCCTTCATTGCACCAGTTTAGAAATTCTTCCAAAAAAATTTCTTCGCCTTCCGCTTCTATATAAACCGATCCGTCTTTTTCGTTCCTTACAAAACCATTTACCATCATTTGGTTGGCAATAATTTTAGTAGTTTCTCTAAAGCCAACGCCCTGTACTTTGCCTGTTACTTTTATATTGAGATGTTTCATTTATTGTTGTAAAGTTGAAATGTTTACTGTTGCAAAGGTAAATGAATTATAACAATTCTTTAACACCTGTTCATGATGGCACCAAGCTGATGTAATGGAGCTATACCCATTTGTTTGGTTATACAAAATCAATTACGTTTTATCTTAGAGCTACAAGAGCCTATTTAAATTAAATAAAATTTATTTTGTATGTCAGTCTGAGCGTAGTCGAATATGAATTGTAAAATAAAGTTGAAACTTAAAGGAGTATCAATAGCCGAAGTGAGTTTATAAAAGAACGGGGTAATTATCTGCCAAATCAAAAATTATAATTAGACTGGTTATCATTAACACTAATTTTTCCGGATTAGGCTAACATTTAGGTAATTTGAATTTTAAAACGGAGACGATAATGAGTGTACATATAGGATTGATGATCTGGAAGGAAATGAAAACCAAAGAGATTTCTGTTTCCCTATTCGCAGAAAAAATGGCCATTAGCAAAACCAAAGCACAGGAAATCATCAATAGTCCAAGCCTGGATGTTTCACTGCTTGCCAATGTGAGTGAAATACTGGGCTACAATTTTTTCAGCTATTACGAAAAGGGTAAACTATTTTCGGAGTTTAGTAAAAAGGAAACGCAGGCATCAGCAGAAGAGATCAAAAGGCTAAAAAGCCTGCTAAGCGAGAAAAATAAAGCCATCGAACTTAAGGATAAAATAATCCAAAACCTCTCACATACCGTTTCTTTACTCGAAAAAGTCCAATACCGTTAATTGGAAGCATGATTGTTGTCGAATAAGTCTTTCAAAGAACAACAACACTACCAATCATCCATTTAGCCCCAAAACCAATAGATGTGGTGAGATAAGCCTTATAATTGCATAATACGATGTTGATTTAGATATAAAAATTGTTTTGCAGTTGCGCAAGCTGGGCTATTTTTACATTAAATTCCTGCCATATTTCGTCAAGGATAACTCTTGCAGGCTTAATTTCTTTCAGCATTGCCGAAACCTGACCGATTTCAAGTTCGCCATTTTCCATATCGCCTTCAAACATTCCCAGTTTCGCCCTGGCATGGCCCAAAAGTTCAGCCAGCTCATCCCGGCTTGCTCCGTCGGCTTCAGCTTTGGTAATAGCATCAGCAAATTCATTTTTCAGTAACCTTACCGGAACCAGTTTTTTCATCGCTAGTTTAGTATCGCCCTCACTGGCAGCAATAATTTTATGTTTAAACGCCTGATGAGCAGACGATTCTTCGGCCACTGCAAAAGCCGAACCTATTTGAACGGCATCAGCACCTAAGGCAAATGCAGCCAGCATGGCTTTACCACTCCCGATGCCACCTGCAGCGATGACCGGAATGTTAACAAGCTCTTTTATTATAGGGATTAAACACATCGTTGTAGTTTCTTCTCTCCCGTTATGCCCACCCGCCTCAAAACCTTCGGCAACAATCGCATCAACACCGGCTTCCTGAGCTTTTATAGCAAATTTTGTATTCGCAATTACATGAACCACAGTAATACCCTTTTCTTTTAAAAAACTGGTCCATGTTGCCGGGTTACCGGCAGAAGAAAATACAATTTTTACCTTTTCTTCAATTACTACATCTATAATTTCCTGAATATTAGGGTAAAGTAATGGAATATTAACGCCAAATGGCTGATGAGTTGCTAATCTACACTTTTGAATATGTGTTCTTAAAACGTCAGGATACATTGAACCTGCTCCAATAATGCCCAGGCCTCCTGCATTAGAAACTGCTGAAGCCAGTCTCCAGCCACTGCACCAAACCATTCCAGCCTGAATAATAGGATATTTAATATTGAATAGTTTACAGATTGGGTTCATGAGGAAAATTTACTTTACAAATAGTTGGCAAATTATTGAAATATCACTTATTCCGAAAGAATTCTATATAATTCCAAAATCGCGTTAAATAAATTGAAATAATACCCTTATACATAAAAAAGCTGATTTTTAATGTATAAGCTCGAAATGGCATTAAACTCATGACCAAATAAAATGACTCTTCAAAACAAGCGATTTTTAAGGTTATTAAAGAACGGATACTTTCTTTAAATCAGTCGCTGTACTTTGTCGCTTTCAATTGTAAAATTGGCAGACAGCCGGATTAAATTCAATCCTGGTTTTTTACCAACTTCTATTGTACCAATTTGTTGATCAAGCTCCAAAAATTCTGCTCCGTTTATTGTTGCCCAGCTCAACAGTTTTTCAAAAGGAACCTGTTTGTATTTCTGTAAAGTGAACATTTCCGACAGAATATTAAGTTGATGGTTACTGGCCAAACTATCCGTACCTAAAGTAATTTTCACTTTTTCATCTATCAGGAGATTAACATCTGGCAAAGTGTTTTCAATATAAAGATTAGCCTGCGGACAAAGGCACCAGTATAAATTCGGGTTATTCGCTTTCGCAAAAGTAATGTCAGCTTTGTTTGAAACGGTATTGTGTACCAATAAAGTTTTCTGTTCCTTAATATAAGGTAGCCAGCTTTGTAATGATGTTTTATGGGTTGGCTCGAAGAAAGTGATGTCCAGTCCTAAAAATTGATAGAGATCTAAAAATCCACCTGTTTTATTTTCAAAAAAAGCATTTTCATTGTCCGTTTCCTGATTGTGAACACTAATAAGGCTATTATCTTTTTCTGCCTCTTCCCTTATTAATTCGAATAATGCCGGAGATACTGAATAAGGTGCATGCGGAACAATAGATACAGGCAGTGGTTTAAAATCCTCCTTAATTCCCTTCACATTATCCATTATGGCTCCGGCCCTTTCGGGATTAAAACCCATGGCCTCTACAAAGGTATGGTAATGGATTTTACTCTTCTCTTTCACTTCTTTAGAGGAAATTTGATTGGAAATATCGCCAACGGCTACAATCCCATTTTCGAACATTTCCTGGTCGGCTGCATACATAGCCGCTTTAATCTCTGCTATATCGCCCTGTCTGCTTTTAATAATATGCTGTACAAATTCTACCAAACCCGTTTGCTCAGGGATTTGATCTAATATATGCGATAATTCTAAATGGCAATGGGTATTAATTAAGCCTGGAACGATTGCCCCTTTATATTTTATGATATCCAAATTAAGGTTTTCGGCTTCTTTTTTGGTTAACACTTCTTCAATTTCGCCCTCTGGATTTACAGCTACTACTCCGTTTTTCATTGGTGGGGAGGAAACAGGAAAGATCCAATCTGCTGAAAAGTATTTTAACATATCGCAAATTAGCGGAATAACCGGAGCAAATAAAAAATATTTTATCTGCCTGACCTATTTTGATGATAAAATGATTTTTGATTTAACTTCTTAAGAAATTAGAAAAAGAAAAAGAGCCTCCTATCGGAATCGAACCAATGACCTACTGATTACAAGTCAGTTGCTCTACCAGCTGAGCTAAGGAGGCTTTCAATCGGGCTGCAATGATAGAAAAAAATCTTCTTTTTTCAAAAATTGAGATTTATTTTTTCCGACGTGCTTTCAGATGTTACCATCTGAAAGCTAAAGGAACTCTGGAGTTGCAATAGTTTGCAATTCCACTCCAAAGAATTTTAAATCCATCAGATGGTAATATCTAATGGCAAAAGAACAACGGCACACTACCGGGCTAATAACAAATGGTTGCTAAACTTGTAGTCATTCACCACAAAGTGTGGACAAACTCCACAACATTAAAACTTTGGCACAGAAATAAATTACTGTAAATCAATTATTTAAATAAAAAACGCTGTTTGGCACCATTATGAAACATTAGCAAGTATTGTTACACAAATTAAATTTTAAAATATATACCATGAAAAAATTCGTTTTAGCAGCTACAGTATTAGCATTCGCAGGATTCTCAGCAGTACAGGCAAGTGAAGTAAAAGATTTTAAAACTACTGCAATTGTTTCAGTTCAAGATAGCGCAGTGAAAACTCCAGTTAAATTGGAAGAACTTCCTGAGCCAGTAACAACCGCATTAAAATCTGATGCATATAAAGGTTGGACCGCTACTGAAGCCTGGTCAGTTAAAGAAGGTACAAAAGAGTATTATTTAATCAATGTGAAAAAAGAAGCTGAAACCGGTTCGGTAAAGATCGACAAAGACGGTAAACCAGTTCAATAATCAATACAAAATTAGCGCTCCACAATTAACAATTATATTTAAACAGTAACGAAAGTTACCAATCATATTAAAACACAATATCATGAAAAAGATCATTTTAGCCGCTACTTTAGCATTCGTAGGATTCACAGCAGTACAAGCAAGTGAAGTAAATACAATCAAAAATGCTGCAATTGTTGCAGTTCAAGATAGTGCAGTAAAAACTCCAATTAAATTGGAAGAACTTCCTGAGCCGATTACAACAGCATTAAAATCTGACACCTACAAAGGTTGGACAGCAACTGAAGCTTTCACAGTTAAAGAAGGTACTAAAGAGTATTATTTAGTAAATGTTAAAAAGGAAGCAGAAACAGGTTCACTTAAATTTGATAAAGACGGTAAACCAGTTCAATAATTTAAAATAAATACGCCATAAAGGCATAATCAATATAAGCGTAGCCTTAATGCTCGCACTAACTTAAAAAATAATCAAGATGAAAAAATTAATTTTATCAGCTGCGTTCTTAGCTTTTGCAGGATTCTCAGCAGTACAGGCAAGTGAAGTAAATACAATTAAAAATGCTGCAATTGTTGCAGTTCAAGATAGCGCAGTGAAAACTCCGGTTAAATTGGAAGAACTTCCTGAGCCGGTTACAACAGCATTAAAATCTGATGCTTATAAAGGATGGACCGCTACTGAAGCCTGGTCTGTTAAAGAAGGAACAAAGGAATACTACTTGATCAATGTTAAAAAAGAAGCCGAAACTGGTTCGGTTAAAATTGATAAAGACGGTAAGCCCGTACAATAAAACCCAAATAATTACATCTACCTATGATAAGAAAGCCGGATTATGTCCGGCTTTTCTTATTTTTGTTACATGGCGAGAATCCTGATTTTAGAAGACGATACCACATTTGCTCAATTACTTGATGGCTTTTTAACAAAAAAAGGTCACGAAATTACCCTCGTAACCCAGGTAAAGCAATCATTTAAACAGGTTGAAACCTATACATTCGATTTACTTTTAATCGATTACCGCCTGCCAGACGGAACCGGATTTGAAGTGCTTACTCATCTTCGTGATCTGGGTCTTTCCATTCCGGTAATCATCATGACCAGCTTTAATGATGTTCGCACAGCAGTAAAATCTATTCAATTGGGTGCGTTTGATTACATTACAAAGCCAGTTAATCCAGACGAATTATTAATGGTGATCAAAAATTCTTTAGCTAAAAAGGATTTAAAAAGTATTGAACCAAAAGAAACAAACAGCGACTTTATAAAAGGGAAAAGTGCAATTGCAGATAAACTATATGAACATATTAATTTGGTAGCCCCTACAGACATGTCGGTAATTATACAGGGCGAAAGCGGCACAGGAAAAGAATTTGCCGCCAGAACCCTGCATCAACAGAGTAAACGTGCTGATAAACCTTTTGTGGCAATAGATTGTGGTGCTTTATCAAAAGATTTAGCCGCCAGCGAATTATTCGGACATGTTAAAGGTGCTTTTACGGGTGCTTTAAATGATAAAAAAGGTCAGTTTGAAGCGGCCGACGGAGGAACCTTGTTTCTGGATGAAGTGGGTAACCTGAGCTATGAAGTGCAGATTAAATTGCTTAGGGCCTTACAGGAAAGGGTAATCCAGCCTTTGGGTAGCACCAAACAGATTCCGGTTAATGTCCGTATCATCACGGCTACCAATGATGACCTGGCCAATAGCATGCAACAGGGAGAATTTAGAGAAGATTTATACCACCGTTTAAATGAATTCAAAATCCAGCTTCCGCCATTGAGAGAAAGAGGTGGAGATTTGGAACTGTTTATTAATCATTTTATACAGTTATCAAACCGCGATTTAGACCGGAATGTTAAAAGTGTATCTGCTGAAGCGAAAGCATTATTGTTAAGTTACGATTGGCCGGGAAATCTGCGCGAGCTTAGCAATGTGATCAAACGTATGGTTTTATTGAGCCCTGGCGATATTGCCCAGATTAGTGCACTACCTGATGAAATGATGATTTCTATCCATCAGCAATCAGCTCCTGGCAATTCATCTGATCTGAAAGCAGTTAACGAACAGAATGAAAAAGCGTTAATTACGGAAACGTTAATCAAAGTAAGACATAACAAATCAAAAGCTGCTAAAATTTTAAACATCGATCGTAAAACACTATATGCCAAAATGGAACGCTACGGGATAGAGTAGTTAGCCCGCATTAGCGTAGTCTATATTTTCCATAAAGGCAATCAAACTATCCAGCTTTCCGATCTGTAACAGAACTTCAGTTTTAATGTTCCCCGTTAAGCCTTTTTCAGCTATTTCTATTTCTAAGGTTCTAAAGGCATTGGCCAATGTCTTCGACCCCATTTGTGCAGTGCGTCCTGCAAGGCGATGAACCAATAACCTACTCTTATCCTGCTCGTTTTCGTCCAGGTGTTTTTTGAGTTCAGCAGCATCATCGATCGAATCCTGCTTAAAACGGTTTAGGATTTTTTCAAGCATCTCCTGATCGCCAAAAGTCATTTTTTCTATCGAAGAAAAATCAAATTCGGGCTGCGCTGTTAATACTTCTGTTTTATCAAATATAGATAGGATATCGACCGCCCTAAACGGTTTCATAATCAGGCCGTCAAAACCCTCACTCAAAACCATCTCACGCTCTTCAGGTAAAACCTGTGCAGTAATGGCATAGAATTTAATATTTTGCGGCAGTTTCTTTTTTAATAAATGGCACAGTTCGAAACCTGTCATTTCGGGCATGCGCATATCAACTAAAACATACTTTAAATCCTGGTCGGGTTCAGCATTTAAAATATCTGCTACCTGGGTAAAACTTCTGTAAGGGATTTTGTTTTTTTGAAAAATCATTCCGCATAAATCGAGAATAAGTTTATCATCATCAATTACCCAAACCGTTCCAGGGTTTACAATAGCATAATGCGCTAAGTCTAAAGCATCATTTACGCGCTCAGTGGTATTTTCATACCTCATGTAGATATTAAATGTGGTACCAATGCCCGGCTTACTTTTCACATAAATTCTTCCTCCCTGAGTTTCAATCAAAGATTTAACAATAGGTAGGCCCAAACCTGTACCGGCAGGGTTAATAATATATTTCTCAGGAGATTCTATCTGCTCAAATTCATTAAATATTTTAGGGATATCTTTTTCTTCAAATCCTATTCCGGTATCCTTTATGGTAAAATGAAAGTGAAGATCCTCACCTTGCTTTTTGTAAGATACAGAAAGTTTAATTTCACCTTTTAAGGTAAATTTTACGGCGTTACCCAATAAATTAAATAAAATCTGCTTTAGTCTAAAAGCATCGCCCTTTACAAATTCCAAACCGGCAAGATCAAGTGCTGTATTTAACTGAAGTGATTTCTGTTCTGCCAATGGCCGCATTACCGAAACTACTTCATCAAAGGCTTTTTTGATATTAAATACCTGATTATTAAAGCTAAACTCACCTGAAATAATCCGGTTATAATCTAATACCTCATTAACAATCTGAAGTAAATGAATGGAAGACTGATAAATCGCATCCACATCTTTTTTGTTGGGCACATCCTGCTGGGTAATCAGCTCAGCGTAGCCTAAAATAGACTGCAGCGGGGTTCTGATCTCATGGCTCATGTTTGACAGGAACCGCTGCTTCGCTTTACCATGGTATTCTGCTTCATCTTTAGCCAGCTCCAAAGCCTTTCTATACCTGTTGCTTTTTGTAATATCTGCTAAAATTAAATACAGCAGAATAACCGTTAACAGAAAAAAGATAATGATAATGGTTGTGATCTGTGTAATTCCGTCGTTAACCACTTCCTTGGCCTGAATACCATTTAAGTCAACCTGCGCTACCGCCTCACCCTCTACCTCACGAAGAATCTGCAGCATTTTCGCAGTTAAGGCATTACTGGCACTTGATAAATCAGCCTCCCTTTTTAAAAATTTCTGGCTTTTCTGACGCTGTTCCAGCTCGATATTCCTTAACGAACCCGTCATGCTTTTCATGATGCTGTCTTCAGCCTTTGCATTTAAGGTATCACGCTTAACCTTAAATTCTTCGTTAATGATTTTATAAACATCTGATTTCTTCTTCCCAAAAAGTTTGCTCAGGAAACCTCTTGATTTTTGTTCTTCCTCTGGCGCAACCGTGGTGGTTGATGTGGTCGTTTCGGTAGTTAATACTGCACTATCCGTTTGCCTGCTGCGTATAGCCACCAGCTCATTCAATTTCTTAACTTCGTCAGAAAAAGATTTGGTATTGACCAGTGTTTCCCTTACTTTAAGGTAGTTTACAAACTGTTTATCGCGATCTGAAAGTAAATTTTTGATCGATTTTATCCTAGACAATTGCGCAGAGTCTCCACGATATAATTTGCGAAGCGTATCTAAACTTGATCTTAACTTACGCGATTCCTTAAGGAAACTATAATTGCCCTGTTTATTAAAAGCTTCATCACGTTGCAACTGATCCAACCTGGCTATCTTGTGCGAAAGATCATTAACAATCCTTAAACGGTCGTTCGGCGCTGAAATTTCTTCCACGGTATTCAGCATCCTGGTAAAAGCGAACTTGCTGATACCCCATGCCAATAGCAGCGCAAAACAGGCGAACAGAAAACCTATAATTACTTTACTTTTTATTGCCCGGAAGAAACGTTTTTGAATAACAGCCGCCATTTAATTCAGATTATTACCTTAAACCATTATAATAACGGTTTATCGTTTAGAATTGGTATCTGTTTATCTTTTACAAATAACGTACCATAAGAAAATTGGTTAAAAAGCTTTAATTTTATCATCGCCTAAAAAAACCAAACATGAACCGTATCGACCGACTTTTTGGAATCCTGACTTTACTCCAATCCAAAAAATATATTACTGCAGAAAAAATTGCAGAAAGATTTAACATGAGCATACGTACGGTTTACCGCGATATTAAAGCGCTTTGCGAGCAGGGAATACCCGTAAGTTTTGAGCAACATAAAGGTTATTATCTCGTGCAAGGCTATTTTTTGCCACCGGTTTCCTTTAATATGGATGAAGCCAATGCTTTATTATTGGTAGAAAGTTTGGTAAATGGTTTTGCGGATAACTCCATCCGTACGCATTACTCTTCTGCACTAACCAAGGTAAAAGCAGTATTAAAAACAAGTCAAAAAGAAAAACTCGAAACTTTAAACCAGCATATCAAACTGCAGATTCCTGAAAGATTGAGTTTCAACTTTGAATACCTGTCCCTTATTCAGCACGCCATCGCCGAAAAATACCTTATTGCACTTGATTATAAAAATAATAAGGAGGAGGTAAGCAAAAGAGAGGTAGAACCGATCGGATTAATTTTTTACGCATTTAGCTGGCACCTCATTGCCTGGTGCCATTACCGAAACCAATACCGCGATTTTAACCTCACGCGGATTATCTGCCTCAAAAATTTGGGTATTCCTTTCAAAAAAACGCAACATATTCCATTAAGCGATTATATGCATCTACTGCCGGTAAATTATTAAGAATCAAAAATTCCTGCATCTTTCAAACGTTGTATCACATCTTCAATATTTACGGTTGAATGGTCGCTTTTGAGGTATATTTCGGCAAGATAAACTATTTTATCAAGGACAACGACATAAATTATAACCCTTGCACCGCCAGATTTACCCTTATTCGTACCAGAAATGGATAATCGGATTTTATAAATGTTCTGGCTTAGATGAGCTCCCAATTCAGGATTTACTTCTAAATCATTAATGAGTTTTAATAAATCAGATTTTATGCCGCGATGTTTCTTAAAGATTCGTTTAACTTCCCTTTCAAAATTAGGAACCGTTTTAACCTTAAAGCTCATCTAAAAAATCTTTGGCATCTCGTAATTCTATTTTTCCTTCGTGATGAAGATTGATTTGTTCAAGAGATTCTTTTAGGCGCTTATAGATTGCCTGTTCAGGTCTATTTGGTGTTCTTTCTTTTGCTTTAATATTAGATACAACCTCGTAGTTCAAGCCCAAGGCATCAAGCACAGCCTTTACAGCTTTTTCAGATTTCTTGTTTTCGATATTTACGGTTAACGTCGTCATTACTACAAAAATACACTTTTTTGAATAAAACATTTCTCAATTAAATTATTTTTTCACACTGCCATAGGGTTGTCAGTAGTCTGTATTTTCTTTGTGTAAACAAACATCAAAAATCATGAGCATCGCCGATTTATTACTTATGGAGTTACACACAGTAGAAAAAACAAAACAGAAAAATATGGACATTATTAAATTATTATTGAAAGAGTTGGCAGACGAATTCAATACCACGAAAAAATTCCTGGCCATTGTACCGGCAGATAAATTTGACTGGGCACCGCACGAAAAAAGTATGAAAATGAAATCGCTTGCGGTTCATATTGCCGACCTTCCACGCTGGGTTTCATTGGCTCTAAATACCGATGGACTGGATTTTGAAACCGAACCTTACACAGAACCTCATGTAGAAAATGCTGGTGACCTGGTTAAAATTTTGGAGAAAAATTATGCAGCCGGAAAGGCCGATTTAGAAAAAGCTACCGAAGATAATTTAAACGGGCGTTGGGTACTCAGTATGGGTAAACAGGTTTTGGCCGATTATTCTAAATACGAAACCATCCGCCACTCTTTAAACCAAACTTCTCATCACCGGGCACAATTGGGTGTTTATTTAAGGTTATTGAATATTCCAATTCCGGGAAGTTATGGCCCAAGTGCTGATGATCATAGTTTTTAGTTTATAAAGATAATCGTCATTTCCGTACAGGCATAAATCGATGTCGTTATTTAAGCGCCCAACACATTAACCACAGGTAAAAAGGATAAACACAGATATAAAAATCCGTGTTTATCTGTGCAGATCTGTAGTTAAAAGCCTTTAAATTAAGGCCATTGGGCTTGAATATTAAAGCTATTGAATCAGCATTATCATCGATCAGCTGTTGAAACTTGTTGCGTTTCAATGGGTTCATTTGAAATGACCATCGAATTACCAGGTCCACTTCATACTTTAGCTGCACTTTGCTATTTTTAGCAATGAAAAAAATATTTGCGATTTCAGGCAGCACCAAAACTTCATCAACCAACGGACTTTATATTTCGGCTATTAGCCAGCTTCTAGGGAAAGATTTTGAGGTCTCCATCTTCCCAACTATTGCAGATGTTCCACATTTCAACCCTGATCTGGATTTAGCAGATCCACCAAAGGTTGTTTATGATCTTCGTAAAACCATCCAGGAAGCAGATGGCATCATCATTTCTACACCTGAATATGCTATGGGGCTACCCGGTTCATTAAAAAACCTGCTCGATTGGACGGTAAGTGCCGCATCGTTTTCTGATAAATCCGTTTTAGTGCTTGTTGCTTCTACACAGGGTGAAAAAGCCTATCAATCCATAATAGATATTTTAACCGTACTTGAGGCTAAAATATCTTCACAGCTCATTCCCTTTGCAAAAGCTAAAATTAATCATAATGCAGAAATTACAGATCACGAAACTTTAACAAAGCTTAAAAGTACTGTTCATGCATTTGTTGCTACTGTTGAGAATGGATAACACAATTTATTTCCGTAAAATTGCAGCATGAATAATAATTCTGCCACCCGTTTAAATAAATTCATCAGCGAAAGCGGATTATGTTCACGCCGTGAAGCTGACCGCTATATTGAAAAGGGCACTGTTTTTATCAATGGAAAAAGGGCTAAGGTTGGCGATCAGGTTTTTGCAGGCGATAAAGTGATGGTAAACGGCCATAACATCGAACCTAAAGAAGAAAGTAATTTCATCCTGCTGGCTTTTAACAAGCCTGTTGGCATTACCAGTACTACTGAAGGCAGCGTACGCGATAATATTGTCGATTACATTAACCACAGTGAAAGAATATTTCCCATTGGCCGGTTGGACAAAGATTCGTCAGGTCTGATCTTCCTCACCAATAATGGCGATATCGTTAACAAAATTTTAAGGGCAGGGAATAAACACGAAAAGGAATATGTAGTTACGGTTAATAAGCCCATCACTGAAGATTTTATTTTCGAGATGAGTAATGGAGTTCCAATCTTAGGTGTGAATACACGTAAATGCAAGGTAAGGCAGATCAGCACTTTTGTTTTCAATATTATCTTAATTCAAGGATTAAACAGGCAAATAAGAAGAATGTGCGAGCATTTTGGTTACGAAGTGACAAAACTCGAGCGTACACGCATCATGAATATCAGCCTTAAAGGTATCCCCACGGGAGAATTTAGGGAACTTACCGAAGAAGAGATGAAAGCCATTACCAAAAGTGTCGAAAACTCATCTTCTGAAGCTAAACCCAAAACAAAAAGCACTACCAGGAAAAAAACAAATACCTGGGAGGAAATCCCTGAACTTAGAGAAGAGCAAACAAAAAAAACGTTTAAACCAAAGCCGTCTGGCCCAAAATCAATAGGAAAAAAGAGCGCAGGTCATTCCGGAGCAAAACCAACAGGAAAAAGCAATGCGGGGAACAGAAATTCCAGACCTGCTAAAGGTAAGGCAATCAGCAAGTCAAACTCAAGAGGCAGAGGAAGATAAAGCTAATTAATTGTAAAATTTGGCCTCTTACAAGCACCCTCAACTTCTACCTTTCTGCCTTACACCTTTTTTAAGTACCTTTGCAACAAATGGTAACAGCAAAAAAAACCGATATCCGTGCATTAGATCTTCCCCAATTGCAACAACACCTTGTAGCAATGCAACAGCCTGCATTTAGGGCCAAGCAGATTTACCAGTGGCTTTGGGAAAAATCGGCTACGAGTTTCGAGCAAATGAGTAATTTATCTAAAGACCTTCGTAAGGTATTGGACGAAACTTTTGCTATCAATGCCGTTCAGGTTAACAACTCCCAATTCAGTAACGACCATACCATTAAAAATACTTTCAGGTTAGCAGATGGTAATATTGTAGAGGGGGTGCTCATTCCTTTAGAAGACCGCATGACTGCTTGTGTGAGTTCGCAGGTGGGCTGTAGTTTAACCTGTAAATTCTGTGCCACCGGCTACATGGACCGTAAGCGTAATTTAAATGCGGATGAGATTTATGACCAGGTTGTACTGATTGATAAACAAGCGAAGCAGAATTATAACAATCCACTTACCAATATAGTGTATATGGGAATGGGAGAGCCTTTGTTAAATTATGCAAATGTATTGAAGTCTATCGAGCGTATTACAGCTCCGGATGGCCTAAACATGAGCTATAAACGCATTACGGTTTCTACCGCGGGCATTGCAAAGATGATCAAAAAACTGGGCGATGATGGCGCAAAATTTAATCTTGCATTATCCCTACATGCTGCTGATGATAAAAAGCGTAATGAAATCATGCCCATTAATGAAGCCAACTCATTAAAAGCATTGGCAGATGCACTTAAATACTATTTTGCAAAAACGAAGAATCCGGTAACCTACGAATACATTGTTTTTAATCATTTTAATGATGAAATCTCTGATGCAATGGATTTGGCCAAATTCTGCAAACATATTCCTTGTAAAGTAAACCTGATCGAATATAACCCCATTTCTTTCGCCGATTTCACCAATGCGGAAGGGGATAAAATTGATGCATTTTCAAATTATTTGAAAAGCCAGGGTATTAATACCAATATTCGCCGTAGTCGTGGCAAAGACATCGATGCCGCTTGCGGGCAATTGGCCGTTAAGGAAGAAGCGAACGCTTAAGCCATCTACTACAACATTCTTAATACAATCTCTTTCATTTTTTGAAGCGCGGTTTCCTGTGCATTTAGGTTGGGTTCGGTCCTGCTGTCCGTTTTACTCCGCCCATGAAGAATTGGCTCCGTGCTCACTCCCATCAGGGCTATTTAACCCTTGACAGAAGAAAAACAGGTAAGATTGAAACGGATGGATGAATGCCTCTGAGGAGATCAGCGTGATCTGCGGGAACAAACCCTTAACTTTGCTTAACTCTTTAATGTTGAGAAAAAGTTTATGGCTCCCTTTACCATTAAGGGATTAAGGACATTAAGAATAGCGCCCATACCTTAACCCTTCTTCACTCCTTAATGGTGAGAATAATCAAGAACTGTTAATCAAATGGAAGCTAATAATATATTTCAAAAAGCCTTTAAAACGAAGAAAACCCTTCAACATTTCTGCTGAAGGGTTTCTTTTTAAGATCTGGCACCGACCTACTCTCCCACGTGTTACCGCAGTACCATCGGCTCTGGTGGGCTTAACTTCTCTGTTCGGAATGGGAAGAGGTGGACACCACCGATATAGGCACCTGAATGTTTTTAATTAAGGTTGAAGGAAGGAGGGTTTTAGGGAGGGAGGGTTATACCTTCCGCCTTTCTACCGTCGGCCTTCCAGCCTTAATGTATATCGATTTCAGTATTTAAATTTCGCTGACCTTAAACACAAGGCCTTGTATATAACAAGAAAACCCTTCAACATTTCTGCTAAAGGGTTTCTTTTAAGATCTGGCACCGACCTACTCTCCCACGTGTTACCGCAGTACCATCGGCTCTGGTGGGCTTAACTTCTCTGTTCGGAATGGGAAGAGGTGGACACCACCGATATAGGCACCTGAATATTTTTAATTAAGGTTAAAGGGAGGAGGGTTTTAGGGTGGGAGGGTTATACCTTCCGCCTTTCTACCTTCGGCCTTCCAGCCTTAAATGACATATTATTGAAAGAAGTTAGTTTGAAGAACAAACAACAGTCTGTTTGCTTTGAAAGCTTCGGATGATTAGTACTACTCGACTGTGCTGTCGCCAGCTTTACATCTGTAGCCTATCAACGTAGTAGTCTGCTACGGTCCTATATGGAATTCTCATCTCGTGGCTAGTTTCGCACTTAGATGCTTTCAGCGCTTATCTATTCCCAGCGTAGCTACTCTGCAATGCCCCTGGCGGAACAACAGATTCACTAGAGGCTGGTCCAACCCGGTCCTCTCGTACTAAGGTCAGCCCCACTCAAAATTCCTACGCCCACAACAGATAGGGACCGAACTGTCTCGCGACGTTCTGAACCCAGCTCGCGTGCCACTTTAATCGGCGAACAGCCGAACCCTTGGGACCTTCTCCAGCCCCAGGATGTGACGAGCCGACATCGAGGTGCCAAACCTCCCCGTCGATATGAGCTCTTGGGGGAGATCAGCCTGTTATCCCCAGCGTACCTTTTATCCTTTGAGCGATGGCCCTTCCATGCAGAACCACCGGATCACTATATCCGTCTTTCGACCCTGATCGACTTGTCTGTCTCACAGTCAAGCAAGCTTATGCTATTGCACTCCGCGTACGGTTACCAAGCGTACTGAGCTTACCTTTGAAAGCCTCCGTTACCTTTTTGGAGGCGACCACCCCAGTCAAACTACCCATCAAACAATGTCTCCCCCTTAGAGGGATTAGACACCGAATACAGAAAGGGTGGTATTTCAACGTTGGCTCCACGACGCCTAGCGACGCCGCTTCAAAGCCTCCCACCTATCCTACACATCCTGTATCCAATGTCAATGTTAAATTGTAGTGAAGGTGCATGGGGTCTTTCCGTCCCGTTGCGGGTACCCGGCGTCTTCACCGGGACCACAATTTCACCGAGCTCATGGCTGAGACAGCGCCCAGATCGTTACACCATTCGTGCAGGTCGGAACTTACCCGACAAGGAATTTCGCTACCTTAGGACCGTTATAGTTACGGCCGCCGTTTACTGGGGCTTCGATTCAATGCTTCTCTTACGATGACATCCCCTCTTAACCTTCCAGCACCGGGCAGGTGTCAGGCCTTATACCTCATCTTTCGATTTTGCAAAGCCATGTGTTTTTGTTAAACAGTCGCCTGGGCCTTTTCACTGCGGCTGACATTACTGCCAGCGCCCCTTCTCCCGAAGTTACAGGGCCATTTTGCCGAGTTCCTTAGCCATGATTCACTCGAGCACCTTAGAATCCTCTTCCCGGATACCTGTGTCGGTTTGCGGTACGGGTTTTTATAACCTGAAGCTTAGCGGTTTTTCTTGGAAGTCTGATTACCTGCACTATCCACTCACCCGAAGGCTTGCGGTACTATCAGCGTTCAGCTAGATCGGCGGATTTGCCTACCGTTCTAATACCTACAGCCTTTAACGATCTATTCCGTCAGATCGCGGCAGTGTCACTACTCCGTCCCCACATCGCAGTTATAAAAAGTACGGGAATATTAACCCGTTGTCCATCGAATTTCCCCTTCGGGTTCTCCTTAGGTCCCGACTAACCCTGATCCGATTAGCGTTGATCAGGAAACCTTATCCTTTCGGTGGGCGGGTTTCTCGCCCGCCTTATCGTTACTTATGCCTACATTTGCTTTTCTATAAGCTCCAGCACCCATTACCAGGTACCTTCGCTGCCGATAGAATGCTCCCCTACCGATATATTTCAATCCCATAGCTTCGGTGTACAGTTTAATGCCCGTTTATTATCCATGCCCGATCGCTCGACTAGTGAGCTGTTACGCACTCTTTAAATGAATGGCTGCTTCCAAGCCAACATCCTAGCTGTCTGTGCAATCGGACCTCGTTAGTTCAACTTAACTGTAACTTGGGGACCTTAGCTGATGGTCTGGGTTCTTTCCCTCTCGGCGCGTGACCTTAGCACCCCGCGCCTCACTGCCGACTATATTATATAGCATTCGGAGTTTGTCTGGATTTGGTAGGATTTGACTCCCCCGCACCCAATCAGTAGCTCTACCTCTATATAACTCAACGTCGACGCTGTTCCTAAAAACATTTCGGGGAGTACGAGCTATTTCCCAGTTTGATTAGCCTTTCACCCCTACCCACAGATCATCCGGAAACTTTTCAACGTTTATCGGTTCGGTCCTCCAGTACGTGTTACCGCACCTTCAACCTGTCCATGGGTAGATCACAAGGTTTCGCGTCTACCTCCTCTGACTATACGCCCTATTCAGACTCGCTTTCGCTTCGGATCCGTGCCTGAAGCACTTAACCTTGCCAGAGAAGAGTAACTCGTAGGCTCATTATGCAAAAGGCACGCCGTCACGCCACCTGGACGCTCCGACCGCTTGTAAGTACACGGTTTCAGGTTCTATTTCACTCCCCTGTTCGGGGTTCTTTTCACCTTTCCCTCACGGTACTGGTTCACTATCGGTCTCTCAGGAGTATTTAGCCTTACCGGATGGTGCCGGCAGATTCCCACAAGGCGTCTCCGACCTCGCGGTACTCAGGATACTGCTAGGCTAGCATTCTATACGTGTACCGGGCTATCACCGTGTATCGCTGGGCTTCCCATCCCATTCCACTTCTGTTTGCTAATGCCATGTTGCAGTCCTACAACCCCCACTTTGCCGTAACAAAGTAGGTTTGGGCTCTTTCCCTTTCGCTCGCCACTACTTAGGAAATCATTGTTATTTTCTCTTCCTCTGCTTACTTAGATGTTTCAGTTCGGCAGGTTTGCTCATTATATGTGACATGTCTTCAACATGCCGGGTTGCCCCATTCGGAAATCTTCGGATCAATTCCTATTTGCAAATACCCGAAGCTTATCGCAGCTTATCACGTCCTTCATCGCCTCTGAGAGCCAAGGCATCCCCCGTGTACTCTTTATTACTTTCTTCTACTCTTGCGCCTTTTGCGCCGCAAGGTATGCTTTTTTGCTCTTGTTATGATGTCTCATTCCCAACGTAAAGTCGGGAGAGCACAAACACAACAGTCGCCTATTGTTGTTTGCTCTTCTTTTTTAACTTCTTCCAATATGTCAAAGAACTTTACTGAGGCTGAAGGCCGAAGGTATAAAGGCGGAGGGTTTCATTGTCCCCAACCTAAGCTTCGTTTCAGCTTCGTTAGTAAAAAACTGCGGTCTCGAACCGTTTCATATTTCGATATTATTATATCTATATATGTGCCCCCTGGCGTTTCTTCTTTTCTTAATCTTTATGTCAATGTATATTATCTATCCCGATAATAAGGTATTTATTCTGTTGTGGTCTATGTACCGGCTTAAAGTTTACCTCTTTGCCTTCTACCTTCTGACCCTCAACCTCAATGGTGGAGAATAACGGAGTCGAACCGTTGACCTCCTGCGTGCAAGGCAGGCGCTCTAGCCAGCTGAGCTAATCCCCCAGAGTATCAGTTTTGAGTTTGGAGTCATTAGTCTGGAGTATTCATAACTCCCAGGCTCTTTTCTCTTTACTCCCAACTTCAATGGTAGTCCCGTCCAGATTTGAACTGGAGACCCCTACATTATCAGTGTAGTGCTCTAACCAGGCTGAGCTACGGGACTTCTTGATTTCAGGTAAGCAATAGTTTGCAGTATATAGTATCTTACCGCTACTGCTTCCTTTGGCTTCCCCTTCTTGTCTCCGTTAAGCTTACCTTTATAGTAGCCCACCGTTTTCTTCTGGGTGTTTCTTTTTTCTCTTGTGCTTTTAAAGTATTTAGTATCCAGTATCAAGACCTTAAGCCTTATACCTTATTACCATATACCTTAATTAGAAATATCATGTTGCGTGGCGAGTAGGTGAGTCTACTCCAGAAAGGAGGTATTCCAGCCGCACCTTCCGGTACGGCTACCTTGTTACGACTTAGCCCCAGTTATCGGTTTTACCCTAGGACGCTCCTTACGGTTACATACTTTAGGTACCCCCAACTTCCATGGCTTGACGGGCGGTGTGTACAAGGCCCGGGAACGTATTCACCGCGTCATTGCTGATACGCGATTACTAGCGAATCCAACTTCATGGGGTCGAGTTGCAGACCCCAATCCGAACTGTGAATGGCTTTGTGAGATTCGCATCATATTGCTATGTAGCTGCCCTCTGTACCATCCATTGTAGCACGTGTGTAGCCCCGGACGTAAGGGCCATGATGACTTGACGTCGTCCCCTCCTTCCTCTCTGTTTGCACAGGCAGTCTGTTTAGAGTCCCCACCATTACATGCTGGCAACTAAACATAGGGGTTGCGCTCGTTGCGGGACTTAACCCAACACCTCACGGCACGAGCTGACGACAGCCATGCAGCACCTAGTTTCGTGTCCTTGCGGACTGATCTATCTCTAAATCATTCACTAACTTTCAAGCCCGGGTAAGGTTCCTCGCGTATCATCGAATTAAACCACATGCTCCTCCGCTTGTGCGGGCCCCCGTCAATTCCTTTGAGTTTCACTCTTGCGAGCGTACTCCCCAGGTGGAACACTTAACGCTTTCGCTTAGCCGCTGACTGTGTATCGCCAACAGCGAGTGTTCATCGTTTAGGGCGTGGACTACCAGGGTATCTAATCCTGTTTGATCCCCACGCTTTCGTGCCTCAGCGTCAATAAGACCATAGTAAGCTGCCTTCGCAATCGGTGTTCTGAGACATATCTATGCATTTCACCGCTACTTGTCTCATTCCGCCTACCTCTAGTCCATTCAAGCCCATCAGTATCAAGGGCACTGCGATAGTTGAGCTACCGTCTTTCACCCCTGACTTAACAGGCCGCCTACGCACCCTTTAAACCCAATAAATCCGGATAACGCTTGGATCCTCCGTATTACCGCGGCTGCTGGCACGGAGTTAGCCGATCCTTATTCTTCCGGTACATTCAGCTCTCTACTCGTAAAGAGGTTTATTCCCGGATAAAAGCAGTTTACAACCCATAGGGCAGTCTTCCTGCACGCGGCATGGCTGGTTCAGAGTTGCCTCCATTGACCAATATTCCTTACTGCTGCCTCCCGTAGGAGTCTGGTCCGTGTCTCAGTACCAGTGTGGGGGGTCATCCTCTCAGATCCCCTAGTCATCGTCGCCTTGGTGGGCCGTTACCCCGCCAACTAGCTAATGACACGCATGCCCATCTTTATCCTATAAATATTTGAACATTGGATAATGCTATCCTGTGTTTTTATGCGGTGTTAATCCGGATTTCTCCGGGCTATCCCCCTGATAAAGGTAGGTTGCATACGCGTTACGCACCCGTGCGCCACTTTCTCTTCCAGCAAGCTGGAAAATATCGTTCGACTTGCATGTATTAGGCCTGCCGCTAGCGTTCATCCTGAGCCAGGATCAAACTCTCCATTGTAAAATGTGTTGTAAGATGCTGACCAGTTTTAACTATTGTTAAAAATAGTCTTCTTTTTTTATGTTGTCTGTTAGACACCACCTTTAAAATAAAGCTACGTAATCATGTACTTTGATCGGTACTCCATTACCTCGCTACGCTACATTGACATCTCTTTTAAGAACTTATTGACCTGGTAAACCTCACGGCCGGTCATTTATATATCTTCAAACTTCTGTTCGTTCAAGTCGTGTTCGTCTTAAACGTGTTTCCATTTGTTTCAATCTTTTTTCTATCTTTCCGGCATCCGCCGTTCCGATTTTTTTACCCTTCCTTTCGGTTGGGAGTGCAAAGGTAAGGATCTTTTCCGAAATCACAAATAAAATAAATTTTATTTTTTAAGCCTTCTTCTTTCCTTGTTTGCTTTTCAATACGCCAGGTTTAACTGGCTTTCCGTTCTTCCGAACCGGGCTGCAAAGGTAACAATCTTTTTCTCTCCCGCAATATTTATTTTAAAATAAATCCTGCTCTCCTCTCTCTCTATAACACCTTTTCAACCAAATCCCTTCCTCCGAAGCGGGATGCAAAAGTAGGAAAATTCTCTATAACGCCAAAGGTTTTTTACAGAATAGTGCAGGCTTTGACGTAAGTGAATGGTTTTCAGCAGGAAAAAAAATTACTATAGTTAAAACTTTTTGAAGCAAAAGGTGTTTAAGCCTACTTATAAACCTCGCAGGTTTTTGAAATCTGCGATCTGAAGACTTATGAGTTCCCGGCGCACACGCCACCTGAAAACTTCGTAACATGCTTATATAGTAGCAAAACAACTGCTTTGCTAAAAAACTAGTTAACTATATTTTATCCTAGCCTTAAAAACATAGTATTCCTCGTAAATATTTTATAAATTAGTTAGATGCTTCGGGTTAGACAATGGACTTCTGATTTGTTTGGACTGCTGTTTCCAAATTTATGCAATGCATGCGGCCGTTCTTTATTTCGCCACGAACAGCTGATCTGTTTAAAATGCTTATACGATCTGCCTTTTACCGACTATCATCAATATGCAGATAATAGGGTTGCTAAGCAACTATGGGGCCGCTTACCACTTCATGCTGCAATGGCCATGTTATATTTTAAAAAAGGAGCGAAGGTTCAGAACTTGATACACAACTTAAAATATAACGGCAGAACAGATGTTGGCGTATTGTTAGGCAATATGCTGGGAGAAAAGCTAAAAACCGCAGCACTTTACCAGGATATTGATCTGGTTATTCCGGTTCCTTTACATCGTAAAAAACATAAGTCAAGAGGATATAACCAAAGTACCTTTATTGCAGAAGGAATTGCGACGCAGATGGGGATTGGCATTAGCGAGGACCACCTTATCCGGAATACTTCTACCGAGAGCCAAACTAAAAAAAGCAGGTATAACCGTTACGAAAATATGATAGGTGTGTTTAAGGTAAATTCTCCTGAGGATATAACCGGCAAACATATTTTACTGGTTGATGATGTAATTACCACTGGGGCAACGCTTGAGGCCTGCGCAAATGTACTCTTAACTACAGGAGCAACAAAAGTGAGCATAGCAGCACTTGCCTTCGCAGAATAATTACCACTATATGGTTTAAGTACTATTGTAAGTAGCGAAACAATTTTCTAAGTTTGATTTATGCGTTTAAATATTGGTTTGGTGATTTTAATTTCATTCTTTGGTTTAGCTTGCCGGAAAGCAGAGCGTATCACCACAGATCCGAATGCTAAACTAAATATCTCCAGTAAAGAGGTATTATTTGATACCATTTTTACTTCTGTAGGCTCAACAACCAGAAGAATAAAGATTGTAAACAAAAATAATGATGCGGTTAAAGTATCCGAAATCAGATTATCCGGAGGGAATACTTCTGCTTTTAGTATCAACATTAACGGAGAGCAAACGCAGCATAAAAATGATCTCATCATAAACGGTCAGGATTCTATAAATCTTTTTGTCAAGGTTTCGATCAATCCAAATTCAACCAATCTACCCTTTCTTGTTCAAGATTCTATCCTGTTAAATACAAATGGGAATAAACAGGTTATTCAGCTCCTAGCTTACGGACAAAATGCCGTATTTATAAATGAATCTACGGTTAATACGAATACCATCTGGACAAAAGCTTTACCCTATATTATTAATGGATCATTAACCATTAAGAGTGGGGCTTCATTAACAATCCAGCCCGGAACTAAAATTTATTTCCATAAGGATGCCAATTTAAACATAGAAGGAAATCTGATCGTTAATGGCGACTTTACTGAGCCTGTATTATTTTGCAGCGACAGGCTTGAAAGAATTTATAGCGATGAGCCCGGGCAATGGAAAGGAATTTTCTTAAAACGCACCGGACATGGACTGATTAAAAATGCGATCATTAAAAATGCATCTGTTGGCATTACCTCCGATTCTTTATCTGTTAACAATAACCCCAAATTAATTTTAAGCAACAGTATCATCAAAAACATGCAGGTGGCAGCTTATATCGGCTATCACTCAGAACTGCTCGCATTTAATAATGTGATGTATAACTGCGGAAATTATTTGATATATGGAGTTGGGGGAGGGAATTATAATTTGAAACAGAATACCTTGGTTGGTTACAACTTAAACTTTCCGCGTAAAACTGCCTCATTGAGCTTTTCAGATTACTTAGCAGCAAATGCGTACAATAAACTTCAAATCAATTTAACCAATAACATCATTTGGGGAAGTTTAACTAATGAACTTGATATCCAAAAGAAAACTTCTGCCATGGTGCAACTCAATGTGTGGAGTAATTTAATCCGGTGCACCAACAGTACTTATAACAGTAACGGCAATATTTTGAATATTGATCCCTTATTCATCAACCAGGAAATGGAAAATTTTGAACTCTCGGCGAACAGTTTAGCCAGAAAGAAAGGCGCTGATTTGAGTACCGATCCTTATTTTACCGTTTATCTTAATAAAGACATCAAAGGCAATACCAGATTTTACCCCTCAACCTTAGGTAGTTACGAGAAATAACAACTTTTTTTTATTTTTTTAAAACCAATCGTAGGGAAATCTCGTTTATGTATATGAGAGCGTTAATTTAGATGGTAAGGGTCGATATTTCTTCTAAAGAATATCGGCCCTTTACTTTTCACCAGGATTTTAAGATTATAGGATTACCACACGCTATCGTCATGCTGAATTTATTTCAGCATCTTTCATGCAAAACAGAACATGAAATAAATTCAGGGTGACGACTGTTCGAACAAAATGTCATACAATAGCTCAAAATCAATATTAAATTACCGAATCCAGATTTAAGTCTCTTTTTTGGCAACGATCTCCATCAATCATATTTATTTCTTTAGAATTTAGCATCGGCACAAATGGCGGCATTCAGCCCCGCTTTTCCTCTGCCGTTTTTAATTTACTGAGATCAAAAATATATAGCTCAAAACGGCATCCATTCATCTGATAGCTATCGGATCGGGCTTAGTTAACAATTCAGCATTAAATACTTCTACAATCAAAAAAGCAGCTACAAATTAATGCAGCTGCTTGATCTATTCGTTGTGTTGTAAATTATTCTACAGTTACTGATTTTGCCAGGTTTCTTGGCTGGTCTACATTACAACCACGCATTACCGCAATATGATACGACAATAACTGAAGTGGAATTGTGGCCAAGAGAGGTAAAAAGGCTTCATTGGCATCAGGAATTTCAATACAGTAATCAGCCATTTTTTTCACCTCGGTATCGCCTTGGGTTACAATAGCAATCACTTTACCTTTCCTTGCTTTTACTTCCTGTATATTGCTGATCACTTTTTCGTATGATGAATTCTGCGTAGCGATAAAAACTACAGGCATCTCTTCATCAATTAAAGCAATAGGACCGTGTTTCATCTCTGCAGCAGGATATCCTTCTGCATGGATATAGGAAATTTCTTTAAGTTTTAACGCTCCTTCTAAAGCTACAGGGAAGCCACTTCCTCTACCTAAAAACAAACAGTTGGTAGAATCTTTAATCTTTTCTGCTACTTCCTTAATCAGTTCATTCGATTCTAAAGCAATCTGAATCTTTTCAGGAATATTATCGAGCTCGGTTAAAAGTTCGATTAGCTTTGAAGTAGTAATGGTTCCTTTTTGTTGCGCCATATAAAAGGCCATCAAAGTTAAAACCGTTACCTGTGCAGTAAATGCCTTTGTAGAAGCTACACCGATTTCTGGTCCGGCGTGAGTATAAACGCCCGCATGCGTTAAACGCGGAATTGAAGCACCAGCAACATTACAAATTCCGAAAATAGTTGCCCCACGTTCTTTAGCCATCTCTATAGCCGCCATGGTATCGGCCGTTTCTCCAGACTGTGAAATGGCAATTACCACATCTTTTTCAGTAATAATCGGATTTCTATACCTGAATTCTGAAGCGTATTCAACTTCAACAGGAATACGGGCGTATTCTTCAATCAGGTATTCGCCAACCAAACCTGCATGCCACGATGTTCCACAGGCCACAATGATGATGCGATCTATATTTTTTAATTTCTCTGCAAATTCTTTAATCCCGCCAAGCTGAACTTTCCCTTCTTCAGGATAAATACGACCTCGCATACAATCTTTAATCGAACGCGGCTGCTCATAAATTTCCTTGAGCATAAAATGATCGAAGCCACCTTTCTCCAGCATTTCTAACTTTAACTGCAGCTCCTGGATTAATGGCGTTTGTACCACATTATCCAATCTTTTAACCAAAAGATCATCTTTGGTGATCAGCGCAATTTCATTATCATTCAGATAGATAACATTCCTGGTGTATTCGATAATTGGCGTAGCATCAGAAGCGATAAAGTATTCTCCCTGCCCCACACCAATTACCATCGGACTGCCTTTTCTGGCTGCAATTAAACGATCAGGATGATCCTGATCCATAATCACGATGGCGTAGGCGCCAATCACTTCCTTCAAAGCCAAACGAACGGCTTCCAAAAGATCTATATTTTCAATTTCCTGAATTTCTTCTACGAGATGAATGAGTACCTCCGTATCGGTATCGCTTTTAAATTCGTGCCCGCGGTTAATCAGTTCTTCTTTTAAAGTAGCATAGTTTTCTATAATGCCATTGTGTATAATTGATAATTTACCGTTGTTCGAAGTATGCGGATGGGAGTTACGGTCAGAAGGAACACCATGGGTTGCCCAACGGGTATGGCCCATACCAATAGTACCAGACTTATCCTGGTCTTTAGCAAACTCTTCTAAAACTGCTACTTTACCGGCTTTTTTATAAATATGCTCTCCGCTTTCATTCATTAATGCAATACCCGCACTATCATAACCGCGGTATTCTAATCTTTTAAGGCCTTTAAGTACAATTGGCCAGGCTTCTCTATAGCCAATATAGCCCACTATTCCACACATAATTTATGTCTAATTAATTTGGGATAAATATATAAACAAACGTTTGTTTTAAAGCATTAAGCGCTAAAGATCTTTTTATTTAATCAAAAAAGCAGCTACAAATTAATGTAACTGCTTTTTGTATACCAGTACTAAATCGAATTACCTTTCCTATTTATAAAGTGGAAATGCACTCACCAATTTAATCACTTCAGCTTTCACTGTATTTAGGTTAACTTCATCTTCCGGATTAGTTAAAACCCTGTCGATTAATTCAACAATCTGTTCCATTTCGGCTTCTTTTAAACCTCGGGTAGTGATGGCAGCAGTACCCACACGGATACCGGAAGTTACGAACGGAGATTTATCATCAAAAGGCACCATGTTTTTATTCACGGTGATTTCCGCTTTCTCTAAAGCATTTTCGGCGACTTTACCGGTGATGTTTTTATTGCGCAAATCAATTAACATTAAATGGTTATCTGTACCACCTGAAATAATGCCATAACCTTTTGCTACAAATGCTTTAGCCATTGCCTGTGCATTAGCAGCTACCTGTTTAATGTATGTTCCGTACTCTTCACTTAAAGCTTCGCCAAAGGCAATTGCTTTAGCGGCAATAATATGCTCCAACGGACCACCTTGTGTACCAGGAAAAACCGCCATATCGAGCAAGTTGCTCATTAAACGGATTTCGCCTTTAGGCGTTTTTAATCCCCATGGATTTTCGAAATCCTGGCCCATCATAATCATACCGCCACGTGGTCCACGTAAAGTTTTGTGGGTTGTAGTGGTTACAATATGGCAGTGTGGAAGTGGGTTCGCTAACAATCCTTTTGCGATTAAACCTGCCGGGTGAGAAATATCAGCTAAAACCAAAGCACCAATTTTATCAGCTACTGCACGGATAAAAGCATAGTCCCACTCACGTGAGTAGGCAGAGGCTCCGCAGATAATCAGTTTTGGTTTTTCGGCTAAAGCAACTTCCTCTAATTTTTTATAATCAATGAGTCCGGTTTCTTTTTCAACACCATAAAATAATGGCTGATATAATTTACCCGAAAAGTTAACTGGCGAACCATGTGTTAAGTGCCCGCCATGAGAAAGATCAAATCCTAATATTTTATCGCCTGGTTGCAGAACAGCAAGCATTACTGCCGCATTAGCCTGTGCTCCAGAATGTGGCTGAACGTTTACCCAAGCCGCACCGAACAATTCTTTTGCCCTATCGATAGCAATCTGCTCTACCACATCTACCACCTGGCAACCGCCATAGTAACGTTTTCCTGGTAAGCCTTCGGCATATTTATTGGTCAGTACCGATCCGGCAGCTTCCATTACCTGCTTGCTTACAAAATTTTCTGATGCAATAAGCTCTAAACCATGCTCCTGGCGGTTTAATTCTTTATCGATAAGTTCAAAAATTTGGTTGTCGCGTGTCATTGTATATTTAGGTTTGTATTTTTTTTGCAAAAGTAAGGATTTCAAATTTAATTTTGGCCGTATTTAGGATAATGCTTTCACATTAAAGTTGTTAAAGCCGCTCCCAATGGTTATCTCTAAGATTTGCTGTTGCAACATCTCTAAAATGGCCAGGAAATTATAAACGAAATGTACTTTATTTTCTGAGTTTTTAAGCACGAGGGCAAAATCGATCTGTTTATTGATATCAAGCAAGTTGGCAATAAAGTGTTTTTGCTGTTCGATGGTATAGGGATATTGCACTACAGTATGTTTAACTTCTTCACTGCGCAGCTCATACTTCTGCATGGTCCGGTGATAAACGGTTAAAAGCTTATACAAATCCAGTGATAAAAGCTCGTCCTGATGCGTAGATGAAGCGGCAGCCAATGTGAGATCATACGTAATGTTACCCCTCTGGTTTTGCTTTAACCGATCCTCTTCATAAACCTTCATTTCTTCTGCTGCTGATTTAAACTGCTTATAGGCAATCAGCCTGGCAATAAGGTCCTGCTCCGGGTTGATTTCGTTGCCAACCTCATCTAACTCGATCCTCGGTAATAACATTTTAGATTTAATCCGCATCAGGGTGGCAGCAACCAGAATAAATTCGCTCGCTACTTCTACATTTAAGGCAAGGAGTTGGTGAATATAAGCCAAAAAGTCGTTGGTAATCTTCGCAATCTCCACATCCTGTATATTAAGTTCATCGCGTTCAATAAAGAACAGCAACAAATCGAAGGGACCTTCAAATACCGGAAGCTTTATTTCAAAATTTTCTGCCTGCATGTAGCAACAAACATAATGAAAATTTCCAGGTCCTCTAACTTAAACGTTATACGTAACCCTCAGCCAAACTTCGCCAAATGCTCACCGCTCCACCCTAATTCAATGCCATAGGCCAATCCTCAACGCGCTGCGCCAGCCGCTAAACGCCAGCTCGCTTAACCCGCTATAACAAACTGCTATTTTTCTCTTCTATATTAAAACAAATTTAACTTACTTTGTATCTTGTTTTTTCCCCTAAATTCCGAATGCAAGTAAAAGCTGGCCCCCTATTATCTAAAATTAACTATCCTGCTGATTTAAAGCAATATAGCGAATCTGACTTAGTACAAATAAGCCAGGAATTACGACAATATATTATTGATGTAGTTAGTGTTAATGGCGGCCATTTTGGCGCCAGCTTAGGTGTGGTAGAATTAACCGTAGCCTTACACTATGCCTTAAATACCCCTTACGATAAATTAGTCTGGGATGTGGGCCATCAGGCATACGGGCATAAGATCTTAACTGGCCGCAGAGATTTATTCCATACCAACCGAGTATATGGTGGCATTAGCGGTTTTCCGAAAATTTCAGAAAGTGAGTACGATACCTTTGGTGTAGGCCACTCTTCTACTTCCATTTCCGCAGCTTTAGGGATGGCGGTGGCTTCACAATTAAAAGGTGAAACCGACAGGCAGCACGTGGCCGTTATTGGCGATGGTGCCATGACAGCTGGTTTAGCTTTTGAAGGATTAAACCATGCAGGGATCGAAAACAGTAATGTGCTTGTGATCCTGAATGATAACTGTATGTCTATCGATCCGAATGTAGGTGCACTTAAAGAATATCTAACCAGTATCACCATTTCAAAATCTTATAATCGTTTTCGTGATGACATTTCTCATGTACTCACAGGGCTATCTAAGCTTGGCCCAAATGCACATAAATACGTTAAGAAAATAGAGAAGAGTATTAAAGGCACGTTACTCAAACAAAGTAATTTATTTGAGGCATTAAACTTCAGGTACTTTGGTCCTGTTGACGGGCACGATGTAACACGCCTGGCGCAAACCATAAAAGATTTATCTGCTATTCCGGGGCCTAAACTTCTACATTGTATTACAGTAAAAGGAAAAGGTTTTGCCCTGGCAGAAAAAGACCAAACCAAATGGCATGCCCCGGGTTTATTCGATAAGATTACAGGCGAAATCAAAAAAAGCATTCCAGATAAGCCGCAACCACCAAAATATCAGGATGTTTTCGGGCATACCATGGTAGAACTGGCTGAGGCTAACGATAAAATTGTAGGCATTACACCAGCAATGCCATCCGGCTCATCATTAAACATTATGATGAAAGCAATGCCGAAACGCGCATTCGATGTAGGTATTGCAGAACAACATGCGGTAACTTTCTCCGCCGGCCTGGCTACGCAAGGATTGGTTCCTTTCTGCAATATCTATTCAAGTTTCATGCAAAGGGCATACGATCAGGTAATCCACGATGTAGCCATCCAGAAACTAAACGTAGTTTTCTGTCTGGATAGGGCTGGTCTGGCAGGTGCCGATGGTGCAACACACCATGGTGCTTACGATATCGCCTATATGCGCTGTATACCCAATCTAATCATTTCTTCCCCTATGAATGAAGAAGAGCTTCGTAACCTGATGTTTACAGCTCAACAAGAAAATATAGGGCCTTTTGTAATCCGTTACCCCCGCGGAAATGGGGTAATGCCCGATTGGAAGAGACCTTTCAAAGCATTGGAAATTGGTGAAGGCCGTAAAATTTGTGACGGGGAAGACGTAGCACTATTAACTATTGGCCACGTGGGTAATTTTGCTGTTGAAGCATGTACAGAATTAAATAGCGAGGGTTTTTATCCTGCGCATTACGATTTACGTTTTGTCAAACCACTGGATGAAGTTTTATTGAACGAGGTATTTTCCAAATACAAAAATGTGATCACTGTTGAAGATGGTTCATTACCAGGAGGGGTAGGTGCTGCAGTATTGGAATTTATGGCCGATAATAACTATAACGCACAGGTAGTCAGACTTGGAATCCCTGATAAGTTTGTTGACCATGGAGAACAGCCCGAGCTCTGGGCAGAGTGTGGCTATGATAAAGATGCCATCGTTAAGGCAGTTAAAAACGTTGCCGTTAAGCGTGTTACCGATAAAATGGCGGGATAAAGCCCATTTTATCGGTATAATTACCTGTTTCGGTTTAACGCTTTGAGCTTAGATCTTAAGTCTATTGAACGCTGATGGTACAGAACTGACCAGCATATATTGTTCTAGCCGCCAAAATTCAAAATCAATAACCATAATCAGAGAAAAAGGGGCTTTCTACCTATTTCCCAAAGTCAAAAATTGGCTATAAGTCCCACACGGTTAATCAGCCAGATCATGATTCCTTCCTTTTAGTTCAGTTTGGAGATCCAAAACTACCCTATCAATGACACGATTCACCTGGTCAATCATTGGGATAAGTTCTGAAACCGGAGCGTTTTCATCGCTTAAGGATTCAATATCCCTTATTACACGCTGAATCGAAATAATACCAAGGTGATCAATGGTTGACTTAAGCTTATGTGCCAGTTTTGATATATTTGGAAGGTCAGTATTTTCTACAGAGTAGTTTAGATCACGGAGGGTAACGGGCATCTGATCGCAGAATAGCTGAATCATTTTGGTAACAAAATCCTCCTTCCCCTTACTTATAACATACAGGCCATCCAGACTGTAAAGCGGAAGCACAGCTTCCGGCTGATCAGGCGCTACTGCTTTTTTTATCATCCATTTATCGATCACTGTAATAAAAAGTTCTTCGTTTATCGGTTTTGTAATATAATCGTCCATGCCCGCAGCAATACACTTTTCCCTTTCCCCGCTTATTGCAGAGGCTGTGAGCGCAATGATAGGCCCGTTATAGCCACCATCCCTTAATAATCGTGTTGTATCGTAACCATTCATAACTGGCATCTGAATATCCATAAGGATCAGGTCAAAATCTTCCCTATCAACCATCTCAAGAGCGATCTCCCCACTCTCAGCGACCATGATCTGAGGACCAAAGTTTAATAGTATAGTTGAAGCAACAAGCCTGTTCATTTCGTTGTCGTCAACAATGAGAATCCTCCTGCCTGAAAACAGGTCATCACTAAGCGCTAATTTTGGTTCCACGGGGAGATCGGTCCCAACACCTTTCTTCAGCCTGATGACAAACGAAATGTCAGAACCCTTCCCCTTTTCACTCTTAACATTAAAATATCCACCCATTTGAGCAACCAGCTTCTTAGATATACTCATTCCCAGGCCAGTTCCACCATACCTGCGTGATACAGACTCATACTCCTGGCTGAAGTTGTCAAAAAGACGTTTAATAAATTCAGGCTCCATTCCTATTCCAGTGTCCCTCACCAGAATCTCAATTTCCTGAGCATCATCAAAATCTGCCAGAAGGCTTACCGTAAGGGATACAAATCCCGTGTCTGTAAATTTTATGGCGTTGCTTAACAAATTTAATACTACCTGACTGATCCTAAAGGGATCTCCTATCAAAACTGGTGCGATATCATCATAGTGGGGTTGAAGATAATGGATTACCAACCCTTTTTTTTCAGCCCTGTGTATAATCACCTGAATTACCTCCCTGAGTACATTGGAAATATTCAGCCCGATATATTCGAGATTCACTTTACCGGCTTCAATCTTTGAAAGATCTAAAATATCATCAATAATGACCAGTAAGTTCTTTGATGCTGTTTGTATGGTCTGGATGCAGTAATCCTGCTCAACAGTAAGGTTGGTCCTGGAAAGCTGGTTAGCCATATTGATGATTGCGTTCATAGGCGTTCTAATCTCATGGCTCATATTCGCCAGAAACATGTCCTTGCTATTGGCAGCTTTTTCAGCCTCTAATTTTGAAGCGATCAGTTCGAGTTCCTGTTGCTTGTTACGGGTAATTTCAAAATTGACCAGGAGAGAACCGATTACTTCACTTTTATTGTTAAAATTTATGGTCCTGCATATCAGCCACCATTTCCGCTCGCCTTTCGCATCCAAAAACTGGATTTCACTTACCTCTGCATTGATGCTTTCATAACTTATCGCATCACCCTCTTTCGAGAATAGCTTGCCGTTAAACAATTCTGAGACTGATCTGCCTTTAATGTCTGTAAAATCGTATCCTGATATTTCACAAAAGCTGTTATTTGCATAAACAATCTGCTCTTCTATATCCAGTTCCAGCAAACCAAGCTTCATGTTTGCGATAACATTATAATAACTGTGTTCGTTAACAGAAAACGGCAGGTTTTCCATTTGGCTATCTTGATCTCTATCAACTACTAAACCTCCTATAGCAGGCTTAGGCGTGTTAAGGAGTGATTGCCCGTATCCGGCGAAAAAAAATAAATTTTGAGCAAAGATTTTTTCCCATCTTCCATTTATCCGCACAGGCTGTTTTTTAATCGTCATCCCAGTGCTTCCCAAATCAGGATATTGATCATCTTTACCGGTATGGAGATCTTCGAAATGATCGAAAATCGGTTCACCAACACAGTTACCGCTGATTTCTTCCAGGCGCTCAGCCAGTTCAACTATATTCATATCTGCATCAACGATGACAAAGAACGGAAATAGCCGGTTAAGCTGGGCGCTGTCCAGCGACAAAAGGTTTCTGTTTATCATTTTTATACTATTATAGCGGTAAATTAGGAACTATATCGTACAGGCAGGGCCATAATGCCTTACCTCATCCCCTGCCAACTAGAACAATAACAAGGAGCCAAAGTTCTATAGAAAGAGAAATTATGTTTAAGGCTAATCGGCTTATCCCAATGATTTTTAATACTCCTAAAAAGAATAAAAAAAGTTATTTATTTATTTTTTCTTATAATTGCATTGAAATGTCGCCGTGCCTAAATTAAATTTATTATTTATCAAAACTGAAATTATTTCGAATTTATTAACGCATCAACGAAGATAATAATTATTGAAAATCAATTTTACATTCAAATGGTTGGCCTTTACTTTCAGACAGTGACTGTGCAAAAAAATTACATAAGAGTCCTATTCCAATAACGCTTCTTGACTAATGAACCAACAGACTAATCCTAAAGTACATATTCTCCTTGTTGAGGATGATGAATTTATGCAGGCAATACTTGAAGAGATATTGCAGACTAAATACCGCATAGATATTAGGCCTGACGGAATGACTGCACTCACTTTCCTACAGAACGGAAACATTCCGGATCTGATTATATCTGATTTGAACACGCCCAATATGAGTGGCCTTGAGCTGATCGAACAGCTAAAGACCAGCGACTTTTTCAGTTCCCTGCCAATTATGATATTATCAGGAGAGGAAAGCTCGAATAAACGCATCAAATGCCTGGAAGCTGGTGCTGATGACTTCATGGTTAAACCCTTCAATCCTGCTGAACTGGAAGCCAGAATAAAGATGGTACTCCGACGAGCCGGAAAAAGCAATTTTTAATGGCGGAGGAAGAGATCAACGGGCCGATTGAGCTACCCATCATAGCCATGATAGGCTTTGATGACTATACACAACGTACCTTTTTTGAAAACTGCAGATTTGACGGCATGCGACTCGTCTATTTCGACAATGGACTAAAGCTCGCACAGACATGGACCGAACAGCATCTTGAAATCGTGGCCATCATATCTAACAGCGAAATTCTGTCGAACGGTGGCCTTGCGCTTATCGAAACCCTCAAAAATATACAGATGCCAAGCGTACCTTTTTTTCTGGTTGTAAAGTACTTCAATCCGAATTTAAGGATCCTGGCCCTTACAGCAGGCATTTCAGATGTATTCCGGCTGCCTATGCATCAAGCCCGGGTAGAAAAACGTATTAATTTTTTTGTCCGGAACTGGACAGCACTGACCAAAAGTCTTGCTATCAGACCAAATGTGATACGCCCGATCGGATTAGCAAAAAGAACGTTTGACATTTTCTTTGCCGGTTTTGCACTAATCGTATTATTTCCTTTATTAGTGCTGGTTGCGCTTTCAATATGGCTGGAATCAAAAGGCCCTGTTTTTTATTACTCACTGCGTGCCGGAACCGGATTTAAGGTATTTAGATTTTATAAATTCCGCTCCATGTATGTTGATGCAGATAAAAAGATCAAAGATCTGATGCATCTCAATCAATATGATCTGGACCGGGTTGAGCAAAAAACAACAGCCGGGGATACCGTCCTTTGCCAGGACTGCTTACAGGCTGGGAAATGCCAGTATCCATTGTATGGCGATGGTGTACAGTGGTGTGAAAAGGACGGGGGTTATTTTAGTGCAGCCAACAGCGGATCTGCATTTTTCAAAATCGCGAATGACCCAAGGATAACAAAGATCGGCAATTTCATCAGAAACACGAGTATCGATGAACTGCCACAGCTCTGGAATGTAATCAAAGGAGACATGAGCATTGTTGGAAACAGACCCCTGCCAATTTATGAAGCTGAAAAACTTACGACAGATAGATATGTACTGCGGTTTGCCGCACCTGCAGGAATAACGGGACTATGGCAAGTGGAGAAACGGGGAAAAGGAGAAATGAGTGAGGAAGAGCGCCTCCTTCTTGATAACAAATATGCAAAGAACCAAAGTTTTTCGAACGATATCAAACTCATCCTGAAGACGATCCCTGCGCTTTTCCAGAAAGAAAGCGTTTAGCCCTAACGGCTGAAGGAGAAATTAAAAAAACTTATTATGGTTTAAACAGACTATATTCTTTGGAAAGCCTACCATTCCCAATTCTTTAGCTGAAGGAACAGATAAACTTCTAAAGAAAATCAATTTTTCCCATTTTTGTTTTTGATATTCAACAACTAATCGTAATATTAAAGAATACTAATATAACTGTAAATTCAGTTAATTTAAATGCCGGATACATGGCATAAAAATCAGGCTATTAAATAATTTGCTTTTATTTCTACTTATTAGTTTAAAGTAAAATTAACAATGCTTTACCTGACAAAAAGATGGAAATGCAAGAAAATGAAAATGCTCGTCTGGAAGCACTTTATAATTATGAAATCATAAACTCTGGACAAGAGAGGGGATTTGACAGGCTTACCGAGATCGCATCGTTAATCTGTGAGTGTGAAATATCATTAATTTCATTCGCGGAAAAGGATAGACTCTGGTATAAATCAGCAACTGGTCTCATTATAGAAGAGGTTCCCCGGGACTTTGCAATATGTGAGTATACCTTACTTGGTGAGGAGGTGTTCATAGTAGAAGATACACTCGAAGATGAACGTTTCCGGCACCATGCGCTTTCTGAGGACGGCGTGAAAGTGAGGTTTTATGCAGGATATCCTTTAATAGACCCCGATGGCTTTACCCTGGGTTCAATATGCGTAGCAGACCTGGCACCAAAAAAATTAACGGCTGCGCAGCAGCGAATATTGTCTTTACTTGCCGAAGAGGCCATATCGCTAATCATAGAACGCCGCAAAAAAGAAGAATATAAGAATTTCAGTACGCTGTTTAATGACTCTGAAGATCTGATCTGTATTTTGGCACCGGATGGAAAATTCAAAAAGGTAAATCCAGGCTTTAATAAACGGCTCGGATTCGATGAAACCGAACTGAAGCAAAAAACGATCTTTGACTTTATTCCACCTCAGGACTTGAAAGAGGGAATGGAAGTTTGGGATAGCTTAAAAAGCGGTCAACCGTCTGATAAGACAACACATAACATGCTCACCAAAGATGGACAACATAAAACCATTGAATGGACAGCAACGATTGAAAAGATCAACGGAAATCTTTTTGCCATTGGGCGTGATGTTACCGCCGAGGTAGAAAAAAACAGGGCACTAAAAGTCAGTGAACAGAAATTCAAAGCTTTCTTTGAAAGCTCGCAGGGATTGATGTGCACCCATGACATGGAAGGAAACTTCATCTCAATCAACTCTGCCGGCGCAAAAATACTCGGTTTTAAAAGAAAAGAACTAAAGTATAAGAGCCTTTTTGACATTATTCCGGTTGAAAGGCATAAAAATCTGCGTCAATACCTATCTGAAATTGCAGAAAACGGGCATTCAAAAGGATTAATGATCGTGAAACGGAAGTCGGGAGAAGAGCGGATTTGGCTATATTCTAACGTATTACAGAAAGATCTTGACAATACGCCTTACATTGTTGGTAACGCAGTTGATATCACCGATCAGAAAAAACTTGAGCATGAGCTGATCCATACCCGGAACCTTTTAGAGGAAACAAGCAAACTTGCAAAAATAGGAGGATGGGAACTTAACCTGAATGAGGAAAAAGTTGTCTGGACAGCTACCACCAGGGAAATACATGGTGTGCCGGTAGATTTCATACCCACTTTTGATAACGCACTTAAATTTTACAAGGAGGGAGTAAGCAGGGAGAAAATTCAGCAGGCCATTGAAGAATGCATTCAAACAGGCAAAGACTGGGACCTAGAGCTTGAAATTACAGACTTTAATGGAAAGGAAATTTGGGTAAGGGCAAAAGGACACGCAGAATCTGTGGAGTCCGCGACGAACCGTATCTTTGGAACCTTTCAGAACATAGACGATCAGAAACGGGCAGAACTGGCACTGTTGGAATCTAAAAAACTGTTGGACGACGTACTTTCCGCATCCACAGAGGTAAGCATTATCGCAACAGATACTGAAGGGATCATTACTGTATTTAACCGGGCATCAGAGCGTTTACTGGAATATAGTGCTGCGGAAATGATCGGTAAGCAAACACCTGAAATGCTGCATGACAAGGCAGAAGTTGAAGAACTTTGTACAAGTTTCTCGTCAACACTCGGCTATGAAATTAAAGGGTTTGATGTTTTTAAAAGATGCGCAGAGAGTCCACATAAAGAAAGGCCCTTCACCTTTATCACCAAGTCGGGTAAACGCTTAAGGGTTTCATTATCCATCACCTCAATCAAGGACACCGAAGGGGAAACAATCGGATACCTTGGTATATCTACAGACATCACTCAAAAAGAAGAAACCGAAAGAGCACTCGCCCGGGAGAAAGCCATATTGCTTGCTTTCATCGAAAATGCTCCGGCTTCGGTAGCAATGCTTGACAACAATATGCATTTTCTTGCAGCCAGCCGCAAATGGATTAAAGACTATACACAGATCTCCAGCAACATCGAAGGGCTATGGTACTATGACGTATTCCCTAATCTTTCAGAAGACCGGATCGCCAATCACAAAGCGGTGCTAGGTGGTAAGATAGTTAAAAAGGAAGAAGATATATATGTTGACGTCAGGAACAATACTCCCCATCAGATCACCTGGGAGATGCGGCCCTGGCACCAGCTAGATGGATCTATAGGCGGAATGATGATTTTCACACAGGATATATCCGCTGCAGTCAAACACCGGGAAGAGATGACCGTCGCCAGACTGCGTGCCGATCATGCCAATGCTGCAAAGTCGGAATTTCTTGCCAATATGAGCCATGAAATCAGAACCCCGCTCAATGGCGTGATAGGTTTTACCGATCTGGTACTGAAAACCCAGCTGAGTGAAACGCAAAAACAATACCTGACAATTGTAAACCAGTCGGCAAATTCTTTATTAAGTATTATCAATGACATTTTGGATTTTTCAAAAATTGAGGCGGGTAAGTTTGAACTGGATATTGAAAAATGTGATCTGTACGATATTGCCTGGCAGGCCAGCGACATCACTACTTACCAGATCCAGGCCAGAAACCTGGAGATGCTTTTAAACCTGCCACCGGATTTGCCAAGATTTGTATGGACGGATGCGCTTCGGTTAAAACAGGTTTTGATCAATCTACTGGGAAATGCAGCAAAGTTTACAACCAAAGGGGAAATAGAACTCAAAATAGAAAGCCTGGGCATAGCAGAGGATCAGCATTCATACCGCTTCAGCGTACGGGATACGGGGATAGGCATTGCAAAAAGTAAGCAGGCAAAGATTTTTGGCGCCTTTTCTCAGGAGGACTCCTCAACCACAAAAAAATATGGTGGAACGGGATTAGGGCTTACAATCTCCAATAAATTACTCAAGATGATGGGTAGCCATCTTGAGCTCAAAAGTACACCTGGAGAAGGAAGTACTTTCTTCTTTGATCTTAAACTAAAATCTGAACAGGGAGAGCCGATTGAATGGAGAGGCATAGAAAGTATAACTCATGTTCTTGTAGTCGATGATAATGATAATAACAGAGCAATATTGGTGAATATGCTCTCCCTGAAAAATATTCAGGCCGACCAGGCCAGAAATGGTTTTGAAGCACTTCAGTTCCTGGCCGAAGGAAGAGTTTATGATGCGATTTTGATGGACTATCACATGCAGTATATGGATGGACTGGAGACCTCGCGAAAAATCAGGGAGAACTTCACTCTCGATCAGGAAAATCTTCCTCTGATACTCCTTCACAGTTCCTCTGATGATGAAAAGATTATTAAAGCATGCCGGGAACTTCAGATTCACCACCGCCTGTTGAAGCCGATCAAAATGCATGAGCTTTACCGTGTACTTTCCAGGCTCAAAACCAGCGAAATTGCTAATGAGTCCATGGAACTAACAGCCTTCCATGGGGAGAACAACGGTTATCAGTATAAATTTATGATTGTGGAAGACAATGAGGTCAACCGTTTTCTGGCCCGTGCACTGATTGAAAAACTTCATCCCCAGAGTATTATACTCGAAGCTGAAAACGGCCTGGTAGCCCTTGAGACTTTCAAGAAGGAATCTCCTGATCTTGTCTTTATGGACATTCAGATGCCGGAAATGAACGGGTATGAATGTACGGGCAATATACGACTAATCGAAAATGGAAAAAGAACCCCTATAATTGCCCTTACTGCGGCAAATGTAATGGGGGAACGCGAAAAAAGCTTAGCAGCAGGAATGGACGATTTCATCACCAAACCCGTTTTAGAAGAAAATATCGAAACCATATTAAAAAAATGGCTGCCTGATGTTAAAAAACCTGATGAACATATCATTGAAATAGTCAAGCCTGTGCATTTCGACAGTAGAAAACTTGAATCCTATCTGGATAGTGACATGGAAAGAATAAAAAAAATAATCGGCATTACGATCATTCAGCTTGATCAGACATTTTCGCAGCTGGACAGAATGATCTCTCCCATAGATCCCGAAATGATCATCTCCCTTTCACATAAGCTTTATGGCATGTCCTCTTCAGCAGGACTGAACAATCTCGCAGAAATTAGTTCCAGGATACAAGAACTGAATATTTCCGACCCCATTTCTTTAAAAGCCGAAACAGAACTGTTAAAAAAGGAAATTGAAATACTTATTCCATTATTGAAAAAAAGATATGCTGTTGAATAATGTTTTAGCGCGCTTCAGAACCCAAGTGCGCTAAAGCATCTTCTTCTCCCGGTAAAGAGTTTTACCCGCTAAAAATCGTGGTATATATTTCTGAAACTACTTCTGATACCGAAGGTAAGCAAATTACTATTTTCTACAGTAGTACTACTCTCCCGGCGGAATGTCCCGGCCAGTTCCAGGCGGAGGTTGTATTTTGGATTAAGCAAGTAGGACACCTGAGCACGGGCAAAATAGAGATTGGTCTTTATCCCCTGACCAACTTTACTGCCGTATTGCACAGACCGCGTATCATAACTTTTAAAGATATCCCCACCATAGTTTTGGCCATCAGGATCTTTCCCGTACCTCGAATAGAGTGCCTCTCCCTGTAAATCGAAACGTTTATAACTGTAGTTTAATATCCCTAAAAATTCCCTGAAATTAGCACCAAAAGGATGTGCAAGAGGCTGGTTATAATTAGAATAATTAGACAGCCTGTCAAAGTGGGCATAAGTATAGGGACGGGCAGTATTGAATTCAGCCAGATAATTAAGACGCTTTACCTTAAAAAGATCAGATCCGCGTAATCCAAGCTGAACGGCATATTTGTTCGCCCAGTATCCATTGCCAGCGAAAAATTCCTTTGCGGTGAATTCATCAAACATAAACTGCCCGTAAAGCGCGGTATTCTTTAACACTTCGTATTTCAGATTAAAACCAAGTCTCATCTTATCAGGCGAGGTTGTATTTGTACTTTCTACTGGCCGTAAAAAGATAAAAGGATGTACATAGTTAAAATCAAATCCCCGTTTGCCTTCTACTTCAGCATCTGCCCAGGTCACGGCCTGGAAAAATCCCAGAGAGAATTTTTTGGTAACGTTCCAGTCCACGTAATGGGCTGCCATCCATTTTCCCCTATCGCCCAACCTGCGGTCGTCGGTAAGTTTGGGTGCGCCGGGATCGAGCATATAGGCAAAGATCGTTTGGTATTGAACAGCACCGAGCGTAGCCCTTACCCTAAAAAACGAATAATTGGATGACACGTCAGAAAGCAGCATCGAGCGGTATCCGTCTCCAATAAAATTCTTATCATATCCCAATGAAAAGTTAAGATGTGTATTCGGCGTATAAGATAATAATGCCGTAACGTATGACCAGTCCTGTGTGTCAGTCCCGAGCTTACCAGAGCCCTGTCCCGGAACAACCTGATTGGCGACAATGTAACGGTTTACATAATCAACAAATTTGCCCTGGTTCTCAAATCCGTTTAGATAAAAAGAAAACTGCTTTCCTACCGATCCACCAACCTGAAATCCTCTGGTGTTCAACCAGGTATTTCTTTTACCACTAAAATCCCTGCCCACCTGAAAATCGGGTAGAAAGTCAGCATAAACCTTGTAATCCTCACCATTAAATTCTAATAAATGCTCATTGAATAACTTCCTGTGCACCCAGGAACCTTTGTTCAGCGTATCCATTCCAATTTTCATTAGCGAATCGTAAGATCCCGCAGTTTCAACCCCATCGGAGTAGATGCCCTTTATTGAAGAGTGGAACTTGTTATCCTGGCTATAGATCTGCTGATTAAATTTCTGATAAAACTGATAATCATACGGGATATTAACATTTGGAGTAGATTGACCCCAGGAGCAGATCGCTGAAAAGGCCAGAACAGCCAGAACAAAAATTTTCTTCATTTTATTAATTAACCAAATGGTCTAGCTCTTCAAATATCGAGTTCATACTCTTAAATTCCGGAACCATTTTTTTCATATTGATCACCACCTGCATGTCATCGTCCTGCTTAGCAGATCTGATCAGCTCGGCGATGTTGCTTGCCACCTCATCAAATACATATTCCCTCACTTTACCTATCATAATTTTCTCATGATGGGTAGGCATGGTATTCTCATTATCATTTAACAGTTCTTCATACAATTTTTCTCCAGGACGAAGACCTGAAAACTCTATTTTAACATCTACATTGGGTTCAAGACCGGCCAGCTTGATCATCTTTTTGGCAAGGTCAAGAATCCTGACAGATTTGCCCATATCGAAAACAAATATTTCTCCACCGTTGCCCATACATCCTGCTTCCAGCACCAACCTGCAGGCTTCAGGAATGGTCATAAAGTATCTGGTGATATCAGGATGCGTAACGGTGACAGGACCACCTTTTTCGATCTGCTGTTTGAAGCGCGGAATAACCGAACCATTAGATCCCAGCACATTGCCGAATCTACTGGTAATGAATTTGGTCACAGGCCTTTTTTCCAACCGGTTAATATAACTCAATCCATTACTGAATAAAAAATCCCGCTGGCCTAGTGAATTGTTGAGTGACTGAACGTAGATCTCTGCAATTCTTTTAGATGCGCCCATGATGTTGGTTGGATTTACCGCTTTATCGGTCGAGATCATTACAAATTTCTGAACACCATATTTAACTGATTTATCCGCAACCGTTTTTGTACCCAGCACATTCGCCTTTATCGCTTCAGCAGGATTATCCTCCATTAAAGGCACGTGTTTGTATGCAGCGGCATGATAAACGTAATCTGGCCTGTACATGTTAAAGAGCTTGTCCATGCGCTGTTCATCCCGGACATCGCCAACAAAAGACTGATAATTTTTAGTACGGTCGCCTTCATCAAGCTCCAGATAAAGATCATGTAATGCCGTTTCTGATTGATCACACAAGATGATCAGACCAACATCAAACTTTGATAACTGCCTGACAATTTCACTTCCAATAGAACCCGCAGCTCCGGTAATGAGTATTCTTTTTTTGTGCAGCATCTTTCCGATACCTTCAATATCTATGCTGATCGGTTTTCTGTTCAACAAATCTTCAATATTCAGTTTTTGAATCTGCGCATGCTGTAATTTTCCATTGGTCCATGCATCTGCCGGAGGAATGTTCAACACCTTGATATCATGTTCTAAGCACAGGTCTACTATAGCATCTCTTTTTTCCGAAGGAATACTGTAGGACGCAAAAATAATTTCATCTATCTCGTGCTTGACAATTAAATGTGCAAGATTGCGGGCATCCAGAATACTGACACCATCAATCGCCTTACCTATCTTACGCTGGTCGTCATCTACAAAGGCAACAATATATTTATTAACTTTCTCGTCATGATCAAAAGTTCTTTTTGTAGCCATACCCGCTTCGCCCGCACCATAAATGATGACCTTTTTTTTGTCCAGTTTCAGATTTTTGATGTACATAAAAATATACTTAATAAAAATCCGGTAGGTAATCAGAAAAAGAAAACTGAATAATCCGCCAATGATCAATACCGTGTTTGGTATAAGTGGCTTTGTCAGAAAACTGATAGCGAACAGGTTAAAGATGAAATAAACCCCGGTCGAGATCATGACGGAGCATAATATTCTAATGGAGTCCTGGGCACTGGTATATCTGATGATACCAGAATAGCTTTTGGTCGATAAGAATACGATCGAATTAATCAGCATCAACAAAAGCAGGTTGGTTGACAACTGGGGTATATCCACTGATGTTAGGTTTAAATTAAACTTTAACATATAGGCGAAAACCATCGCCAGTGAACAACAAATCAGATCAAGGGTAAAAATAACCCATCGTGGGACAATATTAATTTGTGTAAACAATTTTTTATAGGCTAAGTGTGTATTTCAAAGATACCCAGTGTCCGCAATAATCCTGCCATTCTATCAACAAAGTGCTTGTCTACGCCCAAAGCAGTAAAAATATTTTAAAGAACGGAGAAATTCAATCTACTTAGGCCCAAAGGCTTTTTGGATAATCACCGTCAGACGTTAGCTGTTCAAGTTCAGACCGCACAATCTCCGCATCCTCTTTAAAAGTTACCCCAAACCACCTGGCATCGGTCTTAACAAGACTAACTACCCCTTTACCATTATTGATTAGCTTATCTACAACCTCCGGAATCAAAAATTCCGATTTTAGCTCACCATCATGCTGATCCAGGAACTTATAGTATTCACCTTCGCTCCACGCCACAAATGATGGTGTAAAACAGAAAAAATTCATACTTACCGGCGTCAGTAAATCCATTTCTACCTCCTGCCCGTCATTCACCCTGAATGCCTTACCATCACGCTTAAAAATTTCTTTTCTTTCGGTAATGCCTACAACAAAGTCTTCTTTATCCACCTTTATCTCTCCACGGGTAACCGCACCATGCTCACTCAGCGTATTTTTCAACTGGTAACCCAGGCAGGCATACTTTCCATCTTCAATGGTCTCCGTCAGAAACTCATAAGCTTTTCTGAAAGCATCCATTCCATAAAAATCATCCGCGTTGATGACCGCAAAGGGTGCATCGAGAACATCCTTGCAACACAATAAGGCATGTTGTGTTCCATAAGGTTTAACACGATCTGCAGGCAAAGCCCGCCCGTTCCTGAATTTATCCAGGCTTTGATAAACATATTCGAGTTTAACTTTACCCAGAAGCTTTGGTTCCATCGCAGCTTTAAAAGATCCGGCAAATTCCTCCCTGATGATAAAGATCACTTTATCAAATCCGGCTTTAATGGCATCAAAAATTGAATACTCCATAATGGTTTCACCAGTAGGACCAAAAGATTCTGTTTGTTTAGCGCTACCATAACGACTTGCCATTCCGGCTGCAAGAATTACCAATGAAGGTTTGAGATTGTTCATTTAAACTTTTTTTTAAAAAAATAACGCTAAAATACATTATTTAACCCAAAAAAAGACTAGACATCATTAAAAATTGATATAAATCATATTTATTGCAATCAAATAAAACAAATTATTAACATTAACTTAATATTAACAAATAACGGAACAGAAAAATCATAAAATACTTGATTAAAGTCATCTATAATAGTTAAAATTATCAAAAATAAGGACAATTACACCCTTCCAAACCCAAAAACAAACGCATAATTTCCTTATCTTTGTGCCATATCTGAATATTTATAGATTTTCACGAAATAACAAACTATTCTATCATCATGGCATCATCAGAAGTAGTTAAAGCAGAGCATAAATGTCCTAAATGCAAAAATGAATTAAGTAGAATTCCAAGAAACTTCATTTTAAAAAAAATACTCCCTTTCATTCCGCTTAAACATTTTATCTGCTACAGGTGCAAGCGAAAATTTTATAGAATCAGTTCTTAAAATTGAAAATTTTATATTTATGAGGTGATCTAAGTTGATTACCTACCCAGTAAAATAGTACACCAAACCGTTTACAACATTTAACCCAGGTAAAGTTTTTATCTGAGACCTATTAATTAGTCAGCCCTTAAAAATTAATTTGATTGCCAAAAATTGTTGATAAAATATGTTATCTAAATGTCCTGGATTTTCCGTTTTTGGCATTAAAATCTTACTAATATTTATGTTTAACAAAGCAATCAACACAGCCGAGTTCTTTTTTACAAGCTTTATTCTATTCCAGAATACTAATATGCCAGTATTCAATTATCCGACTGAATTTACTGATCTAATATTTCATATTTAAGTCAATAAATTAATTGGCATGATAGTCCAATCTATCGGGGAAATTCTTTCGTAGGCAAAAAGTTGAGCTGAATAAATAACCCTTGTATTTAAACCGTATCTGGAATATGGATAAGTTGTATTCAGGAAGCTTTTATTTACTGTATCAGTTGTATTATTTACTTTTATTGTTTGGGGACCACTCGTAATTTTCCATGTACTCTCTGATTGACTTATAATTACTAATTCTTGATTTGGAAATACCTTAATAATTGTATTAGAATCGTTTATCATAACTCCAGGTTCTAGTAAGATAGTTATTATATAGTCTCCGACATTCTTGAAAATTTTAACAACTCCAGCTGGTGTTTTTACATCTCGTGCAATTGAGACTGTGTAATCTGCCAATCCATCCATTACCAACATTTCATTTTGCAATGCTGGCATCAAAGTATATGTGGTACTAATATGATTATATTTGATAGTTGAATTATTCCCGGTATAAACATTACTTATTCTCCACAAGGTATTGTCATTAGTTGACACGAGGGTTATGACTGATCTTGAAGGAAGTTCGAGAAACTGAACTCCATTGTTATCGATTATTCGTATGCTTGTAATCCACTTAAAAATAGTGTTATTAGTGTTAAAAATAGTAATAGATTTAGCTTGGTAAGTTGGAGGTAACCCAAGTGTTCTATCTGCTGTTATAGCGGGCAATAGGTGATAAGAGTTATAGTCCATAATTGAATAATCTGAATCCGACGCTGTTCTATAAATGTTAACAATATTTTGTCCCTTAAGATCCGACGATAAATTCAGCATTTTTAACCAGGGCCGCCAAGTACCAAACCAATATACTCTTTGATATACAACTGTACCCGAAGAATCGTATGCACTTTGTATGCCTTTGTTTGAATCTCCTAGATATTCGCATAACCCGTTAAAATTCAATAATGGCTCCCCTGTTATTGTTATCCCAACGGCTTGGTAAACAATATTTGCCGTTCTTGCGTCATTCCAGCCGTTAGGAAGATTTTGAAGTAATAAACTAGACTGTAATATGCCACCTGAATTGTCTCGTCGAACTACGACACCCGGAGTAGCGGTTGAAGTTGCCTGTGCGTTATAGACAGGTTTATCCTTAATTGCCGATTTATGATTGTAGATTGCTGAGGGTTCAATTGATAGCCATGGCTGATTACTAAAGTATTTTATTGTTCCCGCAGGTATATATTTTCCTAATTCAAAAACATTAATTGATGAAAAATTATTGGATCTTTTAATGTAAATATTGAAAGACGTGCCAAATCCGTCATTTGTGATTTTAAAACCGTCTTCGGTTAAAAATTGGGTCCTGGCAAATCCTCCTATTGTCTCTACATCAATGGCCATAGTGGCAGGACTTATAATTACAGAACTTGATTGTTTAACAGAAAAAGTAACCTTTGCAGATTGCATATCCCCGCTGGCAGTGTTAAAACCCAAAGTAAGTGAAAAATCTCTGTAAGCAACTTGCTGTAGTGTGATCTCGGAAATTCTAGTCCAATTATCCGTATCGGTAGCGTTTCCAAATGAAGTCGTTGCTACTTTTAAATTATCTGAAGCTATAGGTAATCGATCTAGTCTTTTTGTATTTTTATCAGATTTAATCAATGCGTTGTATGCTAATGATAATACGTCTCTAAGTGAATCACCAACTGTGGTTACTTTAGAACCTTGGGCTATTTGCTCACGTAATATCTCTACTACTCCAGAGATGTCCTGAGGAATTACATAAAAATTGGAATCAACCTCTAACCCCGTATCTAATACGAATTGTTGATGATCTTCAATCTTCCAGGTTTCATTAACAGATTGTATTTTTTGACCTGCATAAAGATATATATCATTGCTATGGCTGTTAACAAATTTCTTTTGTGCTAATGGATTAGTTTTTAGCCAAAAATACAACCCATTAGCAGCCCTGTCAAATGTGTTATTGTATATTTCAACCTGATCCATATCGACATACGAATCCTGTAGTAAAATATGAACTCCTAAAAATTGCGGGTAACCAAACCCCGATTGGTGTCCAAAGTGCAGAGGACCATATCCACTCTCCTCGCATATATTATCATGAAATTTAATATTTCTAAAAAAAGAGTTTTCATTGTGCGTATAAAGTTCAAATGCTTGCTCAGCTTTTTTTGTCCTATTATGTCTGAAAATTATATTTTCAAACCCTTGTACGCCTATATTGTCCTCTTGACAGGTCATAGCTACATCATAAATGTTTTCAAAATAACATCCTTGTACTATGGCATCCTTACCACCTCCGTTTAACTCAATGCCATTTCCATATCTAACAGTTGGGTTAGGTGTAAAACTTGTTAAAGTTGATCCCCCAATTTCTCGTATATCAAGATGGTTATAACTTAAATTTCTAAATGTTGAAGCTGCGGAGATCGCGTGTGCACCATGACCAATTATTGCTATATCATACACATCTGCATTTCTCATTAAGGCAATAGAAGAAGTACCTCTAACGGAAATAGCTATTTCAGTAGTTCCTGAACCATTTATTACCCCAGGGTTCGAAACGCTAAATACATAAACAGTAGTAACATCATCCCAGAAATCCCATTGTGAAGATAAATCACCTAGTAATTTCTTTTTCATTCCGAAGATTTCGTCATTAACTTTAAGGAAACCAACATTACCGGAATTATTTGCAGTCCAACCTGTAAATTTAGTATTATCGGACAAATCAACTTTCCAAATGTTTGTAGAATGAAGAATCCAACTATCAGAATTAATATATTTATACATATCGAATAATGGTTTATTACCATTGCCATATGTAGCTATTTGTATATTTTCAGTATACGAGTTTGTATTCCAGTTTAATACCATTCCTGGAAATACATCCTCTCTTTTAAATAAAATAGTATCGCTACCGGAAAGAACACCTGAGCTAGCGAGTACATTTATTGGAGAAATAGTTTTAAAAGGAGTTGTAGCAGATAACCCTGAGTTAGTATCATTACCATCGGTGCTGCTTATGTAATACGTAGATGAATCCATTGCTTTAATTAAATTAAAATTCTTGGCACCATGTATGTTGGTTACCTGGAATACCGTTATTTGCAATTGGCAAATAACCAGTATATAGAATTTAAATATATAAAAACCGGGGTTTAAATACTATAGAACTGTTACTTTTATTTGAGAGTCTCATTCAATTGGCTGGATTATAAGATAGAAATATAGAACTGTTTTGATGACTCTGATTTTAACCTAAAGGTACTAATAGAAGTAAATATACGTCGTATTGCGCTTACAAAAATAAGGTCTATAGCCTTCTATGAACCGGAGTTCACCGGCATCAGTAGGGGCAAGAAACATAAGAAATATAAGTTTGGGAGAAAAGCTAAGTTTATGGGGACTTTACCAAAAAATCCGCAATCGAACCTAAAATCGGGTATTTGAAAGCAGACCACCGCCTAAGCCTTAACTTTTACAAAGGTATAAATGAGAACATCAACGTAAGGCTGGCTGCTGCAATGAATTTAAAAGGATGATGAATATCCGGAAAGACAACATTCTGGCTCTTATTTCATAGCTCATCCAACCTATTGCAGAACTTACGACAAAAACGAAATCCCATACTACCCGCGTTCAATCACTTATTAAGCAACGACTAATCAAATAATACTAAAACTTTTTAGTTAAATGCTAAGTGGGACTGTAGCAGTTTCACCTAAATACCCGGAAGACGGAATGTGAGTCCAATTCCGCATCCATCTCCTCACAATCCAACAACACTTTCACAATTTCAGCGTCCAGATGATTCAACTTTAGCCGGCCACGATCTGGCGAATAATGATAAGGGTGTTCCGAAGTCTTAAGTATTTAATCTATATTCACTCAAATACATTAGAATAGATATAAATGATTAGCTTCTTTCGATTAACATTTATTCCTACCGACTAATTTTAAGCCTTTAAGTTAGCGCGATCGTCATGAGGCTGTATCAAATTAAGATCTGGCATTTAAGGCCAGAATTTTATTTCGTTTCACTTCATCCGATCGCTATCGGATGAAGCAGCGAAATGGAGAAATCTTTGGACTATTTATTGAAAAATCAATTTAACTAATCAATAAGCATTCTCTTCTCCTCTTAAGGCATTAATTACCGTCATAAAAATAATTTTAACATCAAGCATAGCCGTCCAGTTTTCCAGATAAAAGATATCGAATTTGACCCTGTTCTCCATGGCATCGTCCTCCTTGGTTTCGCCCCTAAACCCATTAACCTGCGCCCAGCCAGTTATTCCTGGTTTTAAAAAGTGGCGAACCATAAACTGACTAATAATCTTCTTATATTCTTCAGTATGTTTCAGCATGTGCGGACGTGGGCCAACAACACTCATTGACCCGAAAAAGACATTAAAAAACTGGGGCATTTCATCCAGGCTTGTTTTACGCAGGAAGTGTCCAATTTTAGTAATTCGATCATCATCCTTAGTAGCCTGCTTGTGATCACTATCCTTATTGATTTTCATGCTCCTAAATTTCCAGCACCAAAATGGCTCATCATTCCTTCCGCTTCGGAGCTGCTTGAAGAGTACAGGGCCCGGACTTTGGAGTTTAATCAGGATGGCAATTATCGGATAGAGCCAGCTCATTATAAATACAATAACAAAGGCACTAAAAATCACATCAAAAGCACGTTTCTTGAATCGGTTCCCCATGATCTCTAAAGGTTCATTCCGCAAGGTGATCATCGGAAATTCACCACCCATATAGGATATCGTATAAGGGGCTGCCAACGCTCCGCCAATATCAGGCACAAACTTTAGCCTCACACACTGCTGATCCGCAACGGATACCAATCTGCTCACATCATTCATCCTATGCGGTGCTATCGCTACATAAATTTCTTTCACGCCAGACTCGACAGCTTTTCCCATTTTCTCTGAGATCCTGTCATTACCATCCATCGAATCATAGATATCATCATCATCGCCAACAAATCCAAAAAAGTCTAAACTTCTTTGCTTATGAATATAGTCTGACAATCTCGTAGCCGTTTCATTTGATCCCATTACAGCCACCTTTTTTGCTGCATTAAATTTGTTGATCACAACGTATTGAATAAACGTCCCAACAAATCTATTCAGGATAAATGCGCCGACCAGTAAAATATAAAAAACGATCAAAAAAGTTCTTGAAAATTCATATTCTGCAGAAAACAATAAGTACGACAGGTATAAAACAAAGTGCAGGGCCAGCGTACGATAGGTACCCCTGTAGATCCGCTCAAGTTTTCTGGCCCCATAAGAGGAGTAAAGCCCAAAGATTGCAGATCCGAAGAGCCAAATCAAATTGCAGACAACCACATGGTGCCGATCGATTTCATTGTGCATGTTTTTACCTAAAAGAGGTGTTAAATAATAGGTAGAAAAATACACCACATTAAGCATAATTAAGTCCGTAACCGGCAAAATATACTTTAGCAGATATAAGTATCTCGTTGGGGAGTTCATACTTAAATAATGAGATTAGACGAAATCAAATTTAAACAAATGTTTTGGAACTAAGCGCTATCAGGCGTAAAAAGTAATTGATATTTGTAATGAATGTTTATAAAACTAAAAATTAAGGTAAAAGATTTAGCTAACGGCCCATTAATCGTTATTAATAGCTATTATACCCCAATTCCGTTTACCTGAAAACCTATTTCTTTAAGCAGTTTATGATCTAAAACATTTCTACCGTCGAAAATTTTTGCCGGTTTGAGCATTTTTGAATAAATTTTGTGCCAATCATAGTCCTTAAATTCATCCCACTCCGTCAAAACAGCTATGGCGTGAGCACCATCACAGGCCTCATAAGGATCTTCAAACACACTTACCCCGCTTGTATTTGATTCAACAGACCTGGTTTCTAAATATTGCAGATCATGGTATATCTGATCTCTTTGTACTTTAGGATCGTAAACCTGAATATATGCCTGTTCGTTCAACAACTCATCAGCTACATATATAGCGGCAGATTCCCGTGTATCATTAGTATCTTTTTTAAATGCCCAGCCCAGGAAAGCAATTTTTTTACCGGAAACCGTATTGTACAGGCTCTTCACTATATTTAAGGCAAAACGCTTTCTTTGGTGGTTGTTCATAATGATCACCTGTTCCCAATAATCAGCCACTTCCTGCAAACCAAAGGACCTGGAAATATAAACCAGATTTAAGATGTCTTTTTGAAAACATGACCCTCCAAAACCTACCGATGCCTTTAAAAACTTCGGTCCTATACGGCTATCTGTACCAATAGCACGTGATACTTCATTGATATTAGCCTCCGTTTTTTCACATAGTTCAGATATGGCATTTATAGAGGATATTCTTTGCGCCAAAAATGCATTGGCTACCAATTTAGAAAGTTCCGATGACCAAACGTTTGTGGTGAGGATCCGTTCCCTGGGAATCCAATTCGCATATACATCTACAAGGGCTGCAATGGCATCCTGGCCTTCTTCAGAGTCGTCGCCACCGATCAGTACACGATCCGGAGCCAATAAGTCTTCCACGGCAGTACCTTCAGCCAGAAATTCCGGATTAGATAAGACCTGAAATTTAACCCCGCTGCCTGTGTTATGCAGAATATCACGTACCGCTTCTGCAGTACGAACCGGCAAAGTTGATTTTTCTACGATGATTTTGTCAGAAGTGGATACCCGCGCGATTTGTCTGGCACAAAGTTCTATCCATTTTAAATCAGCACCCATTCCCTTACCAGAACCATAGGTTTTGGTTGGCGTATTTACGGATATAAAAATCATCTCTGCCTCAGCAATGGCCTGATCTACATCTGTCGAAAAAAACAGGTTTCTGCCCCTGGCTTCCGCAACCACATCACTTAACCCTGGCTCGTAAACGGGGATATTATTAACATCAGGATCGTTCCAGGCGGCGATACGCGCCTCATTCAAATCCACGATTGTAACTTTAATATCCGGGCACTGTTTTGCTACCACGGCCATAGTAGGACCGCCAACATATCCTGCACCAATGCAACAAATGTTTGTAATTTTTGTCATTTAATAAGTTATTAGATTTCGAGTAGGGATTTATTAATTACTATCGTAAAGGTAATTCTTTTTCAATCTTAAATAATTTTTTTTTAAAAAAACTTAGTGTAAAATATACACCATGCAAAATTTCAAATAGAAATGAATATATTTACAGCAAATAAATTTTTATTAACAAATTCAAAATTGATACTGGTCTAAACACCTTGGTAATAGAAAAAGTATATCCTTACAAACACAAAAACTCTCAATAAAAACAAATTAATGAAAAAAGCCCTTATTACCGGAATAACAGGTCAGGACGGATCTTATTTAGCTGATTTATTACTTAAAAAAGGCTATGAAGTACACGGAATTAAACGTCGCAGCTCATTGTTCAATACCGACAGGATCGATCACTTGTATCAAGATCCACACGAAAGCAATGTACGTTTTATTTTGCATTACGGAGATTTAAGTGATTCGACAAACCTGATTCGCATAATTCAACAGGTTCAGCCAGACGAAATCTACAATCTGGGTGCAATGAGTCACGTACAGGTAAGTTTCGAAACCCCGGAGTATACTGCAAATGCAGACGGAATTGGTACCTTAAGAATTCTTGAAGCGATCCGCATCTTAGGATTAGTGGAGAAGACTAAAGTGTACCAAGCCTCTACCTCCGAACTGTACGGATTAGTTCAGGCTGTGCCACAATCTGAAACGACCCCATTTTATCCCCGCTCTCCTTATGCAGTGGCAAAAATGTATGCTTATTGGATTACTGTAAATTATAGAGAGGCTTATGGAATGTTTGCCTGTAATGGTATTTTATTCAATCATGAAAGTCCTTTACGCGGCGAAACCTTTGTAACCAGGAAAATTACGCGCGGCACAGCAAAAATTGCATTAGGTATGCAAGACAAACTGCACTTAGGAAATTTGGATGCAAGAAGAGACTGGGGTCATGCAAAAGATTATGTAGAGGCCATGTGGCTAATCCTGCAACAAGAAAAACCAGAAGATTTCGTGATCGCAACAGGGGTGACTACTACCGTAAGAGACTTTATCAAGATGGCCTTTAACGAGGTTGGAATTACGGTAGAATTCAAGGGTGAAGGCGTAGATGAAAAAGGTTATGTAGTTGCCTGCAACAACCAGGAGTTCCAGGTAGAAATTGGCAAAGAAGTGGTAGCGGTAGATCCGCGTTATTTCCGACCGACAGAAGTTGAATTATTAATCGGCGATCCGGCTAAATGTAAAGAAAAACTAAATTGGTCTCCTAAATATGATCTTGCCGGGTTAGTAAATGATATGATGACATCCGATGTTCAGCATTTCCAGAAAGAAAGAATGCTGAAAGAAGCAGGTTATTCAGTTAAAAATCAATTCGAATAAAATGGATCAATCTGCTAAGGTTTATGTTGCCGGACACAATGGAATGGTAGGTTCTGCAATTGTAAGAAAATTAAAAGCTGAAGGGTTTAGCAATGTTATTTTTCGATCCTCAAAGGAATTGGATTTAAGAAATCAGAAAGCAGTTGCTGATTTTTTTGAAACGGAGAAACCGCAATATGTTTTTCTAGCTGCAGCTAAAGTTGGGGGAATATTAGCGAACAACACCTATCGTGCCGACTTCCTGTACGAAAATCTCATGATCCAGAATAATGTTATCCACTCGGCATACTTAAATAAAGTAACTAAGTTGATGTTTTTAGGTTCATCTTGCATCTATCCCAAAATGGCACCGCAACCGCTTAAAGAAGATTATCTTTTAACCGGCGAATTAGAACCGACGAACGAACCCTATGCCATAGCTAAAATTGCAGGGATTAAGTTATGTGACGCATATCGCGCGCAATATGGTTGTAATTATATCTCAGTGATGCCAACTAATCTTTACGGACCTAATGATAATTATGACTTAAACAATTCACATGTTTTACCGGCGCTGATTCGCAAAGTAATTTCAGCAAAAAACAATAACGAGACAAGTGTAACGATATGGGGCACTGGTACACCCAGAAGAGAATTTCTGCACGTAGATGATTTAGCTGACGCCTGCTTTTTTCTGATGCAAACGTATGATGAACCTGGATTGGTAAATATCGGCGTAGGGGAAGACGTTACCATTTTAGAACTCGCACAATTAATCGCCGATGTGGTTGGCTATTCAGGTGAAATCGTTACAGACCAAACTAAACCGGATGGAACACCCCGGAAACTAATGGATGTACAAAAACTGAATGAAAAGGGCTGGAGGGCTAAAATATCTTTAGCATCGGGAATCAGAAATGTCTATAATGAGGTAAAAGACTTAAACTGGAATTAACGCAGTGGATAAAAATAATTTTGTACTAATAATGGCAGGCGGTGTTGGAAGCCGTTTTTGGCCGAAGAGCCGTAATGACTTTCCTAAACAATTTCTGGATATCTTAGGCATTGGAAAGTCTTTGTTACAATTAACCTACGAACGCTTTCTTAAACTTTGTCCTGCAGAGAACATTTTCATTGTTACCAATAGTCAATATCAGGATATTATTTTGAAACAGTTAGAAGGAATAAGCCCAGACCAGATTATCTGTGAACCGAGCCGTAATAATACCGCACCTTGCATTGCTTATGCCTCCTTCAAGGTCAATGCAATGAATCCCAATGCAAATGTTGTGGTAGCACCTTCTGATCATTTCATTTTATATGAAGATATCTTTATAGAAAAAATAAAGCAGGCTTTAACTTTCACTAGTCAAAATGAAGCGCTGGTCACACTAGGCATAACACCAACCAGACCAGATACCGGCTATGGGTATATCAAATATCAGATCCCTGAAACAGATGGTGTTCATAAGGTTACCGAATTCAAAGAAAAGCCATCCGCAATCAAGGCTCAAGAATTTTTAGCTGAAGGAAATTATGTGTGGAATGCTGGTATATTTATCTGGAGAGTGAGCACGATTTTGAAAGCCCTTGAGCAGTATTCTGCTGAGATCTATAATATATTCCAATCGGGTAACGACATTTACAATACGGTAAATGAGCGTGAATTTATAGATACCAACTATCCAAATTGCCCGAACATTTCTATTGACTATGCGATTATGGAACAGGCAGAAAATGTTTACACTATACCATCAGAATTTGGATGGTCTGATTTAGGTACATGGGCCTCACTTTACGAGGCGGCTAACAAAAATGAGGAAAACAATGTAATAGCCGCAAGGCAAATTGATGTTAAGGAGACAACTAACAGTATTATCCACATTAACGGAGAGAAATTGGCAGTAATTAGAGGGCTGGATAATTTCATTGTTGTTGATGAAGGCAATGCGTTATTAATTTATCCAAAATCGAATGAACAGGAGATCAAAGAAGTGGTTAAGAACTTAGGCGTAATTCACGGCGACCGCTTCAATTGAGATAGATAATGTTATTTAGCGTAAAAAAATCTACTTACTTAAGTTATTAACGCCATTTACCCGAAACATCTATCAGTTCTAACCTTCATGCCAAATTATGGCAGCATCAGCAATAAAAAAGAGCAAGTCTACAATTAGACTTGCTCTTTTTACTTAACCACATTGCCCTAGTGAACACTTTCAATCAGTTTAGGCGAAGGTATTGCTGTACCAAGTCTAGGGCTCAATTTCAGCTGATGTATGCTGCTATGAAATTAGTTATCATTAATAAAAGAACAACTAAAATCAGCGAGAACAGCTATTCAATTCAATTGCAGTAATACATTTTACATTGGTATGCTTAGTATCTCAACATCTATGGCCGAACGGGAATTGAAAAACGTATCAGCTACTTACGAAACCTGTTAAACTTACCGCCAACTTCTTCTAGATGTTGCGCGTATTGATCTACAATGATATTCCAATCATAAATATTAACAATTTTATCAGCATTATTTTTAGTTTTGGCCTGGTACGCCGGTTCCTGGCAAACAACGCGTTCTAAGTGTTGTTTTACCTCTATCGCTTCGTTGAAGTAAATGGCATCATCTTCTAAAATATACCTATTGAAAGGATTATCATTTGCACAAATTAAACTATTAGAGGCCATCGCTTCCAGGAGCGACGGATTGGTTCCGCCAACGGTATGACCATGGAAGTACAGGTTAGAGTAGTATCGTAAATTGTTCAATACCTCAATATCATAAATTCCACCAACAAACTGAATCTGGGCTTGCAAGGCATATTTCTGTTTTAGAAATGCTCCGTATGTTGTGTTGTGTTTGCCAACAACTAAAAACGGCCGTTGCAAATTGGCTAAAACAACACCATCAAGGATAGTTTCGATACTATTCTCAGGTTCCAGCCTGGCAATTAGCATATCATAAACATAGGGTGTTAGCCCGTATGGCTTTAATTGTTCTATATTTGGTTTTTCGAATAGTGTAGCGCCGTATGCAATAAATGTAGAATCTTTTTGATATTTATCTTTCAAATAATTCTGGATACCAATTGAATCTGAAATCAAATGATCACTATACTTTACACCCAACTTTTCAGCCCAGCGAAGAAATGTTTTGACCTTTTCAGAGTATTTTGTTCGTTTCCATTCTAACCCATCCATATTAGTAGTAACTACACTATTTTTAGGCATCAGTCTTCCCCAGATAGAACTGCTTGTATAACCCAACTGCAATATCACATCGCATCGCTGTTTTCTCACATCTAAAATGCAATTAAGGTCATATATAAACTGGCCGGCCGTGCCCAATTTATCCTCCGGATCATAACAATGAACAATCTTTACATTGTTCCATTCCTTTTCCTGATAAGGGTGGTTATGACTATTGTAGACAATCACGTCAAACCCCTTTTTAACCAAACCTACGGCTAAATATTCAGCACATTGTTCAAATCCACCATAATGATTTGGGATACCTCTGGTACCTAAAATTGCAACTTTCATTTAGTTTGTGTTTTTTTTTGTTTAGCTCTTCTAAGTCCATCAAGAAGTTGATTGCCATAGAGTTTAGAGGGAGTCAGCCATCCACCTTCTCCATACTCATTCCACGCATATACGAGTGCTATTCGTTCTTTTGTTAAATACATTTTATTTACACTCATCCAACTAAGCATAGCAGAAACAGACATTTCAACACTATGACCTGAAAAGCCACTAAATCTCTTGATTTTATTCTCATTGCCGGGACGCCATGGCCTCGGATCCCAATTTAGTGTAGTAACAGGTATGAACTGATTAGTTTTATCTTTAGTTAAATCCCAAACCTTATGCTCTGCATCAATCATAGAATTAATTGGAGTCAACGTATCATTTGCTTTTAAACCCGAATCATGATAATTATAACCTGTGAAAATATCGAAACCTGCAGCTTTAGCATTAGCTGACAAAACATTATCATTTGGATCAGTTAAATTTACAGCAAGAGCTACCCCCTCAAAACCGGCTGCCTTCACTTTGGCTCTGAAACTCGTTATCGAATCTGCAAGTGCTTTGACGGAACCAAATTCTTGCAAGAGTGTTCTAAATGTGAAAAAAGTCAATAACGGTTTTTGATTTGTTTTTAGATAACGTTTATTTTTAAATAGTCTAATCCATTCAGCAGTAGCAATATTCCAGTTTTCAGGAGTTATTAAATAAGGCGGATGATTAGCCACCAAGATTGAAAACTTCATCTTACTATTAAGCTGTGATTTCATGAAAAGCCCAACAGCATTATTTAAAGGCTCTTCATCAGCTGATTTTTCTCGTGGCAAATACCAACAAAAACTAAAAAAATCTATTCCGTTGCGTTCAGCCAGCTGAATTTGCTGATCCATAATATATGATGTACTGGTAATCCATCCCCATTTTGGTTTTCTTTCCAAATAGCGAACTTTTAAGCTATCTGTCAATAGATTATTTGTACTCTTTCCATTCCATCCATCGAAATAATACGCTCCCAATGTAACAGGGATTCTTTGACCGTATAATGAAGTAGTGCAAAAAATAAAACTAATTAATATTACAAACTTCATATTAAATTTAAAAAATTCTTTTAATAGATCAATATTTAGCTTCTGTTCCATTTTCAATTTACTTTAAATCATTAAATATTAAATTTCCTTTTTAAATGTTTTAATGGAGAAAAAAGAGATGTTAGAATCATTAAGTAATAAAATGATGGCGAATAATAAACCCCTATACTCTTTTTAATATCACTTTTCTCAAAATTGTCAAGCCTGGCTATAACCGTCTTAAAGTATCGAACGGCTATATAATTTAGAAGTAAGTCCTTTTTTATTTTGTCAAACGTTTCATGACTAATCTTTCCTGCATCACATTCTCCTTTAATTAAACTAACAAAATCAACGGCAAAAACTTTAAAAATATTATAGCCTCCCTTTTTGGGTATATGCTGATTATCAAAAACATTTAGGTCATTAATAATAAAATTAACCTTATCAGCTTGGGTCACTAACAAAGACGTTTGAGGAAAATATTCATTTATTTTTAATGATCCCTGCACTTTATCAAAATCATCTTTCCAAATACCAAACCCGGTACTCCATGAAGAAAAATAAGATAGCGCACGCATAAATTTATCATAGGAGTCATATTGCCTAACAGCATTATACTGCTTTAGTCCGTCGGTATAGAAAATTACTGGCTTGCTATCTAAATTTCTTTTTACTTCCTCAATCATTTCTTTAAGAGAATTTCTCTTCAGCATTGTGTAATTATTATGCAACTTTAAAAAATGACCATTTCCGAATTTCAACACGTTAAACGAATTTAAAAATCCCGTAGTGTTAGTTGGATAGTAGTACAAATTCTTATATGAAAACTTCTCAATTATTTCCCTGGCACTTTGATTTGGCTCGTTATCAGAAATGATAACTTCAAAATCATCTAAATCCACTTCTTTGTCGGCATAAATGCTCTCAATCGTTTTTTGTAAAATTTCCAATCTGTTAAATGTGGGGATACAAAAAGAAATATAAGGTTTGTTAAGCATCTCTTTTTACAGTTTTTTCTATATAGTTTAAAAATTTTTCCATCCCAATTTCTAAGGGTGTATGTTTTACTTTTATAAGAGTATTCAATTTTGAGATATCTAAAACCATTCTTGCAACGTCAACTGACCTACTATTTTCATATCTTACATCTATTTCTCGACCAACCGCTTTTTTCAGGTGGTCAATAACGTTATTAACAGACATTCCCTCACCACTGCCAACATTAACTACCTCATTAATCACATCGTTATCTATGAGCTGGTAAAAAGCATCTACCAGGTCATCAATGTAAATATAATCACGCACACTATTTCCATCACCCCAAATCACGATTTGTTCTTGAGCCAATATCTTACCAATCATAACCGCAATCAGGCCTTGGTTTGCGTATAACATTTGACCAGGTCCATAAGGATTTGATGGGCGGACTATCAAATAATTAAGATTCTCTATTCGGTTTTCAAATAAAATACTATTTTCTATTATTTGTTTAGATAATCCATAATATGAGATAGGCGCAAGCGGATCCGATTCGTTAAATGCTGAATTTATATCATTCCCGTAAATAGTACCACCCGATGAAAAGTAAACAAATTTAGTTTTCCGTTCTGCACATAACTTCATGAGCATAATTGTTGGAAAAATAACACTTTCAAATTCCTTCTTATAATCCTCATAACGACTTCCTGGTATTAGCGTTGATACTAAATGAACAACGATGTCAATATTATGCTCATTTAGTACTGCACTCAGTAAATCACTATCTGATAACCCACCTCTTAAAATGATCACTTTATTCTCGTATTTGTCCAAACGAGATAAATTAGCCATAGCAGGTTCATATACGTAAACCTTATATTTTGAGTTATTAACGAAAGTACTTATCAGATTACTACCAATAAAACCTGCACCTCCTATGAAAAGGATATTAATCATATTAAATTCTTTTAATTATTGATCATAAATTAATGTATGTGACTATGCTATATGGAAATTCGGTTATGCCAATAGCTTTCGATCATATTGGTTTTCTTAATTTGAAAAGCGTATATCCCATGTAATCTCTAAAGAATAAAAACATGTTAAATAGTGTTGGTACAGTTTTGTGTTGCTTTCTTATCCTATAAGTTTCTTTAATGGCTTTTAATGAAAAACTCATTCCACCAACTTCCATTCTTGCGATAACCTTGGGCAAAAAATAACTTCTTAGGTTTGGCCCTTTCCTTAATAGTAACTCATAATCCGCACATATTTTATAGTCCAGGCTGTAATAACCAACGGTTTCAAATAAGGTCTGCTTGTTATGAAGTGATCCTACATGTGCTGCTGAATTCATTCGTCTCATCAGTTTCCATTCCGCACCCTCACCCAGTAATTTTAACAATGCGCCTTCACTATTCACAAAATGGTTATGTGCAGAGATGTAATCATAAGATGATGAATTTTCAGAACTCAAAAATTCAAGAAAATTGGATAAAGCATCCGGTAATAATGAGTCGTCAGCACCAAGGAACATTATCCATTGGCCTTTAGCTACAGCAATGCCCTTATTCCATGCGTCGTAAATCCCTTTGTCCCGTTCGCTAACCCAATAGTCAACATAAACATTATGCCGTTTAATAATATCGATTGTACCATCAGTTGACCCACCATCAATGATTATAAATTCGACCTCTTCCGTTTTTTGAGCACCTACTGAAAGAATTAAACTCTCAAGACGGCTGGCTGCGTTGTATGTTGCGGTAACTATAGATATCTTCTTCATTAGAAAGTTTGCATTTAAGTTTAGTTTTGAGTTAAGAGCGCATTGAATTCACAATGAAATAGTTTTTAATCGTTTGTCACTTACAACTAAAGACTGATATAAATCCAGATCGTTAATTAGCTTAAAAAATGGCGATTACTATACTAAAAATCATACGTGATATTTTAACTTTAATTTTGTGAGAAGGCGAATTGTTAAGCTAAGACATCAAGTCTCTTATTTTTTTTGCAGGGTTACCTGCCCATATTTCATTTTCTGGTATTGATTTAACAACAACTGATCCAGCTCCAATTATGGAGTTTTCTCCGATAGTAACGCCTTTTAAAATTATTGAATGTGCTCCAATAAATGCGCCACGCCTAATTACAACTGGTGAAGATTTTATATTAGTGGTGACCTCAGGATTTTGTATTCGCTCATCTAAATTTAACGAGTGAAAATCTGTATCGTAAATTACCACACCTCCTCCTATTCTCACATGATCTTCTATATCTATCTTATTATAACAAATTAAAGCTGTAGAACTTATCCCTACATTCTCACCAATGTTTAGAACAGCATCTTTACCAACAATAAAATAACAACGTTGTTGACGTCCTATCATATTATAATATTTTCCACTATGCATCATAAATCCACTTCGAATATTTAGAATCCCCTTTAAATTTACGTTTATTATTGGAATGCCTCTAGCTATAAAATCGTTATTAAAATTTACACCATTTAATTTAAATTTTATAAAGGTCACTAGCCAAGATATCTTAAAGGCCACGTGAAAAAATAAAGTTTTAACTAATTTGGTTCCGTATCTTAAAATCATAATTAACATATTAATCACATGACAATGACTTTACTCATAGGCAGCAAACACTCTACGCGAAGACTCCCTGTCATCAAAATTTTCCCTAGCGAAAAGGACAGCCTTCTCACCAAAATCTTGCCGCTTGAGCTTATTCTCTCCTAGGTCAATACAATATTCATCAAACTCCTCCAAAGTGGAATATAAATATCCCGTTACATTTTGTATAATTAATTCATCAACCCCACCTATCTTTGCACCGATGCAAGGTTTACCAACTGATGCGGCTTCAATTGCTGCTCTTGCAAAATGTGGCTCAGTAAATGGTATTACGACTATATCACTAGATGCAATTAATTCGGGTACATCTTTTCTAAATTTCATCAAATGTATATTTGAATTACCTTCAGCTTCCTTAACTACATTTTTAGAATAACTATCCAAATTTTCCTCGTCAAGGCCTGCTATTACAAAATGATAATTGGGGTGTTTCTTTGATAAAATGTTAGCCCTATTGACTAATTCTAGAGCACCGTTACCTTTAGCCACTCTTGCTAGATATAAAAATACGACCGAATCGGCATCTAAATTTAATTCATCCCTAAGAATTCTACTTTTCAACTCGGGATTGTATAAAGTAAAGTCAACCGGATTGTAAACAATATCGATATTATTCTTAGTTTTCATACTCGCTCCGGTAAAATGATCTATGGCGATAAACCTATCAACGAACCAATAACACATATTCTTTATAATTTTGCCTGCAATTGTTTTTCTCAAAGGCTCTCTAACGTGACATATTACCTTTATATTTTTATCAATACTCTTAACAGCCATAGCGGTTACAAAAAGACACGAAGAGTTGAGATGAACAATATCTGGCTTAACTTGCCTAATAACCTTTCTAGAGTTAAAGAAAGAAAATAATGGACCAATAAGGTTTACTAAGAAAACTATTAAAGACTTTTCAACAACCGTTGATCCATGAAAGGGGTAAATACGTTCATTAATTATTATCTTTATTGGCTTCGGCTCAAAAATTTCCAATACAGGACCACGATAAATGCAAAGAAGACTTGTAGAATACTTGGTTGAATCTACGTTGTCTAGTAATAACGACAAACTTCTTGGCGCCCCACCAAGTCCCCCACTATGATGTACGAATAATAGATTCTTCATAGAATATTATAATTAAAAATTTTAAACTCCATTTTTCTGATTTGTAAAAGATATTGAAAAGTAGGTTATCCATAATACAGGCTCGATGGATTGCTTGAGAGATCGCAACTATCTTAGCCGATTTATCTGCCCAAAATTTCATACAGCCAAATCCAAAGTTATATTTTGAACGATAATCTTTAACTAAGAACTCTCTGAAATGCCAAATGTATGCCTTTCTGATAAAGAAACTTACATAGGAACCTAGGCAAATACTCACGGAGTTTGAATGAAGAATTTTTACATTTTTTAATATTGCGAAAACCGGAAGAGTTAAAGCAATGAAAAAATTATAGATTAATTCTATCACAAAAAACACCTTTTTTTTAATAAGTTTAGATGACTTTGAATGAACATCTAATCGGTATGGTATATTATAACTCTTGACTTCAATTTTTGTTAATTCGGTTTTTAGAGATGGGTTTTCATACTTATATCCTCTGCATACTACAATCCAATCTATCGAAGTATTGTTTCCTTCGATTAAATTTAACAGCGATCGGTTTGCACCATTTAAAGTAGATAAATGAGCAACTGCTAAAATTTTCTGTTTTTTACGCATTTAATGTTTATTAAGAACCATATAATTAGCGCCTTTCCATTATTAAAGAAGTATATTTTCTTTTAGTAATGACATTATTTCTTATTGGTTTTAATGAATAGGGAAAAAAGAGGCAGGACGCAATAAAAAAACATACTGCTGGGGATTGGGAGGCTAAAGAATTGTTAGATGTAGCGACTATGATAAAAATAAAAAATGTATAATATTTATCTAATTTATTATACCCTGCCATAAATGAAAATGACAATAAAGTAATCATGTATGCATAATACACAGTAAGTAACAAACCTAAGTCGAAAATCATAATCAAAATCCAATTCTCGATATGTAATAATCCTAATTTAACTTCCACAAATTCCAACCCAGATCCCTTGAAAATAAGGCTGTAATCAATGTAATTTAACATTTCAAAAACATCAAATCTAGCAAGAATACTCGTATCATCAGATTGTATACCTTGAGCAAATAGGCGATCACCAAGATTAAAATAAGTAACAAAGAATAAAATAGCCATGCCACCACTAATCATGGCTATCATAGTTGACGCTCTAATCTTATTTCGGATCAGAAAATATATGCCATAACCCACAAATGTTATTATTATCGCGAAGCGAGCATTGAAACATAACAAAGCAGAGAAGGCTAATAACAACAGGCCAGCCTTCCACTTTTTACTTAGATTTGAAATGGAAATAAACAAAAATATAATCATTACGCAAAGAGCATTTGTCAACGGATGTCCGAGTAAAGAATTACTCCTAAAATATCCATCACCATCTATCATTCCATTTATATCATCAGCATTATAAAGCGTATAAGGAAAAATTAGCGAGTGACTTATTCTCTCGTAAATTGCAAGGCAACACTCAATTATAAATAAAAATAAGAACCACTTGGCGCATAAAGATCGTGACCTTTCCTTTTTTATAAGTTCGCTAGCAAAAAAACAAAATAATAGCGGTATCAACAAATTCCCAACTAGTCTTGTTGATATACTTTGCTGGAAAAGTAGTCGGAATAGAACAATTATAAATATTATAAAGAGCGTATTTCCCCAATAGAACTTGTTCTTTATGAATACATCAATTTTCAACAAAGCAAAAAGAAGTAACAAATAGAACACAGGATGAATCGATCTTAAAAAGGAAGCATTCTCATCAATAGTACTCCAACCTAGTAGGGCAAAAATAGAATTACCTATAAATATAAAAACGACTATTAGAACTTCTAAAAGAATCATATAATTGATAGCTAAGTCTATTTAAAAATGAACCAGTTTTGAAATGTTAATCTATTAAAGTTTGATATAAGTTATACTTATCAAATACTTTTTTTATTTGAATATCATTTTGATTTTCCGTGTTATTTAAATTGTTTAATCCAATATCTTGAACTTGATAATTCTCTAGATATTCTTCTCCATTAGGATTTCTCGTATAAACTTTTTTAGCTTGGGTACCTCTAAGAATTGACATTGCTTTAAACCAAACGTCGTCGGCTGTTTTGCATATATCAAGAAATACATCCTGATTAAATACTTCATCATCAAAACAGTTCGGCGGGTATAAGACCCCCCCTACACCTGTTGGAAAATTCATTAGTGATGAGTCTAAAGACTTTGAGCACCAACTCCAATTTAGATAACGATCTAATAAATTAGGTTTTAGTAATTTCATTTTATGACCCCTATTGTAATAGATATATTTCGGATTATCTAAATAACCTAATATTAATTTGTCGATCATGTCGACATCGTAAATAACATCATCGTCAATGGTAATTATTGGATTATCAGGAAATAATTTTAACGAAGGGATTAATTTCTTGTAGGATTTTATGTCCGTGCAGTAGTATATCTCCAGACCGCGCTTCTGTTGTGATTTTAAGGCCATGGGTAGATTCTTACTTTCTAATTCATTTTCTAACCATAATATTATTCTATTCGCCTTCCGGCTCTGTTGCATAATAGATTCAATTGTTAGATATACGTCATAAAGCCTTTTACTATAAGTTGTCAGCGACACTATAAAATCAACATCGCAGTATTTTTCTTCCGAAGTACCCATAGATTGATCATTAAGTAGTGCATGATTTAGCATTGATACACGATGATCATATAGGGACTTTTGATGAAGGCTCTCTATATGAGAACGGATTTTTACGAGATTTTTAATCTTGCTTATCACTCCTTGCATGGTATTGGCTATCTTTTATATTTTAATAATTTTATTAGATCATAATGTTTAGTTCCTTGAATTATAGCTAAGAACACCAATAGCGAAATGGCAAACTTGCTTATTAAGGAAAAAAAATCTGGAATATGGATGAATTGATCAAAGGCATATAAAAGAGCGGCTATACAAATTGATGCGAGTATTGGTTTCCAAATCAAAATCAGCATATCATTGATACTGGAACGCAACACCAAATTATATAGAATAGAATAAGAAACAACCATATTTATGGTTAGTGAAATATCCCATGCCCAGGCCATGGCAACTATGTTCCTAAAAAAATATGCAGCTAAAACAAAGCCCGATACCGTAAAAAAAGTATTGGATACTCCGTTAATAAACATCAGTTTAGTTGCATTTGCAGATTGATAAATTGCCCCGGAGGTAGACAAAATCATTTGAAAGGCTAAAGATATTGCAAGCACCTTGAAAACAGGAATGGCCAGAGCCCAATTATTACCGTATACAATTTGAATCAATTCTCCTGCATTAAAGTATAGAAAAACACTTAACGGAAAACTAATCGTACCAACAAGCTTGATGATCTGATTATATTTTGCGGTTAATTCAACCTTATCATCTTGCAACGATGATAAAATGGGTTGCATTACCGGGGTAATCACATTGGTTACATTTTGTAAAGGTAACATCATTAAACGGTACGATTTGTCATAGTACCCTAGCTCTTTTAATGTAAAATAGCGCCCAATAATCAATGAATCTACATTTCTGGAAAAATAATTCATAAAACTAAACAGAAATTGATAGAGCGAGAACGAATATATTTTTTTAAACGGACTTCCATCAAATCTTAAATCAATCTTTCTGGGAGAGTAATTTATATTGAAAAAAAACATACCGATGCTGGTAAAGATTGGGGATATTAATAGCGCATACATACCTACACCTTGAAAGGCAGCATAAATAGATACAATACCAGATAATACCTGCAATAGTAATGTCCTTTTTGCAATTAGCTTGAAATGCTTATTTTTTAATATACTAGCCTGTGGAACAATATTCATCGCTGCAAAAAACAATTTGATAGATAAAATTTGGCAGATGAGTATCAAAGCGGTGTCATTATAAAAGTTAGCAATTGGCTTTGCCAAGCAAAAAAACAAAATGGCTAACAGTATACCCCCTAAGATGGTAAAGGTAAATATTGAGTTTAAATTTTCATCGGATAAATCTTTCCTTTGTATAATTGCCGGTCCTATTCCCATATCTGTAAAAATATTAAGAAAGTCAATTAAAACTGATGCAACAGCAACTACTCCAAACGCTTCAGGAGAAATCAATCGTGCAAGAATTGCAGAAATTATTAGTGAAATAATGACCGCTGAATATTTTTCAATTGCCGACCACATCACGCCATGAAACATCTCTTTTTTGATAGACATAACTAAATGAAAATTATTAACAATAAATATATGATATCTAAACAAAAAGTGTCATACAATGGGAATCCAGCTTGCTTTAAATAAGTCATAGTTAAAGGTTGAGATCGTAATATGAGATGATCTCTACATCTATTTATTAAACTTAATATCAACTATGTTTTTTTACGAAGATTAAAAAAGCTGTCTTTTTTTACTTTACCTTGATCGCCATAACTTCCATATCCATATCCATATCCATATCCATATCCGTATCCATATCCATATCCGTAACCATAACCATCAGTCGCTTGAATATCATTCACAACGATTCCAACATGCTTCATTTTATTATTAGCACGCAGGTCTTCTGCAATTTGCAATTGCTTTTTATAGGTATAATTCTGTCGGACCAGATACATACAAATATCTGCGTTATTAGATAATAGTTGTGCATCTGTAACAATTCCAACGGGCGGTGCATCAATAATAATATAATCAAAAGTCTCCTTTAATTTAGCTATTAAACTACTGGTTCTTTCGTTCAACAACATCTCTGCAGGATTAGGAGGCAGAGGTCCAGAACTTATTAGAGATAAGTTTTCATGGATACCAAGTGGCTTGATTAAATCAGATATACTTAACTCATCGTTAATGACATAGTTTGTAAATCCAATATCATTTCTAACCCCTAATTTATCAGACAACCCTGGTTTTCTTAGGTCTAGCTCCATTAACAATACTTTCTTATTGGAGAGTGCTAAGATATTACCCAAATTGATGGCCACAAATGATTTCCCTTCACCTGACATACTCGAAGTAAGTAAAACTACTTTGCCGCCTTTATCTTTAAAAAAGAAAGACAGATTGGTTCTTAACGCCCTAAATTGCTCTGATATTGCAGATCTTGAACTGTTAGCAACCACTAAATTATCACTTTCCTCATTATGGCTTATCTCGCCTATTATAGGAACCTGAGTAGCGTTTGTGATATCTTCTTTTGACTGTATCTTATCATTTAACGCTTCCTTACCATAGATTAAGCCAATTGGTATAATCAATCCTGCGAAAAAGCCAAGAATATAAACTAGTTTTTTGTTTGGAGAAAATGGTTTATAGTCAGACTTAGCGGGGTCAATTGTTTTTGAATTTGCTATATTAGAAGTTTTGGAAATAGCTGTTTCTTCAGCCTTTTGCATGAGGAAAATATAAAGCTCTTGTTTAATTTGCTGTTGTCTTGCCAGATTTAAGTAACTGCGTTCAATTTTTGGTACATCTTTAACCTGACCTTCGGCCTGCTGCATTTGTGCTTTGAGCTTCCTTTTGGTAATGAGAAAGCCATCAAGTGTAGTGGCTAAGTTCGATTCTATATCTGCACGGGCATTTTGTATTTCTTTATCAATTAATATGATACTAGGATTATTCTCAGTCATACCAATGAGCTTCCTTGCGCGCTCAAGGGTTAACTGATTATATTTCTCCACTGCACCACTAAATACTAAATCAGCAGGAATCAAAGAACTTGGCAATACACGTTTGTTATCAGCATCTTTCAAATATTGCTGCAAGCTTTCCATGATTGATATTTGTGTCTCTACTTGTGCCAGCTGTTTTACATAATCGCTGGTTACCTGTACCAATTGCTTAGACTGTTCTGACATATCTGCCAGATTGTTTCTTTGCTTAAAACCCTGTATATTACCCTCTAAATCACCTAATTCGCCTCCAATATAGGCAAGACGATTTTGAATAAATTTAACTGTACTATCTGCTATTTCATTCTTATCTCTAAGATTTTCCTGAACATATTTTTCGATAAGCTTGCTCAGAATAACCTCGCCCTTTTTAGGTAGCGGATATTGTAATTTCAAATCAACAATCGTTATTAATTTATTTTTAACTTCAACAGTTAAGCTCTCTTGTAAAGAAGCAACTGCAGCATCAATTGATCTGATATTAACTAGGAACTCTTTTTTAGTTATCCTCTTTGGAAGGTCACCATTCACCAACTTTACTGTCCCTACCCTGGGTAGGTTGAAAATTTGATTTACCTTAACATCCTTTTGAAAATCCTTGCTACTGACAGAAAATTTTTCATTATCCCCTATCACAACTGATAAATCTGTATTTTTAATGGTATCTGCAGCTTTAATAATTTGAAGCTTGAAAGGAGATTGGTAAACCTCTATATTTTTAACTCTACCCTTTTCATAGACAGTAATATTTAAACTCAAGTCTTTAGCCACCTGTTCCATCAAGAAACGAGTTTTTAAAATCTCAGCTTCATTGTCGACAGTACTTTTAGTGCCAAGTAAGCCCCCAAGATCTCCTAACATATCGGCACTTCCCAGCATACCAGCTCCTTTTTTTTCATCATTGACCAAAACCCTTGCCGTAATATTATAATAGGGTGTTTTGTATCTTAAGTATAAAAAAGCAACTACTAAACATATTACAATCGAAAGTATTATTAGATACCATTTAGATAATGCTAGAAAAAATACCTTCTTAAAGTCAACGTTATCGTCTTTCTCCTGAAGCGATTCTTGGTTCATATTGTTAATCATATTTAACATCAAGTTTATAAACGTGTGAAAATAACGACCAAAACTGATGCTAGCGACCCAATAAGTGCGTAGGTTTGCGTTCGGGCTTGGTTAAGTGATGCAGCCTTTCCTTTATTTGGTTCCACATAAAGGACATCATTTTGCTTTAAATAATAATAAGGGCTATTAAATATCTCTTTAGAGTTTAAATCAAGCCTTGCAAACTCTTTCTTCCCACCATTATCACGTATAAGGGTAACGTTTTCTCTCCGCCCAAAAATGGTAAGGTCACCGGCCAGGCCCAATGCATCCAATACACTTACCTTCTCATTCGGAATGATATAAGAAGCAGGTCTATTTACTTCTCCTAAAACAGTAACCTTAAAATTTGCAAATCTGACTTGAACATTGGGATTTGTATATACGACAGCTGCTTTCTCTTTAATCAAATCTCTGGCTTGAAACGTGGTTAAACCCAATACTTTAACCTTTCCTACTACGGATAAGTCAATCTCTCCGTTTTTATCCACCAAGAAACCTGATGTTGGCGGAGTAGCCCCTAATGAAGCAACTGGCCCGACACTCGTACTGATGGCCTGACTACCAACCTGGTTAACAACCATATTAGTTACCGGATCCATAGTGAAAATTGATATTGATAAGATATCATCTGCCTGAATAACGGGATCCGTAAACTTAGCCGTGTTGGCCAGTTCAGATTGCCCCAGAGCACTTATATCTTGAAAATAAGCAACCTTTTTAGTACTTACACAAGAAGTTAAAAATAAGATGGATATCAAAAAACATATTTTTGCAAATCTCACTTTACATATTGGCATTTTCATAGGTTATTGAGAAAGTTTATTGGATTGAACAACTGTATTTGTTGGTTTAAACTTCAAACTTAGCGTTTTAAATAATGAAAACATATACTGTAGTGCTAAATTTATATTAAATTTTAAAGAGACGCTTATTTTCAAAAGGGTAATTTCCAATTTTATCAAATAAATAACCATTTTCTACATAGTGCTTTAGTGCGTTGTAGTGTTTGTTATGATGTAAATCAGTTCCCGCCAACCTATACAACTTATTTTTAAGCAGGTATTCGGCAGCGACTTTTACCTCCCGCCCATAGTACCCGGTTATAGAGAGTAAATTCAATTGCAACAGAACGCCCATTTCACAGAAGCGATGAACCTTATCATAGGCTTTATGGTAAAAATTATACCTTTCAGGATGGGCTAAAATAACCGTATATCCGGCAATCTGAAGATTGAAGATCACCTGCTCGATGTTTGGTGTTTCGTTCAGATAAGACATCTCCACGAGAATATGCTTATTTGGTAAAGACATCATACTATTGTTGATCCCGAAGTTTTCATCCAACATATACTCTGCTGCTGCAGCGATACTGATCGTTAAATTAGCTTTTCGTAAGGCAACTTTGGTTAATTCCAAAGCAGTATTTATCGTTTCAGCAGTATTTGGGTATAATTCCTTAAATATGTGTGGCGTACATATAAACTGATCAATACCTAATTCATGGAGTTTCGAGATTAAGGATATTGTCTCTTCAACATCTGGTGATCCATCATCAATTCCTGGCAAAAGATGTGAGTGCATGTCGACTCCCAGCCACTTCAAATCTCTTACAACAGTTTTTTTATTTTTGAGAAAGCTAAACATCAATTAAGCTGGAAACATGCAAGTAATAATTAAGGAATAAATCCATCGCAAGTTAACAGTTTTTTACAGAAATATTAAAACATATATCTTTTTTAATTATTTCTTAACAATTATCTATGACAATTATCAATTTTCACCAATTAATTCGTATTATTTGTTCAAAAATATCAAATCTGAAATAATTTTTAAAAAATATAAGCTAAAACAATTTTCTTATCTACGTTACCTCTATCCTGCTGATCCCAATTCCAGAATTTATCTGCTGTAAAAGAGGCGCCATTAATTACCTGATTGATCAGGATGTGAACGAATATCACCTGATTCTGAATTCAATACAAAATTTCGATAGGTCCAAAGTTGCCTGGTATATTAAAATTGATAAATGCCTGCAAATCGGAATGCGCTAAAAATTATAGAGCACACCTACTTTAACCTGTACATTATTTGCATCTTTTTTGTTCCACTGCCAATAATCTGGACCTGACTCCCAATTATACTGATAGTTTAATGACCGGATATAGGTTAGCTGGGAATTGACTACAAATTTATCGAAATTCCATGCGAATTTGCCCCCAAACGCTAAATCAACCCAATGCCTGTTAATATATTGTGATTTTTCTCCGGATGCCTCCGCGTAACTGTATAATAAATCGTTATTATTAACCACTCTTTCTAATAACAATCCAATTTTCTTAAGTCCCTTTACCCATGCCAGGTCTAAAGATTGCATGTTGCTACCAGGGCCAATACCTGCGCCAAGAACCTGTCCTTCATTGGTGTAACCATCCAGTACCTGATAATGTGTATACCAGGTTTCGCTTGCTCTGCTTTCTCTGGTGGTGCTTTTTTGCAATTGGGTAAACTCTAACCCAATTTGAATAAATTCATCTTCCTGAACTAATGGTACCAGTTTTCTAAAACCGGCCACGTAGGCTCTGGTGTGTTCAGGCTCGACAACCGCATCCCTTAAATCGTAAGCATGGTCATTACGGCCGTACTGCAGGTAAACTTCGGCTTTGCTTTCTGGTAACACATAACGGGCAGAAAATGAGATGTACTGGTCTTGTTTAGCCTGATCTTCAGAATTCGTGTGATCGGGGTTAACAAAATCTTCTTTAGGCAAGGCCTTAAATATCGGAAAATAATCGGCAAATCCCTTACCCATATCTCTCCTGTTTACGATGAATGACCGATCTGCACCTAGGTATAAGCCCGGCACCCATTTCGGCTGATAGGTAACTGCAATCCCCGAAAGGTACCTCCAATCGTTAGGTTTGCCCACAAAGCCCGTACCTGTTGGCGATGCTACGCCCGACTGTTCTAGTTTCCCCGCTATGATTTGTCCTTCAAAATCACCGATATAGGTTTGAATGGGTCTGGTTGTATTTAAACTAAAATGCTTAAAGCCAGATGCATTATTAGTCATGAGTAGGGAATTCCTAACGCCTGGTCCCCACCACAGGTTTTCATTGGACAGGCTCAGCGCCACCGGACCAACGTTTACGCCTATACTGCTTTGACCCCAGCTTAGCTTGCTATATTTCCCATCGCCAAAACGGTCTGGCAAATCGATTTTGTTATAATAATCCCGGGCAACTACCTTTTTAAAAACTGATCCGTTGGCATCACTCAATTTCTGGAAGTTGCTATTCTCTGCAAAGACGTACTCCGGCCTTAATTGAATAAACAAGGGACCAATTTTGGCAAATACACCTGCAGACACCTGGGTTTGGTATCCTTTAGCTTGCACCATCGATCCATCATTTATCCCGTACGGGTGGTGTGTATTCAGTTGCTGTTGCACAACTGCAGGCAATAAGTAAAATGCAATCTTACCTTCATTTGCTACATAAAGTTCTTTCCTAAACTGGCTAAGATAGCGTAATCCGCCATTTTTCTGCTCACCCAAAGCAAGGTTATTGTTAGCTGAAATATGCATGGGTCTGATCATGTAAGAAGCATTGGAACTATCAAGCCCCAGCAATTGTTGTCTTCTATAGGCATCCTCAACATTCTCTAACAAGCCTACAGGAATAGTTTGAGCGTAACCTGAAACCGCGAAAAAACAGACAAATGATACAAGACTTAAGCCGACTATTTTAATTTTTGAATAATGCATATTTAACGAAATATAGCCAAAGTTAGTCAATTTAGGCCATGTTTAAGAATTGTATAACTAATTTTAGAGCCTGTTTAAAATTAAATAAAATTTATTTCATATGTCAGTCTGGGAGTTAATTAATTGTTTAAAATCAATATGAGTGACATACAATTTATTTCTTTTGCCATACACCACGGTCTTGCCTCGGCTCGCCGCCGCCGAGGGGCTCTTTCTTTTTGGCATCAAAAAGAAACAAAAACTGCCGGCTGAAAATTTTTCTTTGGAAGCAAGTTGTGAGGCCAGAACAGTGCAGCCCGAAAAATTTGTTAGGCCGGATTTAAGTAGAACGGGGATACCTTACTTTGGCCTAGCTGGATAGAAATGCGAAATAAATTAAAATGCTGATTAATAATAATTTATAAAATAACTTCAATGGTAGCGCATTCGAAGACCATTTCAAAAAACTAATAAAGCAATCGACTACGCTCTTGTGACAAATTAGGAGAAGCAATGTAATTGAATAAAATTTAAACAGGTTCTTAATGTTTTGAAAAAAAGGGCTACAAGGGCAAGTTTTAAACCTGATTTAAAGTCATTTTATTTTTTTACGCAGGCGAAGGAGTAGGTAATACTGCGCAACTGTTGGCAACAATCCTACTTTTTTAAATTGGTTACGTAGCATAAAGTTAATTAATGAGCGGTTGCTTTGCTTCATTGCAGTTAAAAATCCCTCGATAACCGTTAGGCTGGTTTTGTTGAAATGCGGTTTGTAGGTTTCGAAAAAAACATTGATCATTTGATACTGCCTTGTGAGTGCAGGTAATTGAGTAGTAGTGTCGAAGTATCTTTTAAAACGAGCGGTCATCAAGCGGCTGTCTACATTCGAACTGGAATTTTGACTATGCTGGCGATAGGCCAACAATTTCCGGGGCAATAGTATTGCTTTGCCAAACGAGCAAGCCACCAGGGCAATCCAATAATCATGATAGGCTGCATTGCCGGGAATAATATTGATTTGATTGATTAATGCTTTGTTGAGCATCATGGTACAACCATAGGCGTAGTTGCCAAGCAGCAACACAGGAAGTGTTAAGGTTGCAGGCATGTTCAACTCCTGATTAATTTCGATACCCCTGTCATCAATAAACTGAAAGCCAGTGTACACCAATATCGGAAAGTTTTTCATTTCAGCTTTTTCCAGTGTTTGCATGTAGGCAAGGCTGGCCTCTACTTTATTGGCATACCAAATATCATCCTGGTCGGCAAACATCATATAATCTACCCCCAGTGCACTAATGTAGTTAAACAATGTGCCAAAATTAAGCACCGGCGATCCATGCTCCCCTTCTAATTCCAACACCTTAATACGTGAATCTTTAGCAACGTATTTTGCTAAAAGATTTCGTGTTTGGTCAGTAGATTGGTCGTCGCGGATGTAGAGTTCCCAATTGGTATACTTTTGAGAAATTATGCTTTCCAGCTGCTCGCTAAGAAAAGCTGTGCCATTGTAGGTAGCCATTAAGATAATCACTTTGTGATCCATTCTTTTAATGCTTTAAGACTCTAATCGTTAATTTGAAGCAGGCCAGACATAGTAGTCTGAAATTAGCTATGGGCGCTTTTGCAAAGGCTTTTAAAACGTAATTCATCCCACCTTTTAGATCTAACGATCTGATTTGATGCAAAGCCAACAGCTCCTGATTGTATTGCTTTAATTTTGCAACTTCGTTTGATTCAAACCGATCGGTTATCAAATCGTTAAACTGACATCTTACAAACACTTCGCCCGCAAACATCTTTTGCTTAACCAGGCTGCTGCTCTGCTGATGCAATCTGATCTCGGTTGCCGTACCTGTTGAATCATCAAAAATAAACAAAGGCTCCAATAATGCTATCTTAAACCACAGTAACCAATCTTCGTTGTACGCCGAGCCAACGTTAAACATGCCCGCAGCTACAACCAGTTTTTTATCCACTAATGCACTACTTATTGTGAAGATGTTATTTTTAATTAAACATTTAATCAATTCAAGGCCAGCAAGCGTTTGCTGCGCCAGGAAACCAGCCGGATAGTTTTCTTTATAAACTTTTTCAAGGCCTTTCATCACGAAAAATCTGGATTTTGAAAACACCAGAGCACATGGCTCATTTTGGATTAGCTTAACTTGAACAGACAATTTTTCTTTCAATAAAACATCATCAGCATCTAAAAATTGCAGGTAGATACCGCTTGACAGTTTAATGCCTTCATTCCTGGCACAGGACGGCCCCGAATTTTTAATTGCAATGTATTTAAAATTCTGTTTAGGGCGTACATCAATATAAGCTTTTACAACGCTAGCCGTATCATCGGTCGACCCATCATCTATGATGATACACTCCCAGTTTTGGTAGCGCTGATCTGAAACGCTTGATAGCGCATCGGTAATAAAATGGCCATAATTGTATGTTGCAATAATAATAGATACCAGTGGAGCACTCATGATATAGTGGAAATCTTTTGCTTAACAACTTGCCAACGGTTAATCCATTGGTGATTTTTCTGCACCGCTAAATAGTTTCTCTCAATAAGCGGAACATACGATTCATAATTGTCTAGAATAGCCAGGAGTTGTCTGGCTGCGTTTTTCATGTCGATTTCTATAATAGTATCATAATCGAATAATTCCCCCATATCAAAAGGTGTTACGCCTACAATCAGGCATTTCGAAGCCATAGCCTGCAGGTATCTTAAGGTCATAGAAGATATATACTCAGCCCGTTCCGGATGAGTGATATCTGAAGGAACGCAAATAACAATTTTAGTCTGGGCAAGTGCAGTAATCAGGTCTGCTTTTTCTTTAAATAACAGACCAGCATGATGTGAATGGTAAAGATGTCGTTTAGCATGCAGAGCTAACTCATCCTTGATCAGCAAGTGATAGGCTTCATATCTCCTTCCAAATTCCAATACATCGATCCGTTTCTGATCAAACGGCTTAAAAGTATACTGAGTAGCATCTATTCCTTCAGGCAACCACATACTCTTGCATAAACTATCTGGATATTTATTTAAATGATCCATCCAAACCTGCTTAGAAGAGAAAAATGCATATTTGACGTTAAAAACATCAAGAAATGGAAATATCCATGTTTGAAACCTGGGCCAAACATCATGCATATAGACAAAATTTTGCCTGGAGAAAATCACATAAGGTAATAGCATACTAAAGTCTCCACTAATCATGGCAGTGAAACTAATTTTTTTATTGTCCCATAAATTTAGCTTAAATTTATAAAGAGATGGAATGCTGATTAGCTTTCTGACAAAAAATGATTTTAATCGCCTGTTTGAAACTACTTTTCGATCCACTTCTAAAGATTCATCCGCCTGGATAACATCATAAAACTCTTTTATGCCGTCGAGAAAGAATGCGTCTTCCTGGCTTTCCAACAATTGAAGCTGTTTAAATCTCATAACCTGCTTCCCTTATATAACGGGTCCAAAAATCTGGTTCGTATCTCTGCCAGGCATGGCAACCAAAAGGCAGTTTTCCACCGTTTAAGCCATGTAAGTAACCTGGCGAAACCTCAAAACTGAAAGGTATAGCGTCAATAGCTTTTGGCACCTTAAAATCTTTAAATGCAAGGGGAACGAACTCTGCCCAGAAAACATCTTCATTAACCACTGGCTGAAATGGATAAAAAGAAAAATTGTATATCAAATTATACTTGATATCTCTCCACAGATTGATATAAAAAGGTTTTTGGTCAGAAAAAAAAGGATGTTCGAAACTCAGTTTCTTAAACTGCTTCACAACGTTATAGCAACTTGCAATTTTCCGAAGACTAAAACCGCCATTCCCCTGGCCTGCAATAGCAAAAGTTCCATCACTATTTTTTTTCATAAAGGGTGCTCCAATATAATCATAACCGCAATTACACCAGTATGCTAATTCATTCTTAAAAACAAATGCATCTAATTGATAAATTAGCATAAATTCGTAATCCAAAAATGCTTTATAAAAACCTGGTTTTTTCATTAGCCGGTTGTAGCCGGTTGTACTGGAAAAAAAATGGTTGTTAAATATTTTATATTGCGCTTGCTTATCTTTAATAAATACGTTGTTAGCGATCGTTGCTGACAGCCGGGCCGGAATAACAAAATAAATATCATATTCACCCAGCACATTAAAACACTGCTGAAGCGATATCAACTCAAATGCATCGAAGACTTCCTTGTAAATTGGAATAACAATACATGCTCGCTTCATTTTATTTTATTTTATTAAAAATCTTAATCCAGGATAGCCCGACAACACCTCAATCACATCCTTGTTTCTCCAGATGAATAACTGTACCAGCAAATAAACTATTGCAGAAAGGCCAACGGTAAAGGTAAGTACTAATATAGGGATTATCGTAATTTGCAAAATAAGGTATCTGATTAAAAAAAACGTTAGGCTGGCCAGAACACTCTTCAGAAAAACCTGGACAGGCAATACGACCGAAAAATGTTTTCTGACATACAAATACAATACCAATGTAACTGAAAATTCGGCAAAGAGTGAACTAACCGCGGCGCCTAACTGCAAAAACCTGGGAATGAGCAGAAAGTTTAGTGAGAGGCTGATGATCACCCCCACGATCGAGGCATAAAAAATTTTTTTTTCCTGCATTAATGGCAACAGAATCTGGTTGCTGAGCACCTGGGCCAGACCTATTACCACCGCAAGAAAGGACAAAACCCTTAAGGAATTTACACCAGGTAAATAGGCCTGCCCGGCAAATACACTAATGATTTCCTTGGCCAGGCAAAAAATTCCGATTGCGATCGGTACACTTAGGAAACAGACGAAGCGTAGCGACTTGTTCAATAAGTTGGCCGCTGCTGCATTGTCTTCTTGATTAAACAAAAAAGTAAGACGTGGAAGCAAAACAAGAGAAACAGCTCCCAATACCGAAAGTGAAATTTTTGCAACCCGCATGGAGGCTGCATAATAGCCCACAGTCGTATCATTGGTTAAAAAGCTTAAAATAACCGTATCAAACATCAAATATATGGTCGTAACCAGGGCACTTGCCAATAACAGAAACAGCGGCCTAAGGTGTTTCCTGATGGTTAGATTTTTAAAAGAAATATGGATCTTTTTGCTGATATAATACATATTAAATCCGGCTGAAGCGATTGCAACAATTAGGTTCAAACCAAAATAAATGCTACTATCTTGCGGGCCTTTTACCAGTATAAATAATAAAAGAACAGTACATAGCCTGATGATAACGGTTCTGATGGTGATGTATTTAAATTCTTCCAACCCCTGAAAAAACCATTCTGCAATAAAAACACTTCCCAATACAATAGCCATCCCTATCTGGTATAGCGCAAAATTCGAATAAAGTTTATCTATAGAAACGGTTAGAAGAAAAAACAGGATAACTGCAACTATAGCCGTAACCAAATGAATGAAAAGAAGGGATGAAAAGGTTTGCCCCAGAAGTTGACGGTTATCCTTAACCTTTGCCACCTCACGTAAACCATAAAGCGGGATACCAAGACCTGAAAATATTAGAAAGTAAACGGTGAAATTATCTGCCAGGCTGACTGCTCCCAGCGCCTTCGGGCCTAAAATTCTGGATGCATAGGGAAAGGTAATCAGAGGGAAAGCTAATTGAGTAAGGGACAATAGCACATTATATCCGGCATTTTTTCTTAAAATAGCCATGCCTCAGTTTTTTTTAAAAATAAAGCCCCACCATTTAAATAAATACTTTGCATAAACTAATGGCGTGATTGTGACAAGACCATTACGCTGACAAGAGATGACAATTTCCTTATTCTGTTTAATGATACTCGCTAATCCGGAAGTGCTTATACCGCCTAAACGCATTTTCACCCACACATCATTCACATAACTGGTTTTGATTTTATGAATAAGCATAAACCGAAGTATGAGATCAAAATCTCCTGATATTTCCAGATCAGTACAATAATTGCCATACTGATAAAAAAGTGATCGTTTGGCGTAAAATGACGGATGCGCCGGAGCGGTGCCAAACCTAAACATCCACGGCTTAAAGTTAGCCGAAGAATAATAACGGGTAATTTTTGTAATGTCCTGCCTTTTGGTAAACACAATATCTGCGTAGAAAGCATCGGTAAGTGGTTGCGTTTTAAACTTCATCGCAATCCTGCTTAATACCTGATGATCAGCAAATACATCATCTGCATTTAAAATTCCTACAATGTCACCTTTTGCGACGGCTATGCCTTTATTAATGGCATCGTAAATGCCGTGATCTGGTTCTGAAATCAGCACATCGATATGTGCCTTGAAGTGCTCTATAATAGCAAGTGTTCCATCTGTAGACCCCCCATCTATTATAACATATTCTATATCCTTATAATCCTGATCAATAACAGACTGTATAGCAGAACCAATCAACTCATTATTAAAAACTACGGTAATGATGGTGATGGTCATGAGGCTAAAGATCTATATAAGTTGTAAGTTTCGTTAAAACAAATATCCCAGGAGAATTTCTTAGCTTGCTCCATTCCGGTGTTGATCAAATTCCGCCTATCCCTGGCAATAGTCGCTACCGCATGAAGTGCTTCTTCCATGCTCAGTGTATGCATCAGTATACCGGCCTCTCCCGCTACTTCAGGTATAGAAGAAGCATGCAGGGCTATGAAGGGGCATCCTGCTTGCATAGCTTCCAAAATCGGAATTCCAAAACCTTCACTGGAAGATGGATACAGCAGGCAAAAAGCAGTATTGTACAAAAAATTGAGTTTCACCCGGTCAATATTCGAAAAGACTGAAAAACGGCCCCCCAAATTTTTAGCCAGGAATTGCTGTTCTTTTCCAGTTAGCAAATCTCCAACAATATAAAGACGGAAGTCTTTACAGGCTGCTGTCAATTTTACAGCAAAATTAAAATTCTTGTAATTTTCTCTCGCTCCCACAAAGAGAAAAAAGGGTGTGTGTGTGTCAGCTTCCTTATCGCCCAGGGGTCTAAAATCGGAAGAAGCACCATGATTGATCACTTTTACAATCGAATCATCAATGTACGGGTATCGCTCCAGTAAGTCATTTTTGGTAAACTGAGATACGGTAATAATGGCATCGCTACTATTGATTGCTTTGTCTTTTAGGTAATTATGAAGCCATAATCTAGGCCCATGGTAATATTTTTCGTGGGTAAAATCATGTACTGTAGTGACTATAGTTGTATTTGATGTTTTTTCAGGTATTCTAAAATAACTGGAGTGAAAAATATGTGATGTATCAAAACCTGGTAATTTCAGAAAACGATCAAGAAGCGGAATGATCCCTTTACGAGTGATAATCTGTGTGGGTGATATTGCTAATTGCTTTCTTAGACCATTTGCTTCTTGCAGCTTATACTCGTAAAAGTTTAGCAGAACTTCCTTTTCTTTCAAAAATCTGGTAGTAAGTTCGTACCAATAGGTGGAAATCCCTCCGTTTTTTTGCAAATAATAAATTAAATTATCATATAACAACCTCATTTAACCCTTCTTTGATAATCAAAATTCATATAATGCTATTGCAAGACAATTTTTTATTGCTAATATAGTTAACATTAAATAAATATCCATAGATACAGGATAATCAGCTTCAAAAATTACCTACAAGGCGTGCGCTAGGCCATTTGCAAATAAAAATTTAAGCTTTGGAAGGTTGGTTCCCAGAGAGAAGCAGCCTTCTTTTTCCTTCTAATGCAAACCGTAACGCGACAAATAACAAACCTGACAATACGACTCCGGTTATCGTCCAGGTAAGGCTTGGTTCCAGCATAACGAGTAGTGCATTAAAAACCAATTGAATAATAGCATAACCTAATGCAACCATGGGATGAGGGATACGCTTTTCATTCGCTAAAAATTGATAAAAATGACTTCTATGTGCTTCGAAAATATTTTCTTTCCGAACTAAACGAAAAACAATCGTCGAAATGGTATCTAACCCATACAAAAGTAACAGTAATAAATAGGTCACCTTGCCTGAGGCGACCATCAGACTTACCATAAAAAAGATCATAATGAAAGCAATTCCCACGCTACCGACATCACCGGCAAAGCTTTTTGCTTTGGTACGAAGGTTAAAAAACATAAATACAGTCACCGCTAATATAGCAGTAATGAGTAAATCCCTTGACACGAAACCTGGTGCAACATTGGTATCCAGGTAATACAAGGTGAGCAAAGTAACAAATGAATAAATGCCGGTAAGTCCATTTATACCGTCCATAAAATTAATGGCATTAATGATTCCAATCGCCATTACAAAAGCGATAGATACGATATAAACAGGCAATTGAAATAATCCAACCTGATAAAATAATAGAGATACCGCCAGAAAATGACAAATAATTCTAAACCTGTTGCTAATTGGTTTGATGTCGTCAGCAAAGCTTATACTACTGATGATGACCAAACCCAGCACAAAAAAGGGATAGCTATAATCAAAAGCGAAGAAACATAACAACATGGCGATGGTAAAAATAATTCCACCGCCCCGGATAGTGATCTTACTGTGCGAACTTCTAAAATTTGGTTTATCAATAATGTTATATCGATCTGCTATTCTAAAATAGAATAGTTCGATTAAAAAAAATAAGACTAAAAATATGGCACTTAGGGTAATGGTCATCTGATAAGTAAATATTTACGCTATAGTTTAAAGGCTTCAAGGACGGACGTTGGATTCCATCTCAACAAACTTCTTGCTTTCGAATCATCAAAGGTTAAACTTAAAGTTAACTTCTGAAACTTATAGGCATTAATTGGTGAGATAAAACTAAAAGCCTTTGAAGAAAAAATGAGGGCCTTGCACAACCAATTCGGAATGCTTAAGGGCTTGGGTTTACGGAGTTGCTTAGCGATTAAAGTTGCCAGTTCCTGGAAAGAGGGGTGGTAGCCATCTGTCAGGTTAAATGTTCCTGTCATTCCTATTGTTGTGGGAATTAGCTTAGCCACGTCTTCTGCCATGACAATGCTTTTACGAACGGGTTCTTTAGAAATATTAAAGTAATATCCCTTTTTTATACCTTCAATCATCATTTTTAAATTACCTGGCGGATTTTTCCCGGCAAGTAGAGGGAGCCGCAAGATGAGACAGGTTACACGGTTTTGCCTGCACCAGGATTCGATTAGTTTCTCGGCTTCAATTTTACTTTTACCGTAGGGGTAGTTTGACTGCAAAGGTTGTGTTTCATTAACGTTAACGCCCTGGTTTAAGCCGTAAACAGAAACAGAACTCATAAACACAAAATGTTTTGGCAAGCCAGGTGCAGCTTCCAGTGCCGTTAATAGATTTTGGGTACCTATTAAATTAACATCAAAAAAAGCTTTGCGCTCATGCTCATTTTTCGGAAAACTATGTGCCTTTCCAGCGCAATGAACAACGATGTCAAAACTTTTATTGATAACAGGCATTTCTACAGAAAGATCAGCAACAAGAGCATTGTTTTCGCTTCGACCTAGCGTAGCAACCTTAAAGCCACATGCATCCAGATGTTGCCGGACATAGGTCCCCAGGTAACCATTTCCACCGGTTAGCAGGCAAGTACCAAATATAGTTTCTGTTGAACTATTTACGACCATTTAATTAAGTTAAGATAAATTCCAATTTTTCAGTTATTGTTTTATTCCTTTTTTAAATGTGCAAATGAATTGGCGGTTTTAATCAGGCCTTCCTTAGCACTTAAAGGAAGTTTAATCCCCAAAGCTTGTTTTATTTTAGCATTACTTACCACATAGTTCTCGGTAAGCTTATCCAATCGTTCGGAATTAAGCGGGAGTTTGATTTTATCCCCAATCTTCGCTATAAACCGTATAAATGATGAAGAAAGCTTCCATAACCTTACTTTTGTCCCCATCGATTCGGAAAGAATTTCGACAACTTCATTGGTCGATAAAGCTTCGTCATCCGCAATATTATAAATTCCTGACGGAATATCTTTTTTTAGCAAAGATTTGATGACAAAACATAAATTTTTTACGCTCAAGAAAGATCTCTTATTTTGAAAGGCTGCTAATGGGTATGGTATCCCCTTTTTTACGAATTGATAGAGCAAATTTAAATTTCCTTTATTCCCCGGACCATGGATCATGCACGGTCTTAAAATATAGAATGATTTTCCGACAGGCAGCGGTTGGTTTTGAATGTATTCTTCAGCCATTAATTTAGATTTACCATAATGAGTTTGCGGATTCGGCCTCGTATGCTCATCTAATATATCCTCAACAACATCCGCAGCTGCTTTTACTGAGCTAACAAATATAAACTTTTTAGCTTCTGAAAGTAAAAAGGCGTCATAGAGTTTTTTAGTCAGTTCGAAATTAACCTGATAATATTGATCAGCATTTGATGTTTTTTTTAAATCGTGTGCCTTGCCGGCCAGATGAATGATGGTATCGGAATTTTCAAAACTAATAATTCTTTCCAATTCAGCTCTGCTCACAGACCTGGTTAAGATGTTTTCAGAATTCAGGTAAGAAACCAGATTTTTCCCAACGAAGCCCGTGGCACCAGTAATTGATGTATATTGGTTCATGACTGGTAAATATTTAAATAAGCTTTTGCCATCTTTTCTCTCGTGAAATCCTTAGATCTGATGACAGCGTTGCCAGAGTAGGTTTCGTATAATTCTTTGGAATTAATGATTGTATTGATAGCGTTTTTTAGTTTCTCACTATTACCTGCTTCAACAGTTAAACCAGAGAAAGAATCTAAAGACACAAAAGGGACACCAGATTTAAGGCTGGTATTGATTACCGGCAGGCCATTACTCATCGCTTCCAGTTGCACTACCCCGAATGCTTCGGCCTCATTTATTGAAGGCAAAATAAAGAGGTCACATTCTTGGTATATAGCAGCAACTTGTTCATCGGTTAAACCAGATTTAAAAAAAACTTTATGGCTAGCGTTGATTTCTTCCGTTTTGTTTACTAAAAGCTGACGATCCTCACCGTCGCCCACAATATATAATTCGACGTCCAAATCTTTGATTGCTTCTAATAAAAAAATAATCCCTTTGTACGATCGTAGCTTCCCTACAAATAACAACCTAAATTTCCTGTTAACCGGATAGGCGCGGGGAATACCTCCATTATTACTGAGCATAGGGTCAAAAGATAATGGAACCACCTTAATCTTTTCCAGATAATGAGCAAGGATATTTGAGCTTTCTGCCAACTGAGGAGAGGTGACGATAATATCAGAAGCCAAATCTAAAAGTTTTTTAACAAGTGGGTTGTAGGCCTTCCCAATCCATCCCCATCTGGAATTGTTAATGTTAGCATGCCAGGTTATTACAAACTTTTTGCCCTTCAATAAGTGCTGATATCTTAAAAGCGCCAACTCCATATTGGGAAATGGGTAGTGGTGATGCACGACATCTGAACTTGATATTAATTTAGCCAAAAGAGGATAGCCCAAGCTTAAAGGTTGGCTCTTTAATATTAGCGGAGTGGACTCCTTTATCGATTCAACTCTGTTGTTTCTATTATATATTTTCTTAAACGAAGAATAGTGGTTATTTGCATATATTATAAACTCAACATCACTGCTATTTTCAATTACACCGTCGACGATATTTTTAGCGACAGATTCCATGCCTCCCTTTGATGGATCGTAGTATTTTATAGTTTGAAGAATTTTCATTAAAAGCTAAAATTTTTAATTAATTCATATACTTTTTTGCCAGAAGCTTCCCAAGTAAAAAACCTGGAGCGGATGATACCCTTTGCCTTTAATTCATTTCGTAACTCGATGTCTTCCATAACGGCAAGCATTTTCTCTTTCATATCATTAATATCATAAGGGTTAATGTATAAAGCCGCATCGGCACATACTTCTTCTAAACTAGGAATCCTTGAAGCCAAAACAGCGCATCCACTTTTCATGGCTTCCAACGGAGGTATTCCAAAACCTTCGTAAAATGATGGATAGATAAAAAATTCACAATGCGTGTAAAGCGCTAATAAGTCAGTATCGGAAACAAACCCTGTAAACAGTATATTTTTGTCAGTGGCGTCCAGGCGAATATTAAAATGGTTTGAGGCTTTTCCTACAAGCACAAGCTTACAGTCGGACAGTTCGAGTGCTAAAAAAGAATCGATTAAGCCTTGTAAATTCTTTCGAGGATCGAGAGATGAAACTGCCAGCACATATTTCTCCTTTAATATGTCATTAACTTTGGGTGTGACCTCATCCGCCGGAGCAGCTTTATATAAATGATTGGCAACAGCATTATAAATTACTTCTATTTTGGCTTCTTTAATACCTAAATACTTAACGATTTCAGATTTTGAAAAATTGCTAACAGTAAAAATTTTTTTCGAACTCCTCGCCACTATCGGCGTGGCAATACCATAAACAAAAGTATAAGTTTTCGAAAACCATTCTTTATTTGCATAAAATGAAAGATCGTGAATAGTGGTTATTTGGTTTTTATAAAACAACGGACCCAAACCAGAAAAGCTTATTAACAATGGATTTTTATTAAGCTTCAGGAAGTAATACAGATCAAGTTGCTCCCAAAAGTGTGACTTTAAGTTACCATATTTTATAATCCTAAAGCCTTCATTATTTGCGTAATCTAACCATTTAGGGATAACAATAATAAAGTTTAATCCTAGTTCTTTAAGTTGTTTGCAGATTTCTAAAGAAAATCGTCCGATGCCGTCCATTTTATGAGAAAGAAATCTACCATTTACATAAATATCGCCGGTCATCATTAAGTATTAAAAATTGTTTTAAACGGAACATACAGGTCGTAGTATCCACCAACTAAAGATATGTAGAGCCTTAAACCGGCGTAACAAAGAAATACGAAAAACAATGTAAACCTGACGTATCTTTGATCTATGTTCTTCAATATGATGGGAACGAGCAGAATTAGCATCATATCATATACATAAGAAAGCCTCACAAAAGCAATCGATATTGAGATTGTACTAAAGTAAATCACAATACCTACCAAGTAAAGATTGAGATATTCTCGAAATATAATGCCTTTTTTTTCAAGCCTTAACATAAAGAACAAAGATATACCGAATATAAAGATTTTGTTAGCGAATCCTTTTATTATTATCTGAACGAGAGATGCCTCTGTTCCAAAGGTATCATTGCTTGAATCTAAATAAGCTTCCATTTTTTGTTGGATGACGCCTCCTGCAATAGCGCCCAGGTTCCCCATTAATTTAGAAATAATAGCGGACAATAGCAGGCTTATAAAGATAAAAATCATCATTAAGGTTGGTCTGATTTTTAATGAATATATCCACCATGCTAAAACAAACAATATTGAGGTCCTATGAAACAATGTAGCTATAGCAATCATAGTTAAAAACTTAACTAGTTTTTTCTCTTCGATGTATCGAACAGCATAAAATAATATCGCTGTAGCTATAGATTGTCTTACAAAAAAAATATTACCAAAGGTTGTACACCATAACAACAAAAGCGAAGTGACAGGATAGGGACTTAACTTTAAAATGGCCTTACTTTGAAAGAAGAATAGAATAGCCCCTAAAACAAAAAGGAGTATAGTATAGTTATCGAAAAATATTTTTACAAACTCATTAATCCTTGCAAACCCCCATTCGAACTCATTTTCAGTACCCCATTCTATACTTTGGTTAAAAGCCGCGTAGTACGTTTCCCAATCTGTTCCTGATTCCCATCTAATAAATGACATTATAAACAGTACCAGGCAAAAAAGAATGAAAATATTTTTGCTTTCAGCTTGTTTCAGTCCGTAAATTTCGAAGGTAGAAAATAGTGCCAACGCAGCAAAAATCAAAAAATAGAGTGCCATTCTAGATTGTTAAAAAATTCACACGCCTTAATTCAGCATACATTTGTTGACTAATCACTTCTGGCGTAAGTTTCACCTTAATACACTTAAAGTCAAACGGTTTAATTAAGTTATTAACAGATAAGTCCTTAACCAGGTTAGCCATTTCCTCAACATTATCAAACAAATGACCGAACTGCCCGTATTTATTGAACAGATATTCAAAATAATCATTCTTCAGTGCCAGGATTGGTTTCTCATAAGAAATTGCATCCATTACAGCACCACTCGCTGTTATACGATAGTTATCTTTGTGATAGAAAAATAGAACATAATCGAGTTCTTGTATTTTATTCTTAAATTCTTCCCGATCTAAAAAGGTATTGCTTTCTGACTGTAGTTCTATATTGGTTCCATTGAACAAGTTAAGATCTTCATGAGTGGTACCTATTATGGCTAGTTTTATTTTCGTAGAAAACGTGCTCAAGTGTTTTGCAAACTCAAAAAATTCGAGAAGGCCTTTGGTTTTGCTTATACTGCCAACCGTAGCTAAGCTAAGCTTCCCAACGGCTTTACTGGTAGGTTGAACTGGTTCAAAAAAATAGGCGTGGTCTATACTGATAAATTTGCTTGCTTTTTTAAGCCCGATATTTTCAGCTATGTTACTCTTCAGCACGTCTCCCAGCACCGAGAAGTAAAGGGTCTCAGAAATCTCAGTCTTCGGATTTAGGAAAAAATTCCTGCAAAGTGCCGTCAATTGTCTATGAAAATATCCGCCTTTTTTTTCGTCTGTTCCTATGCCCTCCATTTCAGAATGACAAAATATCAGGATTTTTCGTTTATAAATTTTATTTAAAGTATTTATGAATGCTAGGCTAAAAAGATTATTAAATGGAAAGATTAAAACTGCATCTTTAGGACTTATAAGTAAGTATTTTATATTTTGAAAAGCACTTACCAAATATCTCAGCACTAAGCTTATCCTGCCGTTTCCGGCAACTACAAATGTTCGTTTACGGACAATATTTTCCGGAGACCGGGTTTTAATTATTTTAAGATAATTCTCATAAGCACTCTGTCCCATTCTACAATCCACTTGATCAAACACAATTGCACACATTAACATCAAAGAGGCATTAAACATCTCATGTGAGGATTTTTCAGAATAAGTATCAATAAAAAAAGCTTTGTTCTTCTTCTTTATTGCTGAAGCTGTATTCGAGGATCTATCTAATGACATAGGCGGCATTTTCATTTGTTTCTTGCAAGGAACGATAAGAAATAATAAGGTAGATATAGTTTTGCGATTAATCCAATATTATGCGTTCCGTAGGTCACTGTTAAATTTCTGGCAATATAATTCTTATAGCTCTTATTTACTATTTCTTCATTAAAGGGGATATGCTCACATATTGCTTCGTCATTACTGTTCATGTTATTTACAACAACGTAATTCAATGACTTGATCGCATCGTACTTGTAAATACCGATGCCTCCAAACGCAGAGATGATATCAAAATATTCGCATTTATTTACTTTTTTATTTATATCCTTAAATGTTTGATGCAGCGAATCCTCAGTGTAACTGAAATTCTGAACCTTTGGATACTGATAAATGGCAAAAATATCGTAGTAAATTTTTGAGGTATAACCAAGAATTTTTTTTCTTGTTACCCCGTTAGCAAAAATGCCTCCCCAATCATTAGGCGCATTTTCTATCGAATAAATCAAATTTTCAACATCAAAGTTCTCTATATCCACATCGATAACGATTACATAATCGATATTTTTTTTTATGGCTTTGATGTGTTCAAGATAGATGTTCCGGTAGAAGGCCATCTTTTCTATACGATAGGTTGTAGTTGTAGGTGATGTTACTCCTGTCGATTTATGAGGGATCGTCAATGTTCCGAAGTCTTGAGAGATAATGCTGACATTTTCCGATCTGGATTGCCAATCATGAAGAATTTGTTTGGTTTTGTCCTTGCTATCGTTTTCCACAACCACAACTTCAGACCATACAAATCTTGCTCTCAACTCTTCAATTAGCGGGATGTTATTGAGTAGTGGCTTTTCACAATCTCTAGCCAATGCGGCAATCACAACATTTTTATTGACCTTTATCATCTCTTTTAATTAGAAACATTTGGTTTTCATATCTAACGTAAATAGACAAAAAGTTTAGTAAAGAGGCGTAGTACCTAATCCCTACAATAACCTTAATCAGATTTAATCCTTTTATTATAGAACGTTCAAATATCCCTTTACTCTTTTTGCTGGATGCAGAAAAAGTTGAAAAAGAATTAGATTTTATACCAGTCAGAAGCTTGTTCTTTTTGAGCATTTGGTAAAATATATTGCCTATTTCGAAAGGATTTTTCACCTGATAATCTTGTTCGTAAATACGAAATATGCGTCTGTGCAGCGGGATGATATTTTCTCCATCATCAAACGAATTAAATGAATAGCAAAGTTTTGAATAAGACTCATAACCATTTTTATAAATATCATCGATATATTGTTGAAAAAGTGGCCGATACGATGGATAAATATCTGTATTATACTCTGGGTGACGCCGGTTAATCAAGGTAGGATTGAATGGATCAAATCCAGAAAAATGGAAAAAGATAAGCGGGAATAGTTCATCTGTCTCTATATTTCTAATATAGTAAATTCCCTCAGCACCTACAATTAACTCTCTCTCATGAAGGTTCCAAATGGCAGGATTAATACCCATATGATGAGTGATCATTGTTTCAGTTGGGAAAAATGCAGGAATGAAATCCATCCACTTTTGATCAACATGTAACGCATCGTGTTTATCTGCGTAACATTTGTCAGTTAACCGGTTCATCCACCAGTTGATAATTTCATTTCCAACTAAATTGTTTTTGATAGCTGCAAATCCTAAATTATATATTCCAACGAACAGAATTTCTTCTTCTGTAATTGAGCCTTTGTAATTGGTTTGTATATTACAATAATGAGGAGTTAAGACTATCGATTTGTCCGCCAAAAAATCAAAAATAACCTGGAGAGAAGAAGTGATATAAGTGTCTGGATCCAGATAGATTACTTTTGAATAACCTTCGCCAAAAAGCTTTTTGAAGCAAAATGGTTTAATCGATGTAGAGAACTCTATCACATTATATTTAAATGCCATACTTCTCCAGTCTGGTATCCAGGTCTCATCTAAAGGAACCACATCAATATCGTTCGGTAGTTCATCGGTACTGTCCGAAATAAATAAATAAAAATCTAAGTTTGGTTCTGATCGCTTTAACGAAGCCTTTAAAGCTAGTGCCTGAGCTAGATAATTTCTAGCGCATATCGTAAAAACTGCATTTTTTTTCATTGGTATTTATTTACTTGTTAGCCCATGGAATATTCCACGTACTATAGATTTGAGTTTATTAATTTTATCCTCTTCGCCAAGAATTATCTTAATAAATCTAAAAACTATATGAATTTTAACTAATGTTACTTTGTAGCCTGGCTGAAATAACCTGGGATATCTCCTCCATATCAGAAGCTGATTTCTGATAATAAAATATGTCCTGAATGCGGAATAATTATCAGTTGTGAAACCAAATTTAATACGGGTGGGATAACCCACTTCATGTTTTAATGTGATTTCTGGATATATGACAGTTTTCAGGTTGTTTTTTGTAAATATTCTGTAACAGTATTCATAATCAACGGCATCAATAAACAGCTTCTCTTCAAAGCCCCCGCAAAGCTTAAAGGTACCTAAAGGAAAAATTGAGCCCGAAGTGATGGAATCTTTTACTTCAACAATAGGTTGTTTATCTTCAATCAATAGCTTTCCTCTATTATCAATATTTGGGCAATATATTCCGATATCAGGCAGCTTCTCATGATCAATTAAATCCCTAAAGTGCTTTAAATCATTATTAAAAAAGGAACTATCTTGATCAAGCGTAAGTAAGTGAGTGTATAAGTTTTTCTCTGCCCATTCAATGGCTTGGTTCAATGCTTTTGCAATGCCAACATTTTCGCCACTACCCAGAAATGACAATTTCTCATAGTTATGATATAAATCCTGATTTGTTAACGGCGAATTTTGGTACAATAACAAATGATCTACATGATTTATAAGAGATAAAATATTTTTATTTAAAAAATCGATATCTGGTTGATAAACTACAATAACCGCTACTAATCTCATCAATTATCTCAGAATAAGTTTTTTTACTACGATACGAAAATCATTTAGACTTATTTGGAGTTCCTTAAACACCTCATAAGGCCATTTCCATCCCTGATAGCACAAATCCACTAAGCCAGGAACGATAGCCATGCCTAAAATCCCAAAATTAGTGAAATTAAATACTAAGAGTAATAGCAATATGGTAGCTATCCCCGAATAGAGAGAAGGTTTCATAAATGGTATAACATTCCGTGTAGAAATTACCGCTCCTGATATGCCTGCATTTAACCCAATCCAGGACGAGAAAATCATGGCAAGTAATACATTTTGGCTGACCAGTTTCGTATGGCTGGATAAAGCGGCTAAAAATATGGGGCCAATATAATACAGGATTAAAGCACCAGATATAAAGATTGCATTAGAGAGAATAATACCTCGAATATAAATCACTTTAATACTTTGAATATCGTCTTCCAATCTCAGCTTCGCGATCTTGGGAAGGTAAGTAGCTAACGCTATATTAGCTACAGCAACAAGCACTTCAAGCAACTGTCTTGTAACACCAAAAGACGCTATGGAAACTAATGATATAAAAGTCGCGCCTATAAATATTGATGATCGCTGGATCATAAATCCACCAAGTGATGTTATACCATACTTAAATGCATTTGGATAAATTTTCGCCAAAATATCCTTGTTATTAATATTTGCGGCATTGTCCAGTTCCTTTTTCAATGGAACTGTAAAAAAAACTCTGTAAGATAAAATCCGAATGATCAAAACAGCTATAAACTGGGAAGAAACAAGCGCAAGGAGGCCAAACCCATTTAAGACAAGCAGCGCCGCAATCGCCAAATAGGTCAAATTTCCGATAATGGTAATTTTCTTTGCAACCCTTATCAGTCCCTTTCCTTCCAATAAAGCATCATAATATAATGTATATAAATTATATGTATTGATTACGCAGAACATACCCCAGGAAAGATAAATGTGAACCTGATTACCGGAATAGTCCTTAAGAACATGATAGATATAAAATGATCCTACAGTAATTAATAACGCTAATAGAAGCATAGACACACGTCCATAAAACCATCTCATAGCACTAATCAGTCCCTTCAACAGTTCATAGTTTACATGATTTTTAATGTTGTCGACTTTGGTAATACCTTCAGCCTCTAAGATATGAGCCCCACTAAAAACGTAGGTGACGTTGCGCGTAAATGAAGAGTTGAATCCAAAATCAAGTAAAAAAATAAGGGCGGAGATAGATGAGAACAATGCCCATACGCCAACTTCCTCTGCGGGCAGAAACCGTAAAATTAAGGGTAATAATATTGCTGAAGATGCCACCCTGAAGAAAGTAGCAATGTAATTCCAAATAACATCTATTTTATTAATTGTCATCAGATTCCATTTCTAACTTGTAAATCCTTGCCATTATCAAATAAATTATAGCAATAACTGATGTAAAAAAAGAGATCAATATAAAATAAACAATTTTGCTATGAGTGGATTTCGATAATGGATATACGGGTTCGTCGATAACTTGTATTAAGGGAGCTTCCTTTCTTAGGCTTATTTTTGCCAATTCTAAATTCTGAATTAAAGTGCTTAGTATAGCCCTGTTAGTTTCAGCAGAAAATTGGGAGCGTTGAATTGGAGCTGCTCTTTGAGCTTGGCGCACTTGATTTAAATTTGGAGTAGCATCAGCAACATAAGCAGCTCTATTTATAGCACCATTCATAACATACCTTACTGAATCTGTTTTCTGCTGAAGTATTTTGACATTTTCCAGTGCTTTTTTAGTCTTGGTCCTAACATAGAAATCGTTAACATTTTGCACTATTGTTTCATTAAATAATTTCGCAAAATCCTCGTTTGATGCTTTAACATCAACCTTAATAATATTCAGCTTTTTATCTTGCTTGGCAACAAATAAATAATTCTTCGTTATGTCTGAAACAATTACATTTATTACACTATCAGTTAAACGTGTTGTACGGGCCGCATTGGCATCTGATGCACTTTTACCCCCAAAATGTAAATGAGCCAGCTCTGGTTTTTCTGACCATTTCTCCCGCAACTTGTTAAAATCAATATAGTTATCAATCAATAATTGTTTCTTGCCAGCTATTAAAACTTCTGTTAACAATGTTTGCGCAACCATTTTACGGGATTTATACAATTCGAAAATGTTATCCCCCTGAAAAACGCCTCCACCGGTTTGTAAATCGACTCCTGCCATAGATGCTAAACCCGCAATACTACCTAAACCACCACCACCTTTCTCATCCTCAAGCACAAAAGTGGTGGTTGCGATATATACAGGTTTTTTGAAGGTCGCGTAACAAAACCCTAAAATACCCCCAAGTATCCCAAATAAGGAAATAATCCACCATTTTGAAAATAGGAACTGTAACCAATTTCTAATTTTGAGGAGTATTTCTTTTAAACTTACTTCGTCCTTTTTTTTTCTTTTGCTTACCTCGTCGCTTGCTGCCATTAATGTTTTATTTTTACTTTAATTAACGCAATATTTAAATACATGCAAATATTCATCAATTGTTCTAATTCAAATGCTTAAAAGACCAGGAAATTTTTAAGGAAATCATTATCTTAATAAACTAACTATAATAGCCCCTAAAGAAGCAAGTGCTGTTCCAATTCCAATCCAGCTTTGCGCCGTTAGCCGTTCTCTTTCTGCTCTTTTTGGAACCAATATTTCTGCTCCAGGCTTAACAACAGGATAATTATTGAAAAACAAAAACTTGCTTACTGCCGCAGCAGAGCCGTTAGCGTATTTAATATAGGTTCCGCCTTTTCGCGCATTAGAGGTAAAACCTCCCGCACCATTGATATATTGTCTTAAGCTTTTTCCCGGAAGATAAACAATGCTATTGGGATTGAGTACTTCTCCGGTAATACGCACAGTTTGTAAGGTACGTGGAACACGAATAACATCGCCATCCTCGACAATCAGATCGTATTTCCCTAACGGTTTTTCAATGATGCGCTCCAGATTAATCCCGACTAAATCACTTTCAATCAGTTTCTGCTCGATCTCTGCAGATAGGGTATCTTTTGTACCAGCTTCCTGTGCCCGTTTTAAATTAAGGTATTTCTTTTCTTCCTCATCTTTGTTGTTAATCGCATTCTTATCTGTCGGATTTACTTTTTCGGCACCTGGCCGTTTCAAACTCGCTCCTTCAGCGTAAGCATAAGAGGTGAGTCCGCCGGCTCTTTTGATCACATCAGAAATACGCTCATTTTTATTGGTAATCGTATATACGCCAGGGTAGAGCACCTCACCCTCCAGCTTGATCTGTTTCTGAATGGAATAACCTTCAGCATTTCTTACGGATACAATATCAAAAGGTTGCAAAACAAAGGTAGGCCCCTCAATTTTAAGGTTTCGGTCAACAGAAAGGGTAAATAGTTCTGCCGTGCGTGAAGTTTTACCTGCAGTATCTGCACTTTTAACCCTCCTGGAAATTTCAATCCGGCTGGGGGTAGCACCTTCCTTAAACCCGCCTGCCATTTGAATCAAAGCTTCGACACTAATGTTGTCTGCATACTCAAATGTACCAGGCTGCCTCACCTCTCCCTGTATACTCAGCTTATATTCATCCCTTAGGTCAAACAAAGACGATATGGTTACTTTATCTTCTCTTTGAAGCGGAATATCGGCTTGCGCACCAGACATGATCTTAGCAACGTCAAAAGAAATCAAACTGGCGGTATTGTCGAAATTCAACCGGTTAATATACCCCCTGTTTAAAAAGGCATCTTCTTTCAAGCCGTCGGCTTTCGTAATCAGGCTTTTCAAAGTAGCACCATCTTCTAACGAATACATACCAGGACGAAAAACGGCTCCTTCGATTTGGACCTTATTGGCAAAACGGTCCAAAATCGCATCTACAATAACCTTATCTCCATTCTGAGGACTATAATTATTGAATTGCGTGCTGGAAACATCGATAATCTTCCGCTCTTTACTGGTATTTTGTAACACTTTAATATTGGAACTATAAGCCTCCGTAGAAAAGCCCCCGGCAAAACGCAGGAGGTCTGCAAGGCTTTCACCAGATACGACCTCAAACAAGGCAGGTCTTTTAACTTCCCCAGACATTTCAACGCGTTTTTCATAAACAGGGATATTAATCACATCCTGATCCTGTAGGCGGATATTTCCTTTCTGGACACCATTGAGCAGGAAGTCGTACACATCAATAGTGGCCACCACCTTGTTTCCTCTGATGACCTGGATCTTACGGAATGATCCGTTTTCATTAGGTCCTCCTGAAGCATTTAAGGCATTAAATACAGTTGAAAGGGAAGAGAGAGAGTAAGAGCCCGGTTTCACAACTTCTCCAACAAGCGTAATTTTAATCGTGCGGATATTCCCTAAGTTTACAGCTACGGTAGTTCTGCCCGTTCTTAGTGAAGGGTAAGTAGGGGCAAGACCCGACCGTATTTTACTGATCGCCTGTTCAATGGTTAGACCACCTACAGCTATATTTCCGACATATTGCAGACGTATAATGCCATCAGGACTAACTTTCAATTTATAACTGGCCTCATTGTCCCCACTCAAGTCGACCAAAAGTTCATCATCAGGACCAATTACGTAACCCCTGGGAGTGGCCATTCTGAGATTAGGCTCAAATGTAAGGCCGCTGGTGGAGAACAGTTCTTTTCCGAAAATTTTTGGCTTTAAGCCTTCGAAGATATCGGTTTCAGTTGTGTTTCTGTTATTAGTATTGTTCGACTTTGTAATTCTTGTTGAATCACTATTGATCCTGACCGCTGTTCTTGACCGGTCATCGCTTTCTTCTGCATCTCTATTCAGCGTGTTATTGCGCTGTGCATTACCACCTGTCGTCCCGTCCTGCTTTCTGATTTTCTCTACCCTTAGCCGTAGTTTTTGAATTTCATCGGCTTTCATCCCTTGTGCAGCAGCCATCTGCTCCAACTGTGCATCGTTATAACCGATAGATTCCGCACGTTGCATTAATTGCCTGACCTGCGTATCAGTCAGATCGTCAACCTTCACATTTGCATAATTTGTCTGAGCCATTGACACCTGGAATACAGTAAGTATGATCAGAAACAGTAAGCTTGTAAATATGTTTTTCAACTTCATTAGGTATAGGAAGTATTATTTAATGATATTATGATTATTCGAAATAGTTCAGTGTATTGAACCCGCCTTCTTTTAAATACTGATCTTTTTTCATGACTTGCAAATCTGAATGCACCATTTCTTTTACTAAAGCTGCGAGATCATATTTAGGCTGCCAGCCTAACTGGGTTTTTGATTTTGTCGGATCACCAAGAAGCAGATCAACCTCCGTTGGCCTGAAGTATTTGGCATCCACCTGGATCACCGTCTGACCTGGCTTTAAAGCATTTGCATCTAAGCCCAGACTGATCATCTGTTCTTCGTCAATACCAATTATTACTCCTTTTTCATATTCGTCTTTCCCGCTGAATTCCACCTCTATTCCCAGCTCGGCAAAACTCATTCTTACAAAATCCCTAACCGTTGTGGTAACCCCTGTTGCAATTACATAATCCTCTGGTTTTTCCTGTTGCAAAATCAGCCACATCGCTTCAATATAGTCTTTCGCATGCCCCCAATCCCGCTGTGCAGACAGATTGCCCAGAAAAAGACATTGCTGTAAACCAAGGGCAATTTTAGCTGTTGCCCTGGTAATTTTACGGGTTACGAACGTTTCTCCCCTTAAGGGGCTTTCGTGGTTAAAGAGAATACCATTACAGGCAAACATGCCATAAGCTTCGCGGTAATTTACCGTAATCCAGTACGCATACATTTTCGCTACAGCATAAGGCGATCGCGGATAAAAAGGCGTGGTTTCACTCTGGGGCACCGCCTGTACGAGGCCGTAAAGTTCAGAAGTAGAAGCCTGATATATTTTAGTTTTGGTGAGTCCAAGAATCCTGATGGCCTCCAGCAACCTCAGCGTACCTATTCCGTCTGCATTCGCGGTATATTCAGGCATCTCAAAGCTCACGTGCACATGGCTCATCGCCGCGAGGTTATAAATTTCATCCGGCTGGGTCTCCTGGATAATCCGGATCAGGTTTGTCGAATCTGTCAGGTCACCAAAATGAAGTTTGAAATTGACATTGTTCTCATGCTGATCCTGATACAGGTGATCGATCCGATCGGTATTAAATAATGACGACCGCCTCTTCAAACCATGAACCTTATATCCTTTTTTTAGCAGAAATTCTGCGAGATAAGCCCCATCCTGGCCTGTAACACCTGTTATTAGCGCAACTTTCATAAACTTTATTTGATAACTTTTTAAGCGAGCAAACATACATATTTTTTTCTAGCTTAAGGATAGCGTAAGTATGCTCATTTAGAAATAACGTTAAATAACGGTGTTTTCCATACTCTCTTTCCGAATATTAATTCCAAAATATAAATACCTCTCCATGATCTACTTCTGATAAATATCTTTACTTTTGATGTTGATATCCTAATTAAATGAAAAAAATTGTACTCCTTTTAATTCTTCTGGCGCATTCGTCACTCATCTTTTCTCAGACCAGTGCAGATTACAATTACTCCATCGGTTTAAGGGCCTACAGTATCATGCAACTGCCCAAAGTACTTAACCAGACTAACTACCAGGATTTCAACCATACGTATGCGAACGCGCTGCTGATGAAATTCAATGATAACCAGATCAGCTACCGGGTTGGGGGAAATTTTTACAGAAAAGACATCACCTTTCCCAATACCTGCGCGAACTGTGAGATTGCGGAGGGGACGCTGACCGATTTTGCCTTTAAAGTAGGCTTTGAAAAGAATTTTACCTATTCGCGCATTCAGCCCTATTTTGGCGTCGACCTGGGGTACCGTTCTAACCGGTTTAGTGGAAATACCTATCCGGGCAGCACCGTGTTTGCGGGTACGGCGAGGTATGCGGAATCATCAAAAAACGGGTTGGTCATCTCTCCTGTAATCGGTATCAAGATAAACTTAGTACCTTGTATGAATCTTTTTGCCGAGAGCAGTCTTGACTATTTTTATTCTTACGAGCGCCAGGATTTAACAGATGCAAACGGAACTTCCAGGACAGTGAATACCTATCAAAAATCAGAGTTTTTGCTCAACCTTTTCTCAGCCGGGATCCAGTTTAACATCAGCAGACGAAACTAGATTTAATTGAAGAAAGATTAGACAATGTTTGGGTAATTAATGTTTTTTTCGAAATAAATGCCTTTTAGTAGCTGGAAAGATGAGGCTGTATCAAAAAGATTTACGCTGTCTCATCAAGCAAATTATATTTTGATACGTCGTCATTCCCAATTTAATTGGGAATCCTAATGCTATTGCAGGGCGCTTTAAGATTAGCTCCGCTGAGCACGTTGTGATTCCCGCCTGCGCGAGAATGACGGGCAATGAAATAAAATTCTATCCTTAAATGTTAGATTTTACTTTTGAGACAGCCTCATGATAACCACCTTAATAAATATGTAAAAAACAAATATAGAATTGATAAAAGACGTGTCTATACTATAATTTTTCGTACCAGAACCTAAATAAGGCTTAAATTTAAAATATTGTGTCTTATAGCCCGGGTTTATTTCCTGATCGCCTTTTCCCAAATAACAGATTGTTTGCCCGAAAAGTAGCGGTATGCACCGGCAACTACCGCATAATTCATCATGCAGAAATAATAAGGAACAAATAAGATTTTCAATCTGATTTTCTTTTTCTCCAGCCAAAGCCCGGAAAGTGCCATCAGGTAAAACAAGGTCTGCAGCAAAAACAGCATATCATATATTTCGCTCCCGGGCTGTGCTACCAGTATGATATTACTGAGATAAGCAGCGATGAGTGCCAGCGGCGCGAGCGTCCACCTGAGCACACGGTGACTGATGTACTGGAAAGCAAGCACAGGGTCTCTGAAAGGGTTCAAAACCGATTTTAACCAGATAACCGACTGGATCCCTCCGGCACCAATCCTAACCTTACGCTTGAGTTCTTCACCAATATTTGCAGAGGACGTTTCCTGTGCGAAAGCTTTTGGTTCGTATCTGATGCGGTAACCTTTTTCTGCGATCCGCATCGAGATCATAAAGTCATCAAGTACACTTTCTTGCGGTACAGGTTGATAAAGTGATCTTCTGATGCTATATAATTCACCTGCCGCACCCACTACGGTATGAAGCTCTGAATCCCATTCTTTCAGTTTCGATTCATATTTCCAATAAATCCCCTCTCCGGCAGTAGCATCCGCGTGTTCATCAGCGTATACTTTTTTTTCTCCTGCAACCCCGCCGATACGTTCATCCGCATAATGTTTACAAAGATGGAACAGGGCATCAGTATTCAGGAAGGTATTGGCATCAGTGAAAACGACAAGATCAGTATCAACACGATCCATTACGCGATGTACAGCTGCTATTTTTCCCTTGCGACCGGAGGAATGCATCAGGTGAATCTGCTGATAACGCGCAACAATTTCTGGCGTACGGTCTGTTGAACCATCTGTAACAAAAATCATCTGGAGCTTTCCCGCAGGATAATGAAGGGCCAGGGTATTATTAATCTTCTCCTCGATAAAATCCTGCTCGTTGAAAGCGGCTACAATAAGCGTACAGGTTGGCAGTTCCTCATCACTGAAAACTTTAGGTACGCCGGGAGCAAATACACGTTTAACCAAAATCATAAAATATAGTAAAATCCCATAGCCGATATAGGTATAGAAGACCAGCAGAATAGAGATAATAAAGAGAATATGCATAAGATAATTATGTTTGGTATGTGTTAAGTTCTATTGAAATGAATTGGTACTGTTGCTGAGGTTCCAATAGACAGCCCTGCAGATGGCAGCGATATGCTTAAACTTGCCCCTGATCAGAAAGCGTAAAAAGTTTCTTGGAAAAACAATCAGACCAAAATAAATGCAGAACAGCACCTGTTTATAAAAAACGAAATGCTTTCTTACCAACAATATACGGTTTCTGTTCATATAATAAATTTTTAGTGGGCTATCTGCCCCAACAGAAACAGATTCCTTGTGGTAAATCAGGGCAGAGGTATTCACCCTGATCTTAAACCCTGCTTTCCGGATGTTCAGGCTCCAATCCATTTCTTCATAATAGAGAAAAAAGTTTTCCGCCATTAGCCCTGCGCGCTGACAGGCTTCACGGGATACCATCATTGCGGCACCATGTGCAAAAGCGGTGATAAAGACCCTGTGGTCATACTGCCCTTTGTCATCCTCGAACTGGCCCACACACTGGTTTCTTGCAGTAATGGAGGTGAGTTCTGTGAAACCAACATACTGGATTTTCCCGGGATGCTCAAAATACCTGATTTTTGGGCAAACTATCCCCGTATCAGGAAAATCCTGAAAAGTCCCAACCAGTGTTTCCAACAGACCAGCAGTAAATTCAGTATCATTATTAACAAGGAAAAGGTAATCTCCATCTGCTGCTCCTATGCCCAGGTTGTTTCCTCCTGCAAACCCAAGGTTCACCTCCGAGTGAATAAAGTTAACCTGAGGATACCTGTCCTGCCAAATGGGAATAAAATTTTCACTGCTGCCATTATCAACAATGATGATCTCTATATTAGGGTAAGTGTTTGTTGTGAAAATGGAGTCAAGTAATTGCCCGGTTACCGCTGGCTGGTTATAATTCACACTGATAATGGAAATTTTTTTGCCTGGCAGATTTTCAATCAGATTCATCATCGGTCGGTTACGCGTGTGGAAAGTTGTGGTCCATTTTTAAATTGCTCTTCTGTCTGCCGGTTTTGAGTATTTTCTTACGGCTACCTGGTTACCATGCCCGTCTATTTTTAACAATGATCAAATTTATAATAATAATAGTACTAAAAAGACTTAAAAGTTCAGTAAGGCGAAGCTATCTGGTAAATTTACGAACCAATCCAAATTATTTATCGCCATAATATTATCTTTACCACCGATTTACAACTGGGCGCTCTGCTGAAATGACCCGATTATTTAATAAAAAATTGCATTTATAAGTGTTCTGTTTATATCTTAGATTTTTTGAAATTTAGACCTGCATGCTCTTTAATTCCCTCAGTTTTTTTCTGTTTTTTACTACGGTCCTTCTACTTTACTATTTTTTGCCAAAAAAATATGTGTGGATGATGTTGCTGGCTGCCAGCCTGTTTTTTTACATGTGCTGGAAATGGGAATACATCTTTCTGCTCTTCTTCCCGGCAACCATAGATTTTTTCGTGGCCAGACAGATAGAGAAAACCACACCGCAGCGGCGAAAAAAGCTGCTCCTTTGCATCAGTATCGTCACCAACCTCGGGCTTCTTTTCTACTTTAAGTATTTTAATTTTTTTCTGGACAGCATTAATACAACAGCTGTATTATTTGGAGGCCAGGCCTTATTGCATAGTGCGAAGATTCTTCTTCCCGTTGGGATCTCCTTCTACACCTTTCAGAGTATAAGCTACACTGTAGAGGTTTACCGGGGAAATATGCCTGCAGAAAAGAATTTTGGCAGGTTCGCTCTTTTTGTGTCCTTTTTCCCCCAGCTGGTAGCAGGTCCGATCAACCGTCCGCAGGTACTTCTTCCCCAGGTTAATAACCTAAAGCCGCTCGAGGCTGACAACCTGATTATTGGGGCCAGGAGAATATTGTGGGGGCTGTTTAAAAAAGTAGTGGTAGCAGACAGGCTGGCTTTTTTTGTCAACCTGGTATATAACAATCCCGAATCATACCATGGCTTATCCATCCTTTGTGCAACAATATTTTTTGCTTTTCAGATCTACTGCGATTTTTCGGGTTATTCCGATATTGCCATAGGGGTAGCCAAAATGATGGGAATTGATCTGATGAGAAATTTTAACAAGCCCTATTTCTCTTCATCTATACGCGAATTCTGGAGCAAATGGCATATTTCCCTGTCTACCTGGTTCAGGGATTATCTTTATATCCCATTGGGAGGAAATAAGGTTGGGATGAGCCGCTGGATATTTAACCTGTTCATTACCTTTCTGGTGTCAGGGGTCTGGCACGGGGCGAGCATAAACTTCATTATCTGGGGAGCACTGCATGGCCTGCTGATCTCGCTTGAATCCTTAAATCAGCGAAAGAAGTTCTTCAATTTTAAACTCCCGCTATGGATGGGTACACTCTGGACATTCTCAGCGGTATGTTTTGCATGGATCTTTTTCAGGGCAAACAACCTCCATGATTCCTTCACCATCATCAAAAATCTTTTTGACTATGGTCATTCCTTTATCGCAGAGGTAAAACAATCAACGGGGACTGATCTTTACAACTTTGCTGTAGGCTTCCCGCTGATATTCCTACTGCTCATTTTTGAAGGCTTTTGGGGAAACCGGAAGGTACAGTATTATTTCTATGCCTACCGGTCGGTACGCTTTTTAAGCTATCTTACTCTGATCCTCCTCATCGCGATGTTCGGGGTACTGGTATCACAGAGCAGTTTCATTTATTTTCAATTCTAGCCATGAAGAATTTTTTTATTCAGCTATTTAAACTACTCCTGATCTGCTATCTCATCTTCTGGTTGCTGGATGAAGGTTTTACTTATGTATTTCAGAAAGGCAATTACACCAAGATCCAATGGCTGGACAAGATCAGCAACCGAGACTTCGATTTTGCCGTTCATGGAAATTCAAGAGCGTATACCTCACTTGATCTAAAAATGATAGAAGAACAGACGCATAAGAAAGGGATCAATATTTCAGTAGACGGAAGTTCGATCACCGACCAGTACCTGATGCTAAAGCTATTTATATTAAAAAATAACAAAATCAAAAAATTATATCTGCAGATAGACCCCTTCTCATCAAATACAGAAGAGATTTTTGATTTTGCTGTTCCTAAATTTTTTCCATATCTCAAAGAACCCGTGGTATTTGACCATTTCAAACAGTTTGGCTATGAATGGTATGCTTACAGGTATATACCCTTTTACAGGTATGCCAAATACAATACGCTATGGGGAATTCACGAGGTAATTAATGACGGATTTAACATCCTGCCCCAGGATTTCGACAGCTATGGAGATTTCTTCTATCCTAACGCCGGCTATAAAGGGCCCACGAAGCTGAGAGACCTGACTTTCGAATTGAAAGGGAAATACAAATTCCTGAATGACATCATTGCGCTCTGTAAGGCTAATAAAATTGAGCTTATCCTATTTACCGCACCTGTGGCCGACATTAAAATTGATGAGAAGTATAAACAGAATATAGCTGAATTTACCCTGCAGATGAGAAGGGATAAAGGGGTTGAATATTTAAATTTTGGAGACATTTATAAGCATGATCCAACATTCTTTTATAACGAAATCCACATTAACCAAAAAGGTGCAGAAGATTTCACAAAACGTATGATGCCTGTTTTTGCAAGGTAATGAATATTGCCAGCTGCTGGCCTTAATTCATTTACCCTTTCAGAAAATTAACCGCCAAATACTCTTGATATTCTTTTTAAAGAGCCCTTTATCAGTCCCCCGTCAATCTGTATTCTTCTGTCGGTGGTCCATGTCAGCGCCCTGATATCGGTAACCAGGTGGAGTTTCCCGAAGCCCTTATCGCGCAACTTTAGTGCGAGCCAGCCATCCTCATTCGTTCCCTCTGGATGGTCAAAACCGTCTACGGCAATTCCCTGCTCCCGTCTAAAGCCCGAATTAAATCCATAAACATTTACGGCCTCGTCTTTAAAAACCTTGTTGATCCATCGTGAAAATCTTGCCACGTGCTCATAAATGAAATAGGTTCCGCGACCTGTTTCTGCAATAGGCAAAAAAGCGAATCTTCCGTAGGTAAGTGAAACCCCTGCATTCTCCAGGGGCCTGGTCATCTGTTCGATCCAGTCTGCAGGATAAATGGTATCAGCATCAGCGTTCAGTATGTATTTACCCCTGGCGACGGCAAGACCTGAATTACGTGCAAAAGTTATTCCCTGTCTGCCCTCCAGGATACATTGTACACCGGTGCTCCTCACCAGAGCTTCCGTGTCATCAGTAGAATTATTGTTCACTACAATAATTTCCACCACTCTTTTTGTTTTATTGGCAGCCAGAGAGGCAAGAGTAGGTAGAATATTATCCTCCTCATTAAATGCCGGCATCACCACCGAAACTTCCGGGATACCATTAGAAATCGTTTGGTAAGCAGCATTAGCCTTAGCGCCCAACTCCTCCAGGGTAAACCGTTTATCAATAAACTGGGTAATATGTTCGGGAACTTTTATTGGCCACATGGTTTGAATTTTAAAACACAATATTAAATAAATACTTCAATAGTTTTAATGCATCGGTTATATTTGATCACGCAACCAGGATAAAAACTGCAAATTTTAGAGCATTGAGGTGTAAAAGATGAATAACAATTTTAATTCCTTAAATTTGCACGTTCTACCGAAACAAAAAGCCTCTAATTCAAACGAATGTCCAAACAAAGAGAAACTATCCACATTGTTATAGCAACGGATAACCACTACGCAATTTTATTGGCACCCTTGATCAGATCGGTACAGGTCAATCACAAAACCGGTGAGCAGATTGCTTTTGCGATTATTGATAACGGAATTTCCAGGATAAACCTTCAAAAGCTGAGATCAATGGTTGACGGGAATGATTATATCCTCACCTTTCATGATATGCAATCGGTACTTCCGGAAGGCATCCACCTTCCCCTGGACGGTACCGGGATGCCGCAGATTACCTATATGCGTATGTTTGCTCCTTATATTGTAGGCAGTAGCGCAAAACGTGTAATCTATCTGGATGTTGACATGATTGTGAACAGGGATATCGCTGAGCTATGGGCGGTGGAACTGGATGGCAGGACCGTTGGCTGTGTACAGGACCATTCGGCAACGGTAAGTTGCGAATGGGCAGGAATACCCAACTACCGGGAACTTGGGCTCGATCCGGAGACAAAATATTTCAATGCAGGCCTGCTGGTAATTGATATCGATAAATGGAAAAAAGAAAATATCCCGCAAAAAATACTGACCTGCGTGGAGGAAAATAAAGATTCGCTACTTTTAGCAGATCAATACGCCCTTAATGTGGTTTTCGCCAATAGCTGGAAAGAGCTCGATCACCGTTGGAACTGCAAAGCCGGTGTAGATGTAAAGGATCCCTTTATCATGCATTTTATTGATATTAAGCCGATATATTCATCTTACAATGGAAGTCAGTTTTACAAAAATGAATTTTTCCGCTATCTTAAAATGACACCCTGGGCAGACTTTAAAATTGTTCCCAATTATGTAAGGATTTTTAGAAAAGGGTTTTACAAAGTAAAAAAAACAGTCAAAAAAATCTTTGCTTTGAAATAAAATAATAATTTTATCAATGTTCACCATCCGTTTTCGTCAACTGCACCTTTAAAAGGTCAAAAACCGGAAGCGGAAATCTTTTCCAGTTAACACGATCAATACATGCAGTCAGAAGAGTTCAATTTTTCACAGGTCACCTTGCTGGTCACCCATTACAACAGGCCTGCATCTCTGGCCAGATTACTTTCCAGTTTCGCTTCACTGGGCTGCAGGTTTGGGGAAATTATCGTATCCGATGACTGCAGTACAGCCGAAAATCTCCTGTTGGTAAAAAAGCTCGGGGCAGAATTTGGATTCAGGCTCATTACCACGCCAGCTAATGCCGGACTCGGAAATAATATCAATAAAGGACAACGAAATGCGACCCTTCCACTGACACTTTATGTACAGGAAGATTTCGTTCCGCTCGCCCTGTTTCCGGAGAAACTCTCTGCATCAATCCGTTTTATGCAGGATGACCCTGCTCTGGATATCGTTCGGTTTTATGCCTATCAGCGTTTTCCATTTTTGAAAACATTTGCCCAGGGGTTTTCTGAAATGTATTTTAACCCTGCAGACATCTGGAGTACCTATAATAAATTCTACCTATACAGTGACCATCCACACCTTAGAAGAAGTGACTTTTTAGAAAAATTTGGAAACTATAAGGAAGGGGTTAATGTGGAAAAGGCGGAATATAGTATGATGATGTCATTTCTCAAACGCAAGGGCAAAGGATTATTCTATGAGGATTTTAAAGGTCTTTTTGAGCAAAAAAACTCAAGTGAAGAGCCCAGCACCTTTAAGCGGAACTGGAAGAGACATCCCTCCAATATTCTGATAGGAGTGGCCAGGCACCTTTACAGGCACATTAAATTCAACCTCAACTATTATTTTTAAGATTGGCCGGCACAGTCTTGTCTTTTTGATTAATGTTAACTTTATCCAGTAGGTGCCAGCTAAAATTAAGTAGTACCCTGGCTGGCATTAAAACAGAACAATGAGAGTGGCTACAAAACACCGTTTGACATGCTAAGGAAAATGATTATCAAAATTTTAGGTTTATATACAAAAATCCGGCACTATAACGTTCCCGCGAGTTACCGTTATTTTTTCAGGGATACCTATCTTTGCCAGGTGATCCAGTGGAAATACCTGATCAGGGATTATGTGATTAAAAAACCCTATAAGAAAATAAGCTTTAGCGGGGAGTTTACTCCTGACATCGCCTTTGCACTTCCATTTGCATACTGGCATTTCAAAAACGGGACTTTATTACAGACCGAGGGCGCAAAATATACCTCCGAACTGTATTTCTTTTCAGCAGACCATCTTGAAACTTTTGCCACCCGGACAACAACCGGAAACTATAATTTTGAGACACCGAGGATTCTTTATAGCCAGAATTACAACATGCGCAAATGGGCCCGGGTTCCTTTAAAAGAGATATATCACAATAATATCTACAGTTATCACAAGCCAATACTGATCATTGCCAACCGATACAATATGGAGTGGGACGGTCCGCCAGTCAGTTTTCTCAGCATAGCACTTTTAGATGAACTGTTTAACAGCTATAAATCTGAATACCAGATTATTTACAACAGGCCCAGACCGGAAAATATTACAAATGACAACAGCGATATTTACGATTTAGATGAATACGACTGGATAGAACGGGAGCACCCGGAAGTGCTGTTGATGGAAAACCTGTTTAAACAAAACCTGGGCAAGGCAAAGAATTTTAACCACTTCCAGTTGATGGTTTACGCAAATGCGGAACATTTTATATCCACACACGGCGGAACAGGTGCATTGGCAAGCTATTTTGGAGGCATTAATATCCTTCTGTCTAAAAAAGGGCCTGAACATTACTTTGGTTGTTTCACAAAACTCTATCCTAAATTTTCAGGCGCAGAGATACACCATGCAAAGAGTGACCAGGATGTGCTGGATCTTGCAGAAAGACATTTAAGAGGCAAATCATTATATCCAAATCAGGCTAAATGAGCGGGACAAAAAATAACTATTGGATTAAATCCGGGATTATCAACATCCTGCAGAACTTTTCAGGCACGCTGATCAACCTGGCGATATTTTTCGTACTGGTAAGGCTTCTTACAAAAAACGATTATGGGGTATGGGGAATTTTTCTTCAGACGGTTACTATCCTGGAAATCATTCGCAACGGCCTTATCCAGAGTGCACTAATCAAATTTATGTCCGGGTCTGAAAAGAAAGAACATTCAGACATTTTTTCTGCTACACTGACCATAAGCGGAAGCCTTACAGTCCTTTGCATTTTATTGAATCTGATCTTCGCCGGGTATCTCTCCAGGCTGCTCAAAGCACCGGAACTTGAACCCATGTTCCACCTGTATAATATTGTATTTATTTTTTCAGGGATCCTGACCCAGTTCAACTGCATCGAGCAGGCCAACTTTAAATATACAGGTGTTCTTTTCAGCGGCCTGGCCAGACAGTCTGTGCTGTGCCTGTTTCTGTTCATCTGTCTTTTTTTTCACTTTAAGACCGACCTGATCACCCTGGTTTATGTACAAATTTTAGCTGTACTCGTTAGTATCGCCATCTCCTGGGCCTATGTAAAAAATTTCATCAGCTTCACTTATAGGTTTAGTAAGAATTGGATCAGCCGGATATTCCATTATGGCAAGTATGCATTCGCCACTTCGGTCAGTTCCATTCTCTCTGGCACGATAGATCAGTGGATGCTTGCAGGTATCATTTCCCCGGCGGCCTCCGGCTCATTCAATATTGCAGTGAGAATCGGTAATCTCATCGATATCCCAACCAATGCTGTGGCCACTATTGTGTTTCCACAAAGTTCAAAACGCATAGAAACTGAGGGTAAGGAGGCCATTAAATATCTTTATGAAAAATCAGTAGGCACAATCTTAGCCATGGTAATCCCCGCGATCATCTTTATCTATCTTTTTGACGGACTGATCATCAGGCTTTTGGCCGGGGACAAGTATGCCGATACCGTTCCTATACTTAACATCACGTTACTTTATTGCATATTCGGCCCCTTTGGCCGGCAATTTGGGGTAATTATTGATTCTATCGGTAAAACCAGGGTCACTTTCATCATTGTAATTGTCAATACCTGCGTAATTTTGATGCTGAACTATTTCCTCATTCATCGATATGGGGTAATCGGAGCTGCGTACGCCACGCTTATTGCCAACATCTTCGGTTTTACCATATCTCAGATTATTCTGTGGAGAGAGCTCAAGGTAAATGCCCTCAATGCATTTATTTACGCTTATCGTTTTTATCCGGAATTCATCAATAAATATATATTAAAAAAAGCGAAGTTATGATCGGAGTAAAATTTATTGGAAGGCTTGGAAACCAGATTTTCCAATACGCTTTTTTTCAGTACTTAAAAACAAACAACAAAGAAAAATCATTTTTTTTTGTAAATCCCCATCATGCCTATCTGAGCAGATATTTTGATCTCGGGACTTTCCAGAACCTGACCTTATCTTCAAAGCTTTATTCGGTATATACCCGGATTTTACCAAAAATATTAAAATTCAACGAGATTTACATTGAAAGTATCCAGGTTCCACGCCCGGTAGAAGTGAAGGAACAGACCATCTACAAGGGCTTCTTCCAAACCGATTTTTATGTCAGGAATATCCCACAAGGATTCAACATACCAATCAAAAAAGAATTCACCGAGCGTTTTGAGGCGGAGTTTGGAGCTGTTTTCCGTACGAAAAAAACTGTTGTTGTCCACATCAGGAGAACAGATTACCTGAACTATGGCAAAAGAGACATATCCCTGCCAATGTCCTATTTCAGAACCAGGCTGGATGCCCTCGGCGATACAACAGACTGTGTGATCTATTTTGTTAGTGATGATATCGAGTTCGTAAAAACCTACTTTGGCGAACAGCCCAACTATATCTTCTCATCAAATAATGAGATAACGGATTTCCAGATTATAAAAAATGCCGACATCGCCATTATTTCCAACAGTAGTTTTGCCTGGTGGGCTGCATATCTGTCAGAAAAAAACAATACCGTATATGCACCCAAAAACTGGTTAGGCTTCAGCATTGGCAAGGAGCATCCAAAAAGGGTGATGACAGATAAATTTATCTGGTGCGACGTATTGACCGGGGATTAATTTAACAGAAACGGATGAAGATACTTCATATAACGGCTTATATTACCGGCGGGGCAGGAATCGCAGTCATGCGTCTCCATCAGGCGCTTTTGGAACAAGGCATCGGGTCAGAGGTCCTTTGTATGTATGCCCTGGACGAGAATCTCTCACCAGGTGTCTACAGAACTGATCAAAAAAGACCATTCATTGACCGTGTGTTCCATAAAGTTGGCATAGACAGAAATACAAGAATTAAGGGGGGACGGAAAGGTAAATATGAACTCTTTAGCTTCCCTTTTTCCCATTATCGGTTGGAGCATGATGCCAGGGTAAAACGTGCAGACCTTATCCACCTCCACTGGATATCCGATTTCGTGGATATCCCGACCTTTTTTAAAGCGATAAAAAAACCAATGGTATGGACCGCTCATGATCTAAACCCCATACTCGGCGGATTCCACTACGAACAGGACGTACTTCGCAATCCCGACTTCAGGGATGCGGAAGACCTGCTCCGCAGAAAAAAACAGGAGAGCATTCGCTCGTCAGGCATCCGATTTATTGCGAGCAGTAAGCTCACCATGCAAAAAATCGAACAATATCTTCCTGGTGTACCATGCAACCTGATCCCCTGTGTTCTCGACATTGCCGGCTTCAGGCGAATTGACAAGGCTGTTTCAAAGGAAGCGCTTAATATCCCCGGAGGTTCACTGATATTGGGAACGGGCGCTGACGATCTCGGAAACTACAGAAAAGGTTATTGGCTTTTGCTTGAGGCGATAGAAGGATTAGCACCTGATGAGAAAAAACTGATCACCATTTTAACTTTCGGGGCCATCAAAGCAAAAGTTAAGGATGATGCCGGGCCTGCCATTGATATAATCCGTTTCGAACCTGTGCATGATAAAAGATTCCACTCCTTGCTCTACAGTGCAATGGACTTTTTCATCAACCCCTCACTGGAGGAAACATTTGGACTTACCGGCACCGAGGCTATACTTTGCGGCACACCCCTTATTGCATCTGCAACGGGCGGAATGATCGATTATCTTGAGCCTGGAGTAAGCGGATATTTATTTAATCCTGGTGATGCAGTTGAACTGCGTAAATTGATCAGGGCAGCAATAATGTCAAAAAAAGAAAAAGCGGTAACTTTCGGCAGCTGCAGGGAAAGCCTCCTTGAATGGTACAAACTCAACGATCCCATAAGTAAACATATCAATCTGTACAGGGAAATGCTGACCTGAAGACAAACAGGTTAATTGTGACCTGTTTTTTCGCGATAAAATCCAGCAATCAGACTACTCAGTTCGGACATACGCCTTGACCAGGTATTATCAGCAGCAATTGATAACCTGTACGCTTTAGCCTCCTGGCTGTCATTTGTCAGATAAAAAGAAATCGCTGCCGAAAATTCATCTGCATTGCGGCAATAGCGGACGGAATCAAAGGTAAACTCCAACAGATCCATATTAAAATCTGTCGAAATCACAGGCTTGCCGGTTCCCAGATACTCAAACAGTTTAAGTGGAAAGATTGTTGCGCTTACTTCATCCTTTTTAAAGGGAACCATTGCAATATCGAACCCTTTCACAACTGCCGGCATCTCGTCATAGCGCACACTTTCGCGAAAATAAACATTCTTAAGTTCTTCGAATCTCGAGGGAACGAATTCCCTGGCAGTTGGTCCGACCAGCACAAAGCTTTTATCGGGATTCATCGTCGCCACCTGCATTAGCATTTCAAAATCAATACGGCGTTCTATTGCCCCTAAATAGCCGATAACCGGGCCCGGGATATCAGATACGGATGGGTGGATCAGCAGATCAGGATCCTGGGCACGTGAAGAAACCGTCAGGTCAGCTGCATTGGGAATAAAAAAGGTTTGCTTTTTCTTTTTGATTTTATCCCGGTAAAGTGCTTTACTTGTGCAAATCACAAGATCGCTATTGTTAATGAGCAGATCTTCGGAAAGAAATCCATGTCTCTCGTCGTAGTCCGTAATGATAGGGTCAACACAGTGGTAAATCTTCAGTACCGCCCTGGATAGCATTGTGGAAACACCAGGATAGTGGAAATTAAATGAATTGATAAAGATAAATTCATCAATACCTCTTTCTGCCATGATACGGTTGATCCTGGCAGAAATCCTGCGTTCGTTCCACAGCAATAACCAGCGGTAAATGCGCCCTTCGGGCAAAAAATTAATAGAGAGCAGCAAAGGCAGAATCAAAATCTTTAAACGGGGAGATTCCGTATCAAGAATTCCACTGGCCCCCTTTTTGAAATGGGGAATCCTTAAGGAAATCTCTGACTGCTGATTTTTTTGGAAGTAATCCTTGAGGGTATAGGGAAAATCCACATAGTACACCTCGTTATCTTGCGCCAGAAACTTTGCTGTATGATAACTGGTGGATTCAAATTTCCAGTCAAACCTGGTCGCACCCAATATCACAATTACCTTATCCTTTAGTTCCATATTAAAGTTATTACTTCACAAAAATTATCGCCTTTTCCACATAGCAGATATCTTCTGAGCGACCTTCGAAGGCCAGTTTTTATCCATAAAAGGCTTTTCAAAACACAGAAAAAATACAGCGCTTAATGCCAATACAACAGGAATAAACAGGGCCAGCTGCAAGAGAAGATTGATGGTATAATAACGTGTGAAGGTCAGGTATTTGCTAAACCTGATAAAGAATTCCGCAAAAGGGAGATGAATGAGGTATATGGTATAACACATTCCTCCTATGGCCATAATCCATCTATTGGTAATCAAACGGTTAATCAGATTCCCTTTAAATGCGGCAATAAAAAAAACGAAAAGACAGATAACTACAGCCAATCTGTTGATGAACTCGAAACCCCAGCTCCACAGACCGATAAGCCCAACAAGAGCCAGTATAGCCACTATATCATAAATCTTGCTTTTCCTGATTGAAGCCCAGTCACACACATAAAGATCTGCCACCATAAAACCAATCAGAAAGTAATGAAGATGGCCCAGGATCGAAAGACTGAATGGTGGCAGATACCACTTAAAATATTGTTGCAGTAACATCAATACCAGGATAAAGGCAATATTCAGACCACGTCTGAGCCCCTTTTTGCGTATTGTGAAGAAAAAATAGGAAAGAAAGGGAGCAAGGATATAGAACTGGATTTCAATTTCAAGGGTCCAGGTCGGGGGATTGAACGGAGACCAAACACCATAAAAGATAGCATGTGTATAAGTAATGTTGGCAAAATAATGCGGAAGATATTCAAAAAAAGATACATGGCGCTGAAAGACATAAACCAGGAAGAAAATACTGATCCAGAAAATATAGGGAGGTTCAAGCCGGGTTACCCTTCTCCAGAAATACTCTCCGATTCTGATCTTTTTTCCACCGGACAGGTGGTAGGAGGCAAATGGGAGTGCCAGAATAAACCCACTGATCACAAAGAAAATGTAAACGCCAAGGAAACCTCTGTAAGCCAAAAAATTGGCAAATGTATCCCCCCTGGGATTGATAAAATCGACAGCGGTATTTCGCTCAAACCGCTCATTTAAATGCTGTATGAGCACCGGAAGGATCGCAAAAAATCGCAATCCGTCAATTTCGCCGATGAGTTTCCTTCCAGAGGTGACCCTGGCCAGTTTATCGGGTATCGATTGTAGAAATTTATACATTATTCTTACTTTTCTTATATCCTTTGATAAAACCAAACACAAAAAAAACAACGGCGGGGATGACCAGGATTTCAAGTGGCATATCGAAAATTAATGATGTTTTTGAGGTTCAATTTTTTTCCCATCCAGACTATTGGCCATCAGTACAAATGACCATGACATATAAAGGATGACAACTGACGGGAAGCCGTTCATTACCTCATTGGCATAACTGCAAAAAAACAGGCCCGCTGTGCCCGATGTCAGTGCAATGCACTTCACCTTGAGTCCTTTATCCTGGATATTCCATACGGTCCCACAACACTTTCCAATCATAAACATGATCAGGGAAAACCATATCACCAGTCCTACGGGGCCATACATTACCCAGATCTTGACCCAATAACTGTCGGGTGGAATGTTGGACAAATATTTCTCTGAATTAAACTTGATCCCGTTCAATCCTATACTTCCCACCCCCGCACCGAAGGGTTTATTCTTCATCAGCTCCTTCAATTTGGCCTGATTGATCAGCCTGGCATTGAAAGAGTCGTTTTGGGGGTCTACCGCCGTGCGTAACCTTACAATCTGGTAATTCCCACTTCCAATAGTCGTATATTTAAGGAATCCAAACATAGCCAGGACCAGCAGGAGTCCTGCAAACAGCACCTTAAAGTTTTTGCTCAAAGAAACAGCAAAGATACTCGCCACCACCAGTGCAAAAAATGCTCCCCTGGTACCGGAGATCAGCATCCCATAAAAGAGTATCATCCCGGAAATTCCCAATGAAACCTTTTTCCATCTTTTAAAAGGCCCCAAGGCCATAACGAAGGCTATCGCAGCCATTGCCGCCTGCGAGGCCCCAAACTGGCCTGCATCGGTATAAAACGAAAATACCCGGAGCCTGCCATCAATAATATGTGTGGTTGCCCCCCCTTCATCAAGCCAGCGCTGCTCACCGGCAGAAACGCCCAAAAAGTATTGTTTTACGCCATAAAGGGTACCCAGAACAGAAAGGGAAATGATGACTATAAAAAAAACATCAAGGTCGCGCTTGCTCTTAAAGAGCAGAAACCCGAGGGGAGCAATCAGCAACCAGTTAAACGCTGTAAAACGCACCTCATTTAACCAGCCTAATAAACTGGCACCCTCGGGATTGACCAGTTCTATGATGTTAAGTGAAAACCAGATCAGCGCGATGATAACATGATCATTGCTGATTTCCTTCCATTTGATCTGTTTATAGTTATAAAGCAGCGAAAGCCAGGTAACTCCAAGTAAAACTTCCATTAAGGGACCAAAGGGTAACCCCGTGTTTTTCAACAAGCCCGCAATAAAGAAACAATACACCAGATAAGTGAGGAAACCTACTTTCGGATTGGAAAATAATGCAATCGTGAATACAATGCCCCCTGCAAATAGCAACGCAAAGAAAATGGCAAAATATTCAAGCTTAACGGTGAGCAAAGCAGAACCGACGGCAAATGAAAGCACAGCAGTAAGGATCACCAGCTTTCTTTTCATCTCATACGATAGGTTGGGCCAAATCATCTGCTGTTCTTTTTGAGGCTATGCCTGGTTGCCACGTTTGACTTATCAGAGACGATGGACCTGGCTAAGGATACAAACTGGTAAAATATAAATTTAGGAATATAAATCAGTGCCTTACGAATTTTTTTATCCGTTGTTTTGCTTAAAACCGGAATGAGAAAGCTGATTACATAGATGATCAGGGAAAAGAAAATCACCACGGCCAATAGCTGACTGGTAAATAGGCTGATGACCATTAATAAAACTGCCAGGGATAGGAATATAAACAGTGGAGGCCTCAACAGAACAGTGCCAAAGATAAGCTGATTGAGATTAGTACGTGCCAGACCTTTATAGAGAATTGCAAACCCAAACTTAAAGTACTTAAACCAGGTCGTGATCCAACGCGATCGCTGGCTGATCAATTGTTTTGGGGCAGAAGTTTTCTGATCGTAAACAATTGCAAACTGAGCAAAGGCAATCCTTTCGCCACCCGCAATCAACCGTGCCTGGAGTACTTTATCAAATCCGGCGCCCCTGATATCAATATCTTTTAACATGCTTACGTAGAGCGCTGAATCAAATGCCATACCTGAGCCGGCAAGTGTTGCAGATGAACCGAGGTCAAAGATTACCCTCCCGTCATAAAAATGGTAATAAATATCCCGTGCCGCATCCAGGCATGCAATTGTGGTCTCCAGGTTTTTTGCCGACCTCAGGCCCTGTACTGCACGGAACCCCAGATCAAAATACCTGTTTAATTCATTGATCAGTTGCGGATGAGCGAGGTTATCGCTATCCATAATTAATATGGTCTGATGTTGACGCGTAAAATGCTCAATGGCATAAAAGTGTGATGCGGTATTGCTGGCTAAAATACGTTCGGGAAACAAAACTTTAACACGGTCATCAGTGAACATAAGTGCCTCCGATGGCTTACAGTTATCTGCAACCACATAGACATGAAAGTTGTCATAATCCATATCCAGGAGGGATTTAACAGCATCGGCCACAAAATCTACCTGCTCATAGGCCGTTAAGATAATTCCGTAATCCCTGTGATTGGATCCCGGATGGATAGGTTTTGCCGGGTTAACTGAAAACTTCCAGCATAAAAACAGAACCATTGGGAAAACAAGATAGAAGCAGATGACGACTCCCAGAATGTATAATACCCCATGTCCTATTGCAAACCACTCCATTATCCTTTAGTCTTAAAAAACTCCAGCTCACCCGAACCCATTTCGGCCATGTTAAGTATCCACCCCCTAAAAACGCCGCTTTCTTTAAGCATGGCAAGGTAGGCCTTTTCGTCTTCACTGATCGATTCTCCCGATTTAAACACCGCAATGGCATCATTTGTAAAAGAAAGCCATTCCCTCACCAGGCTACTGCCATTAATGGCGGCAACATCAATAATGATCAGGTCATAAATTGTTTTTGCCCGTTCCAGCTGGTCGCTGATCTGCTGTGCGCTTGCAAGTTCAGGAAGAGACCGTTCATTCCCCCGGTTGGTTAGCACGGAGATCGTTTCTTTCTGCATCTGTTGTGCAAATTGTTCTTTTTCCTGCAGAAAGTCTTCTACATAGTGTCTGCTACCCTGATCCGGACTCAGGGATGGGTGCGTAAAATTTCCGTCTATTAACAATACCTTTCTGTTTGTTTTTTCCCATGACCTGGCAAGGCACCGGGCAAAAAAGCTTTTCCCCTCTGACGGACCAAGGCTGGAAATTACAATGACCTTGTCCTGCATAGCCGACTCCAGCTCATACCTGATCGAACGTATACTGGCCCAAAAATCACGATGGGCCGGATCCTCCCAGGAGCTGTTCAGCGATTCAACCGGGGCCGGGAGCTTTGGAATTGTTCCAAGTACAGGCACCGAGGTTTGGGCGCCTAATGTTTTTGCATCAAAAATCCGGCTGTCGGCGATGAAAACTACAAATAGGGCCACAATACAGAAAACAAGACTCACAACGCCACTGAGCACAACCAGCGAAAATTTCTTCGATGGCTGTACAAGCCCGCCAACACCCATCTGGACAATATTCATTTTAGATTCAACCCCGGATTCCAGGTTACTCTGATTATATTTGTTCAGGATATCCAGATACTCTTTACTGGCAATATCAACACTCATCTCCAGGGTCTGTACCTCTGCTTCCTGTGGAACCAAATTACTAAAATCCCTGGTCAGTGCATTAATTTTATTTTCAAGAGAGTTGATTCCATAACGGGATAAATCCATCTGTATTTCCAGATTGATCTTTTGATTGACCAGCTCTTGTTTAGCATTCAGGGGATTGTTAATGTATTGATCAGAAGATTTGTTGATCTGTTCACTCAACTGATTTCTCAGTGAGTCATAACTGTTTTTATACCTTTCGTCCAGGTCATTTTTAAGGTAGAGGTCGTAAAGGCTGCTTAGTTCTGCCTTTGTTTCAACCAGGCCCTGGTTTACCTTAGAGAGCCTGGACTCAATATAACTCCGCTCTTTAGGATTAAACTTTGCATCGATTTCATTAAGCGCACCCGCATAAGAAGCAGTCTTCTCAACAGCTTCCTGTTTTTTGGTATCGTAGTCTAAGATCAGGGCATATAACTGCTTGGATTGTTCGGTAAGATTTAAGACCTTGTTTCTGATCTTATAATTCTTCAGTCTGGCCATCCTGGTAGCGAGGGTATCCGTTTTTTCGGTGAGCATATCCCTCAAAAAATTATTCGCCTTATTCTGCGAAGCTTTGATAAGCGAAATGTAACCTTTAATAAATTCTGCGGACAGGGTGTTCACAATGTAGGCGGCCAGCTCCGGGCTTTCCGCTTCAGACTGTACAGTAATGAAATCGCTTTCTCCGGAACGGAAGACCGATATTTTGTTTTTAAGCCCGTCAGCATCGTAATTCATGGATTTGAGCACTCTGGAGAGCCCCTCCTGGTCAGGAATGGTAAGATCAAGTTCCTCGCTGTTTTCGTATTTTTGACGATACACCTCAATGGCATGGGCAACGGCGTCTTTATTCAGCGTTTCAACCAGGTCACTTTTGGGCTTAAAAGGCTTTTTAGCGGTTAGATCGTGTATAATCAATAAATATGAAACCTGATTGAGTACCCTTTTCATACGGATCATTTCGATAAGATTGCTGAACTGCTGACGCACCTGCTCTCCCTGAACCGCCTCAATGATTACAGACTGCTGCTGTGTTTCATCAACAATCCCTGTTGAAATCTGCGCCTGGGATATGTACGAACTCTTTAGGTTCCGTACCAAAAATGCAGTGATGATAATGGTAATCAAGGGAACCAATATCAGTGCCAGACGGTAGCGTTTGACAAATTTCAAAAATTTATATCCTTCAGCCATTATTTTATTTCTTCCAACTTTTTGACCGTTAATTCCTCCAGTGATATTTTTGCATTGAGGTAGCTGGCTTCCATCTGGAGCTTAGCCTGCAGGGCATTACTTAATGAATTTGATGCGCTGTTGTACTCTGCAAAGGTTATCTCGGCCTTTTGATATTTGATTTTCATGTTCTCAAAATTACTCTGCGCGGTAATATACATATCGTTAATAGGTGCCAGCGATTTCTGAAACTGGAGAAGCGTAACATATCTGGATTTTACCTGGGCCTCTAACTGAAGATAATATTCTGCCTGATTAGACTGGGCAATTTTTAGCTGTTCTTTTGCTTTTTTGATCTGACTTGGCTTGGTGAGCAGAGAACCGGGGTTTATGGCAATACCAAACTGATACCCGGTAAGCAGATCAGCGGTCTGCAGATCTACCACGGTATTGCTTGTGGCCTGGTTTGAACGTGCCACATACTGAAACGACAGCGGCTCCAACCATGAAAGTCGCGCTCCGGAAAGGTCACTTTTGGCCACATTGATCTGGTTACCAAGAGAACCCACCCTCGGATAGTTGGCTTTTGCCGTAGCCACAAGTTTCTCCATATACAGGTAAGAAACTTCGCTTAAAATACTTTCCTGAGCGAGAACGCTGTTTAACTTAAGCAGGGTGAAGATAAAAAACACCATTAACGGCTTGAGTTGGTTTCTAATCATAAAACGAGTGCAGTAAAGGTCAAATATATGGTTATGATTTAAATTATGCTAATATTGTAAAGATAACCATAATTAAGATTTGTAATGAAATCACTCTTAAAAGTAGTAAAGGGGAATGATAGACTAAAAAAACTAGTGCACTGGATGATGATCCCGACCGGAGAGGCCCGCCCAAGAACCTGGGTAAGTCTTTTTTTAAACCCTTTCTTTCATAAAAAAGGTAAAAACAGCCGCATCAGGTCAAGAACACGGCTGGATGTTTTGCCATTTAACCATTTCGAAATGGGCGATAACTCCATAATAGAGGATTTTTGTACCATTAATAATGGGGTTGGGGCCGTTTATATCGGAAACAGAACGCTCGTTGGCATGAGTAATGTACTTATAGGACCGGTAACTATTGGGGATGATGTGATTATGGCCCAAAATGTTGTCATCAGCGGCCTTAATCACTCCTACCAGGACATTAATCTTCCCATCTCCAAACAACCTGTTATTACATCTCCCGTCAAAATAGGCGAAGGCAGCTGGATCGCGGCAAATGTTGTGATAACAGCTGGAGTTACTATAGGGGTGCATACCGTGATTGCGGCGGGTGCCGTGGTTACCAAAGATGTTCCTGATTTTTGCGTTGCGGCGGGTAATCCTGCAAAGGTGATCAAACGCTATGATCCAAAAACGGAATTATGGTCTGGAACAAGTTAACGTATCAGTCTGCTTTATGGCAGACCTGGATTCTACCTTGCCGGAAATCAAAGGATTGCACTCTTTATTGGTTTGAGAAATATCAATAATTTCAGCGAAATATGCAATAGTGTGAAAATTTGCTTTTAACTTTGCAAGTTAAAGACCAACAAACTATTAATCCAAGTTTATGATAAAAATGTTACGCTTTCCGATAATATTCGTATTGTCTCTGTGTATCTTTAAAAACGCTTTTGCCCAGTTCCCTTATGTGGAAAGTTTCCGTAACGCTACCTCGCAGGGTATAATCTTTGGAGGTTCACCATCAGCTTTTCTAACCGCCGGTGGCAGCGGTTACAATGTAGCGACCTCCAGTCATACAGGGACTCCTCTGGATGCTAATGGAAACGGATACCTGAGGTTAACCAGCAATGTTCAAAACCAGAAAGGTTATGTCATCAATACGACCAATTTCCCTTCGGCCAACGGGCTTACGGTTACCTTTGAATATTATATCTACGGTGGTACAGGTGCCGACGGTATCAGTCTCTTTCTTTTCGATGCAAATGCAAATCCATTCGTCATTGGTGGCTTTGGCGGTTCGCTTGGATATGCGCAGATCACCACAACTACCCCTGTTTCTCCCGGGGTGAGCAATGGTTACCTGGCCATCGGCCTGGACGAATACGGTAATTTTTCCAATCCAACTGAAGGAAGGCAGGGTGGGGTAGGATTCAAACCTGGCTCCGTAACGCTTAGGGGCAAGGGAAATGGTGCGGCACTGACCTCTGGTAACTATAGCTACCTTACTACTGCTGAAGTAGAAAAATTCGGTTTCACGCTGGTAGGTGATGGAGGGCAACGTCAGCCCGATTCAACTAATGCCGGATATCGGAGAGTTTACATGGATCTGGCCCCACAACCGGCCGGAGGCTATAATATCACGGTGAAAGTTACACGTGGGGGAGCCAAGCCGATTACCACGACGGTGATTGAGAACTATTATTATGCTGAGGCAGCACCGGATAATCTCCGTTACGGGTTTGCATCCTCAACAGGTGACCAGACAAATTTCCACGAAATCAGACAGGTGCACATTGACGCGCATGATCAGTTCGGCTTAACAAATCCCCTGGCCAAAAATGATGCCTTAACGCTCTGTCAGGGAAACCAGGCTTTGGTAGATGTGACCGCTAATGATACGACAACAAACACAGGTGCAGTATTGAATAAATCGACCATTGATCTCGATCCTAACCAGAATGGGATACAGACGACCTATACCGTTTCAGGCAAAGGAACTTTTTCGGTAAATTCTCAGGGGAGTGTTCAATTCATACCTGAACAGAATCTCTCTGGTACGGTATCCGCAGCCTATACGGTAAAAGATTCATACGGAAGAACATCCAATCCGGCCACCATTTCATTAACCTACGTTACTGCACCAAATCAACCAGATGCGGGCACTGACCAGCTGATCAATATTTCTACTCCTACCACAACTTATGTACTGCAGGGCAATAGTGCCGGGACCAACAGTGGACTATGGACACAGTCATCAGGACCAACCGGAACATCGCTACTAAATGCGCAGCAGCCGAACACCACTATAAATAACTTAACCGGCGGCATTTACATATTCAAATGGACGTTAACTTCTCCGGGAGGATGTCAGCGCTCAGACGAAGTTCAGCTTATTGTTAACCATATCCCCGTAGCCATTAATGACACCATCACCACAAGCAGGGATACCAATATCCCAATCAGCGTACTTGGCAATGATACCGACGCCGATGGCAACTACACAATAAATCCCTCAACCATCATCATCAAAAGCCAACCCATGCACGGAACTCTTGTTGTTGATCCGGTTAGTGGCATCGTGAATTATAGACCTGCGGCTAATTATAGTGGCTATGATTCATTTGTATATACGGTAAAAGATAATTATGGTGCCGAATCCAATACAGCAATCGTAAACATCGCTGTAAATATCAAGCCTGTTGGCGTGGCCGATATGGCCAATACGACGACTGATCTGCCTGTAACCATACACGTAATGGATAATGATCCTGGCAAAGCGGGATCAATTGTTATCAAAAAAACAGATCCGCTAAAGGGTACAGTAGTGCTCAATACTGATGGAACTTTTACTTACTCGCCTAATGCCGGCTTTAGTGGAAAAGACAGTTTTACCTACAGCATACAGAATAAAGAGGGGTTACAATCTGATCCAATTACCGTAACCATTAATGTGAAGCCTTCCGGCAATCCTGATGTGGCCGCTACGGTAGCGGGAAATCTGGTTACGATCCCAGTAAAGGAAAATGATCCTGCTAAAACCGGTACCACAATTTCCCTACAGCTTCCCCCATCGAATGGCAATGTAGGTTTTGACGCATCAGGAACCCCGGTTTATACTCCAAATCCAGGTTTTTCGGGAAAAGATACTTTTACCTACACCCTGAAGACCGCGGACGGACTTTCCTCGGACCCCATCAGCGTAACCGTCTCTGTAAAACCATTAGGCTCTCCCGATGCCTATACCACTCCTTTTAACCAGTCCGTTGAAATCCCGGTGAAAGATAATGACATTAGCAAAAACGGTACTACTGTGGTATGGGTAACGCCCCCTGCGCACGGCAATATAAGCTTAAACCCTACTACCGGACTACCGCTTTATTTACCTGGTACAGGCTTTAGCGGTCAGGATGTTTTTAGTTATGTCTTAAGGACTGCTGACGGCATTGATTCAGACCCGATAACCGTAACAGTAACAGTACGCCCGGCGATCGTAATAAATGCACCTGATATCAGCGTGGAAACACCGGTAAACGGCCCGAAAGTAATTGATGTTCCCATCCCATCAGGTGGAAAGATTACCATAACTGACCCTCCGAAGCATGGCAGCATAACTTTTGATCCCATCACTGGTCAACCGATTTACACGCCTAATCCGGGCTATTCGGGCCCTGATGAGTTCACTTATATCATTGTGGATAAAGACGGGAACCCATCTACTCCGGGTAAGGTTACTATTGTGGTGCTTATCCCAGGCAAAATCGGACTGGCTAAACGGTTAAAATCAGCACCTGTCCGAAATCAGGATGGAAGCTATACCCTAAGCTATTCATTTGTGCTGACCAATTTTGGCCAGATAGCCATAAGGGATCTTACTGTGACTGATGATCTGTTTGCAACTTTCAGGGGAAACACCTTTGAAGTACAAAAGATCAGCGCAACCGGCGGACTCACCGCAAATAGTAGTTTCAACGGCTCATCTAATAAAAATATGCTAACAGGGAGCAATACCCTTGCTAAATCTGCTTCGGGCACGATTGATATCGAAATCAGGGTATCTCTGGACAAGTATGACGGCAGTTTCAGTAACCTGGCTACTGCTGAAGGATTTTCAGTAAGTGATAACAGCAAGACTACAGATGTTTCAACGGATGGGACTAAACCAGATCCCATTACCGCAGGAGATGTCAGTCCATCGCAGCCAACCGTAATTAACCTGATCAGGGAAGATCTTTTCATCCCGGGAGGGTTTTCGCCAAACAATGACGGCATCAATGATTATTTTGTTGTAGGCAATACCAACGGGAAAAACATTAACCTGGACATTTTTAACCGCTGGGGAAATCTGATCTACCGGTCGAAAAGTTATCAGAACGACTGGAACGGAAAATCAACCGAAGGTATCCATGTCGGAGAAGAAGTTCCTGCAGGAACCTATTACTATGTTTTGACCATTGATGGAACGGATAGACGTGTGGGCTACATTACAATTAACAGATAAGATGAAAAGATATATTATAATTTTAATATTGTGCCTGCTTTTTATTAAAAGTTGGGGGCAGCAGGATGCTATGTATACACAGTATATGTTCAATACCCTCGCCATAAACCCTGCATACGCCGGAAGCAGGAACCTGGTGTCGGCAACTGCACTTTACCGTAATCAGTGGACAGGAATAGAGGGAGCACCCAGAACCGGTACCTTTAGTATTGATGCTCCTGTATTAAATAAAAGATTTGGCGTGGGCCTGCAGGTTTTTAGCGATAAACTGGGTATTACTCAAACCACGGGCGGTTCTGCAAGCGCTGCCTACCGGATAAGAATGGAAAAAGGAAGTCTGAGCTTTGGCCTGCAAGGCTCTGTTAGCCATTATAGTGCGAGGCTCAGCAGCGTTTTATTAAATTCAAATCCGGGCAATGATCCTGCATTTATGAATGATGCAAGTAAAACGCTTTTTAACTTTGGAACCGGAATATATTACAATTCGGACAAATTCTACCTGGGTCTTGCTGCGCAGGATCTGCTCAACAATAGCCTCAACAACGCTTCAGGTGGAGACAACCTTCAGGCCAGACAGGTTCCGCATCTTTTCCTGACCGCGGGTTATGTATTTCCACTTGCTGCAGACTTCAGGCTGAAACCTTCATTTTTGATCAAGGGCGTAAAAGGTGCCCCTTTAGAAGCTGACCTTAATGCAACACTATGGATCAAAGATGTACTGGCCATCGGAGCCGGTTACAGGACAAGCGCCGACATCAGCGCGCTGCTGGAAGTGCAGGTTAGCCCCCAGATACGTATTGGCTATAGTTATGACAGAAGCACCACTGAGCTGCAAAACTTTAACTCTGGCAGTCATGAAATTATGCTCAGGTATGAATTCGGGTTTGAAAAAAACAAAATATTATCACCAAGATTTTTCTAAGTTATGAAACTTGACATTAAAGTAGCCTTACCAATATACCTCTGCCTTACTTTCATCCTGTGCTCCGCAACGCATGCCCAAAACAGTTCAGCTAACCAGAACGATCTGAATATGGCGCGTAAAAGTTTTAACTCGCTCGAATACGTCTCTGCAATAAGTAAACTAAAGAAAGTGCTGGCAAAAGATTCATCCAATCTGGAGGCAATAGAAATGCTGGCCTATAGTTTCAGGATGACCAAAAATTATCCAGGAGCACTGAAAACATATCGAAAGCTGACCGGACAATCAGCCATGAAGAACGAATGGGCATTATATTACGCCGAAAGCCTCGCTAACAACCAGCAGTATGAAGAATCGGAGAGGTGGTATAGAAAATATCTCTCCCTGGTACCTGTTGATAAAAGAGCAGCGGCTTTCGCATCCACAAACCTGTCTAAGATCAATAAAAACCCAAATCACTGGCAGGTAGGTTTTTTGAACATTAACACTCAGGCCTCTGAATATTCGCCCGCATTCTACAAAGAAGGTCTTCTGTTTTCAAGTAACAGGCAATCAGAAAATTTTTCAAAACACATTTTTAAATGGGACAATACGCCATTCAGCAAGTTCTATTACGTCAACAAACTCGCAGATTTAAAGGTAATTAACCCAGATAGCCTGATCAATTCAAAAAGTCGTGATAAACAGAAAATCAGATATAATGATGATGATACGCCAGAAACCAGTAATGATAACAACATCTTGTCTGCCTATACCGGCACCATAGAGAGAGATACCCTAAACCTCATTTATGGCCAGAACAAACTAGTAAAAAAACTGGGTGGACTATTTAATAACAGATATCACACTGCGGCAGCGGCAGCATTTCCCGATGGATCAATCATTTTTACGGGAAACAATTATTTAAAAGGAAAAACCTCCAGGAGTGCCGATGGAACCATTAAACTGAAACTTTACACGGTGTATGGGCCTGATCTCAATTCAATCAAAGCGTTTCCATATAATAGCGATGAATATTCTACTGGTCATCCGGCGCTGACTCCTGATGGCAATATCCTCGTTTTTGCTTCTGACCGTCCCGGCGGCTTTGGTGGGACAGATTTATATTACTGCGTAAAAGCCGGGCATGGGGAATGGACGAGTCCGGTAAACCTGGGCAAGCTAATCAACACGGAGGGCAATGAAATGTTCCCAAGTTTTGACCACGATGGAAATCTGTTCTTCTCTTCAACCGGACTTGCCGGTCTTGGAGGATTAGACCTATTTCAGGTGCCACTCAAAGAAATGAAACCGACCACTTCGCCTGTCAACATGGGATCTCCAATAAACTCATCTAAAGATGACTTCGCACTCATTATAACCCCGGATGGTAAAAAAGGATATTTCAGTTCAAACAGGGAGGGAAATGACAATATTTATGAATTCAGGCGATCTTCCTATAAAATTATTCTACAGGGAACCCTTACAGATGCAAGGACCCGGATCCCCCTCCCCGGAGGCCGTATCCTCATGCACCACCTTGATGGTAATGATACTATTAAAACGGATAACAAAGGGCGGTTTAGAAGAGAGCTCCCTGCGGAGACAGATTATGAAGTCACAGCTCAAAAACTAGGTTATATCAACAATATCCAGTTTACCACCTCAGTAGGGATCCAAAAGGATTCAGTGATTAATCTCGACATCAGGCTCAATAGAACGGAAAGTGCCCAACAGTATGTCTTAAACCATTGCGACTCGCTAAAGAAAGTCTTTTCGGTAAAAAACATATACTATGATCTTGATAGATCAGAAATCAGACCTGATGCCAGGGGCGCACTTAACGAGCTCGCAGAACTGATGAGAAAATACCCGGAAATTACGATTATAACATCAAGCCACTGTGACAGCAGGGCATCTGAAGAATACAATAGAAACCTGTCTTTAAGACGTGGTGAATCTGCTAAACAATATCTGGTTGCACGCGGAATACGCTCGGACCGGATCAAAGTGGAATATTATGGGAAAACCCGGTTGGTGAATCGCTGCTATGATGGCGTCAACTGTTCAGAGGAAGACCAACAGCTTAACAGACGGACCGAATTTGATGTAATTCTACAGGGCGTTAATATCACCAGAGAGAACTGTGCAGACAGATAGACAACAAAGGCGATAGCGTTGGGATCTGTAAATATTTATAAATCATTAAAAAGTTTTTCAGAAATGATTAGCTTTTTAATGATTGATAACAGCTAACACGATTGAAAGGGTTACACTTTTTCTCTTTGCTTCATCGCGGGGAATGTGGCGAGAAGGATGACCAGGTCCAGCCTTAAAGAATATTTTTTGGCGTAAAAATTATCAAGTTTCTTACGCTCCCGTTCAGACATTTCCCCTTTCCCACGCCTGCTTACCTGCCACAGACCAGTAAGCCCGGCAGGTGCCAGAAAGCGTAAAGCCCATTCATCAGAAGTTAGCGACTTTGCCTCGTAAAGCGGCAAGGGACGGTTTCCAACGAGAGACATATCTCCCCTGATCACATTGAAAAGCTGTGGTAGCTCATCTAAACTATATTTGCGTAAAAAAGCACCCACCCTGGTAACCCTGGGATCATCCTTTATCTTGATAAAGGTGGCTGGTGTACCATCACTGGGCGTATACTGGTTGAGTTCAGAAAGTTTGACCAAATCATCACTGCTTTGGTGGCGCATAGAGCGGAATTTAAAAAAATCAAATATTTTGTAGCCTGCCCCGACACGTTTGCTCCTGTATATTATCGGCCCTTTGGATTCTATGCGGATTAGAAGCGCTATAAGCGTAAATAAGGGAAGCAACAGGAGAAAAAAAAAGCATGAAATGCACAGGTCAAAAATCCGCTTTTTTACTGGAAAATCGGTCTTTAAACTGATTGCAGCAGCACCACTCACCCGGGGCTGAAAAGAGCGTAGCCGGATCAGGAATTTAATCCTGTTACAAAGATCATTTGCAGGAATTGGGGAAATATACAGATCTCCAACATTAAGCATCAGGGCAACCCGGGATAAATCCGGACTCGGTGAGGCAGATAAAAATATAATGACTATCTCCCTAAGCAAGCTGTTCAGCTTTAGTTTCTCTACAAACCTAAAACATTCACCACCTTCATCCACTTCTATCAAGATCGCATCCGGAAGACTCAGCAGGGTCTGCTTCGAAACATACTCTCCCAAAGTTGCAATTTCCTTTTGGGTTTCGACCCTAAAATGACGTTGAAGTTGCGGAAGGAGATCAGGAAGAAAGGCTTCTCCGGCATAGATAACGTGGGTATAATCACTATTAACTATTCCATTGGCCCGATCATCAGTTGACTGCATGGTTAGCTAATATGTTACTCATTGCTGTTTCGAGATCGAGTGGATTGAATGGCTTGGAAAAGTATGCATCAACTTTAAAAGGGATCGCGCTTATCTGAGTAGAAAGATCTTTGATCCCAGAAAGAATGATGATCGGAATATGCCTGTAAAGCCCGCTGATTTTTAGATTGCTGATGAGGTCAGATCCGCTCATGTACGGCATATTGATTTCCGAAATGATGATGTCAGGCATATTTCCCTTATGTAACCATTGCATCGCTTCCACGGATCCCGACTGCATTGAAAGGTCATATCGGTTTCCCAAAATCACTCCCAAAAAGTTTAGCATGTGTATTTCTGAATCAATTACCAGAATTTTTTTGAGTTCCATATTGTCGGTCTAGTTTAAACAAATTTAACCAGAACTTGTATAATAAAAAATACAATTAGTTTAATTATTACATTTATTGACATAGATCAAATAGAATATATCATTTCTGATACAAAATTCAGATTGGTTTTAATATTATTAGCTGGCTAATATGTCCGGCCGGGTTGGCGAACTGGAAGTGATGTATTTAATCTTCCTCAAAAAGAAGAATAAACTGAGTTAATAAACTCAATTAAAACAAGTCGCAGATCATTTCTTATTAATCATCTAAGCCTTTCAGAACGTTACGGACAGATATGAACAAATTGCATTTCTGCTGCCCGTGCCAAAAATTAAGAAGTTCTTTTTTGCACGCTTTACCATAATTTTTTATATTAGGTTAATCAAAAGCGATGATAACCCAAATCAATCCCGCTGATTAAAAATCCCAAAAAATATTTTCCAAGTCCACCTTTACGCCACATTTACCCCACGTTTTAGCCACCTTCCGGCCAGGTTTGCCAGACACCTGCCTGCACACTGCTTAACACTTGCTTTGGTGGAGTAATGCCCCTGGTGGAGATCAGGTAGATCAAAGATTTGACTCGCTTTAGATCGGCAGGCTAACAATAGCTAAATAAAAGAGAAAGGGAAAGTTACCTTAAGGTATTGCTGGTATATAGCTGTGTCGGAACAGCCGGTTAAAGAAAACAATAAACGGCTGTCCGGATTTTTTTTATCCCGCTCTGTCCCTGGAGTTAAGCACAGCATCTCTGGATACAAGAATAAACCGGATTTATAAACTCAGTTAAAACGGGTCACTGATTTTTTTTCTATTATTAATCCATTAAGCCCTTCAGAACGCTATTTTCAAACATGGTTGCTAGTGTGGTGTCATTTCGACCGAAGTGAGCCTATATCAAAAAGATTTACGCTGGTTCAAAAGGCAATTATATTTTGATACGTCGTTCCCAACCCGATAGCTATCGGGTTAATTGGGAATCCTAATGCTATTGCAGAGCGCTTTGAGGTTCCCGCCTGCGCCTATCGTGTGGACACATCTTTTAAGTATTTTTAGGCGTTTTGCTAACTAACTTTAATGAAGCACGGATTATAACCAAGGACGTTGTCAATCCCAAGAGCCGGGGAAATCAAAAAAACAGGTGCACAACAGTAAAAATGGCAGTAATAAACCTGAAACGCAGTGGTTTTGTGTTCATAACCGATAATTTAATTTTTAAAAAAATATAGAACACAAACCCCGCAGGGCTCAATCAGACCAAAGAAAACACACACAATACCTGATTAAATGAAGTGTCACTGTTTTTTTGTTGCGCATGAGATTGTGTAAAAGGCTCATTGCTGGATCCGATAGCCATCGGATGACAAAGCGCTTTGGGTACTTTGGCGCTCCAAAATGCGCAGCATTCTTGAACACAGCTAAAAACAACATTAACTGTGAAAAACTACCATGCCCCGCGGCATAGAGCGATAGAAGAATGTTATAATTAATTGTGTCCACACGATAGGCCTGCGCGGGAATGACGCAGAACGAAATAAAATTATGGCCTTAAGTGCTGGATTTTACTTTTGATAAAGCCTCATTTTGCTAGGCTTCAGTCGAAATCAGGGTGATTCTTTTAAATCTTTAATTGATAGCATGGCCTATTGCTTTATTAATGCGTTGAAATGATCTTCGACTAGGCTCAGACCGGCATACAAAATAAATTTTACTTAAATTTAAAAAACTGTATATCAGCAAGATAAAGCATCTTCAACCAAAATGTACGGCGAAAGCTAATGGCCATTTATTTACTAAGCTTTTTATTTCAACAAGCTCAAAAATTTTTAATGGTACCGAAGTATGCCGCTTTTATTTCAACAGCCTGCAGGCCATCTTCTACAAATCTTATCCTGAACTGCACCTCATCCGAGACATTAATTCCATGATCAGCGTTTACAGTAAAAAAAATTATATCCTGATCATGATCATCGATGATCTCACCAACTCCACTAGAGAGATCCATTTTTGATATCTTCCCAAACCTTAACATATTTCTCAACTTTACGTATGAAGTGGACAGCTAATAAAAACTGCTTAAAAAGACCGCATCATTTATCTGATGAAGCCTCAAACACGGGACAATAAAAATAAGAAAGCCATCAGATATTCATTATTAATCATATTGTAAAGAGACACAATATATAATTTAACCTAAAAAGCGTTCAAAATTTAAAAAATAAATAAAATATTAACATCAAATCAACGACACACAGAAAAATCAGGCATCAAAATAAATCAAAAATTCAGAAATCCTCTTGATTTTAAATATCTTACCCGAAGATAATAAATAAAACTGACGCATAAACAAAAAAAGAGTAAATTAACGGTATAAAAAATCACCATATACTGAATTTCAAGCTAGAATTTAATTGATTTCTATAAAAAACCCGATTCAAAAAGATACAAGCGTTGCACTATCCGTCAATGAAATCATGTCACATCAGATACCTTTATAGTCTACCATCAACTAAATCGCGCGGAATAAACGATTTGGTATCGAAAATAACTGCTCCTTCCTTTCTAAATTCCTCATATCCGACACCAATGAACTGATGGTGAGAAACTGCCAGAATTAAAGCGTCATATTGATATCCAAACTGCTTTACCAGCTGAAAACCATACTCCTTTTCAACTTCCTGCGGATTAGCCCAGGGATCAAAAACATCAACTTCCAGGCCAAAGGAAAGCAGTTCCCGATAAATATCGATTGCCCTGGTATTGCGGATATCGGGACAATTTTCTTTAAAAGCAAAGCCCAGGATCAGAACTTTCGCACCACTGATCCTTTTATCCCTGGCAATCATCATTTTAATAACCTTGTTTGCAACAAACATCCCCATGTTGTCGTTAACGCGCCTTCCTGAAAGTATTACCTCTGGCTTATAGCCCAGGGATTCGGATTTGTAGGCAAGATAATAAGGATCAACACCAATACAATGGCCCCCAACCAGTCCGGGTTTATAATTTAGAAAATTCCATTTTGTAGAGGCAGCGGCCAGTACATCAGCAGTATCTATCGCCATTTTGTCGAAGATTAATGCCAGTTCATTGACAAATGAAATATTGACGTCCCGTTGCGCATTTTCTATTGCTTTTGAAGCTTCTGCAACTTTAATACTAGGTGCCAGATGCGTGCCGGCGGTAATAATGGAAGCGTAAAGTTGATCGATCTGACTAGCAATTGCAGGGGTAGAACCCGAGGTGACCTTTTTTATTTTGGTCAGGGTGTTAATTTTATCGCCAGGATTAATACGCTCCGGCGAATAGCCACAGAAAAAATCAACATTATATTTTAAGCCTGAAATCTTCTCTAAAACAGGCACGCAATCTTCTTCAGTACATCCAGGGTAAACGGTAGACTCATAAATTACAATGTCACCTGCTTTGAGCACAATGCCCAGCATTTTACTGGCTCCAAGCAGAGGCCCCAGATCTGGCCGTTTAAGATGATCAATAGGTGTAGGCACAGTAACGATGTAGATTGTGCAACCTGCCAGATCAGGGAGGCTCGCACTGAGCGTTAATCCTGTTTCAGAGGAAGAAAGTACAGACTGCAAATCATCCAAATTCGCTTCATTTGTCCGGTCATTCAGCTGATTTAACTCAGCTACGCGAGTCTCATTGGTGTCGAAGCCAACAACTTTATACTTTTTAGCAAATTCTATCGCCAGCGGTAGTCCAACGTAACCCAAACCAATAATGGCAATCTGCTTTTTTGTATTCATTTTTTTTCGGTGATTGAGCAAAGATAAGATAAATGGAGGATGCTTTAACCGGACTTGAATTAAATGCTGGCAATCTTTTAAACACAAAGGGCAGAGAAATATAAATAAAACATGCTTAAATGCTCTTATGTGTAGAAATTTTGGGTATAGGCCTAGATCCTTTACTACACCCAGGATGTCAAAAATCTAAAAAAAAATCACCAATCATGCCATTGGCCCTGATTGGTGATTATTAAGGATATATAAACTATAATAAATATTATTTAATCTGTTTCAACAGATAACTTCCGTAACCACTTTTAACAAGCGGAGCAGCAATAGCTTTAAGCTGATCGGCATTGATAAAACCCATGCGATATGCAATTTCTTCAATACAACCTATTTTTAAGCCCTGGCGTTCTTCTATGATCTGCACAAATTGTCCGGCTTGCATTAATGAAGTGAAAGTTCCGGTATCTAACCAGGCCGTTCCACGGCTCAATACGCCAACTTTTAGTTTACCACGCTCCAGATAAACTCTGTTTACATCAGTAATTTCATATTCTCCACGTGGGGAGGGTTTAACATCCTTTGCGATTTGGACTACCTCATTATCATAAAAATATAATCCAGGCACCGCATAATCGGATTTGGGTTTGATAGGTTTTTCTTCAATAGAAATAGCCTTTTTATCTGCATCAAACTCCACTACGCCATAGCGTTCAGGATCCGATACCTGGTAGGCAAATACCACCCCTCCATCCGGATCAGAACTGGCCTGTAATAATTTTGCCATCCCGTCACCATGAAAAATATTATCCCCTAAAACTAAAGCCACTTTATCTTTACCGATAAATTCTTCGCCGATTACAAAAGCCTGGGCTAGGCCATTTGGTTCGGCCTGTACGGCATAACTAAATTTGCAACCTAATGAAGCACCATCACCCAATAACTTCTCGAAATTTGGAAGATCATGCGGGGTAGAGATAATTAAAATTTCTTTTATCCCGGCCAGCATTAAAGTAGATAAAGGATAATAAATCATCGGTTTATCATAAACCGGCATCATTTGTTTACTACAGGCAAGCGTTAAGGGATGCAAACGGGTTCCGCTGCCACCAGCTAAGATTATACCTTTCATTAGTATTAGATTTGAGATTTGAGACATTAGATTTGAGATGAAAGCGCTATCTCAACATCTGTATTAATTCTATTTATTAATTTGTTTTATACACTCTACCAAACTATCTCTCCAATAAGGGATTTCGATATTAAAAGTTTCTTTAGTTTTGGTTTTATCCATCACCGAAAATGCCGGGCGTGAAGCTTTGGTTGGGTAAGCAGAACCTGGAATAGGATTTACTTTAACCCTGGTTTCGCTAATGTCAAAAATAGCTTTTGCAAAATCGAACCAGGAGGTTACCCCTTCATTGCTGAAATGATATACCCCATAAGCAGTTGATGAAGAAAGAATAATGTCAAAAATTGCATTTGCAAGATCAATAGCATAGGTTGGTGTTCCCACCTGGTCTGCAATAATATTTAGTTCATCACGCTCTGCACCAAGTTTAAGCATGGTTTTTACAAAGTTATTGGCGTATTCAGAATACAACCAGCTGGTGCGGATGATAAAATGAGCTGACAATTTAGCTTGTACCGCCAGTTCGCCATCCAGTTTGGTTACGCCATAAACACTAATAGGTTTTGCTTCATCATCTTCCTTTAATAATTTCACTTCATTACCTTCGAAAACGAAATCTGTAGAAACATGAACTAATGTAGCACCGTTTGCCAGGCAGGCAGAAGCCAGATAGGCGGCACCAGTTTCGTTAATGGATTTAGCAAGATCAACTTCGTCTTCTGCTTTATCAACAGCAGTATATGCTGCACAATTGATTACAAAGCCTGGTTGCTCTTTCGCCAAAAGGTCATTCAAACCACTTTCATTTAGAATGTTGGCATCCTGTTCTGCAGGAAAAACAATTTCCGTGATTCCTCTTCGCTCAGCTACAACCTTTAAACACTGGCCTAACTGCCCACCAGCGCCAATTACTAATATCTTACTCATATATGCTGTAGTTCGGCAAATGGTTTTAAAAGTAAATCTTTATCAGAAACGGCCTGATCTTCTTCAGGGATTAACCAATCGATATTCAGATCCGAATCGTTATAGATCACTCCTGTTTCTGATGCCTTATTGAAAAAGTTATCACATTTATATAAAAATTCTGCGGTTTCACTTAAAACAGAAAAACCATGTACAAACCCTCTTGGAATATACAATTGCAATTTATTTTCAGCACTCAGGCGTACGGCAATGTGTTTTCCGTATGTTGGCGAACCTGGGCGTACATCTACCGCAACATCCAGCACTTCTCCTTTGGTTACCCTTACGAGTTTGGCCTGGGCAAATTCACCGGTTTGTGCATGTAAACCACGGATGACCCCATAAGAAGAATAGGATTGGTTATCCTGAACAAATCTTCCTGATAAACCAGTTTTATCTTCAAAGGTATTTTGATTGAAACTTTCGAAAAAATATCCTCTCGGATCTTCAAATACCCTTGGTTTGATAATCAGACAGTCTTTTAATCCTGTTTGTTCAATTTCCATTATTTACTGCTGTACTGTTGTTCGTAATAAGATTGATAATTACCAGAAGTAACATTGTTTAACCAGTCTTCGTTTTGAAGGTACCAGTCTACTGTTTTGGCCAATCCCTCTTCAAACTGTAAGCTCGGCACCCAATCTAATTGATTTTGCAGTTTAGTCGAATCAATGGCATAACGCAAATCATGACCGGCACGATCGGTAACATAAGTAATTAATTTAGCTGATTCTCCGGTTTCGCGACCAAGTTTCTGATCCATAATCGTACAAAGCAAATTAATCAGATCAATATTTTTCCACTCGTTATGTCCGCCAATATTGTAGGTATCCCCGGTTTTCGAATTGTGGAAAATTACATCAATTGCCCGGGCATGATCTTCAACCCATAACCAGTCGCGCACGTTTTCACCTTTACCATAAACAGGTACAGGTTTGTTATTTTTAATATTGTTGATGGCTAATGGAATCAGCTTCTCCGGAAAATGATGAGACCCATAGTTGTTAGAACAATTAGAAATTACGCAGTCTATGCCATAAGTATCATGATATGCTCTTACAAAATGATCTGAGCTCGCTTTTGATGCTGAATATGGGCTATGCGGATCGTAGGCGGTAGTTTCGGTAAACATACCTTCCTCACCTAAAGCACCATAAACCTCATCCGTACTTACATGGTAAAAACGTTTTTTATCATAATCACCTTTCCAGTATTCACGGGCAGCATTTAATAAATTTACAGTCCCAATCACATTAGTAATTACAAAAGCTGTTGGATCTGAAATAGAACGGTCTACATGACTTTCTGCTGCAAGGTGAATTACGGCATCAAAGTTTTCGGCTTTAAACAAATCGAATATTGCAGTAGCATCCGCAATATCTTCCCTTACAAATCTATAATTCGGCTTATTTTCAATATCGGTTAAGTTAGCCAGATTACCTGCGTAAGTAAGTTTGTCTAAATTGACAATTTCGTATTGAGGATAGTTATTAACAAAACGGCGAACTACATGAGAGCCAATAAAGCCCGCACCACCAGTAATTAAGATTTTCTTCACGTTATTAAATGATTTTCAGTCCTGCTAAATTAAGTTTTTTTTTGGACAACAAACAACTTAATCTGAGAATATTAATAAACTGAATTGCTAAATATCAACTTCTGTTTAGCAAATTGATAAAGATACTGCTTATCAGGCAATCTAATCTCTGTTTTTTAATCAATAACGGCAGGCACTTACTAATTTACCCCCTTTTACCCCTTTAATCAGTATCAATTACCAGTAATTATACTTTTCACTTCTCATATTAAGGATCTTTTTTTATAATTACCCCTATTAAAAAGGGTTAAAAGCCTGGCTAACGCTTAAAGCTATAGTTTGAGCCGTTCTTTACATGACTTCATATAATAGAATAATGTAATTTTAAAGAAAATAGAATAAAAATTCAATTCTATACCCATCTGAATAGCATAATTAAATAGATGATAAAACTTCAGTATGGGATGGTGTATGAAATAGATCTATCTAATCTATTATAGATTAAGCCTAGTTAGTATATAACAAATCTAATTGTGAACTAACGATCGCTATACACATAAAACTATACACATAAAAATTGGTGATCATTACATTGCCGCCACCGAACTTTCTAATTCCTTATACCAATCTTCCCCATATTTACGGATCAGTGGTCCCTTTAAAAAACTATATACCGGAACCTTAAGTTCGCGACCAAAGGTACAGGCATCATGGCAAATATGCCAGCGATCGTAATTGAGTACCTCAAATTCCGGATATTTGGTTATCCGGATAGGATACAGGTGGCAGGAAATCGGTTTTTGCCAGTCTACTATACCCTGCTCGTATGCTTTTTCGATGGCGCATTTGGTAATGCCGCCTTCAAAAAGCACATAAGCACATTCTTTATTTTTATCTACACATGGGGTAGTTAAATCGCCATCTTCATCAACAACATAAACACCTTGTTCTTCAATCGCTTTAATACCCTTTTCGTTGAGCAGGTGTTTTATTTTCGGATAAATCTCTTCCAAAACGGCCTTTTCATCATGATCCAAAGGTGCACCGGAATCACCTTCCACACAGCAGATACCTTTACATTTGCTCAAATTACAAACAAAGTTTTCCTTCAATATATCTTCGTGCACCAGCACCTGTTCAACTTCTATCATCATTATTCTTTTGCTAAAGCATATTTCAGCCCATTGGCCGATTTTAATTCCATCGTAACTGCACCCACCAATATTTCAACCTGCGCCTTTACAGGTACCCGGTTTCCATCATCGGTTACCCAAAGGTATAAACGGCTATCCTTTTTAAAAATACGGCCAGGCTTAATTGACGGGCTAAATTTCAAACAACGGATATTACCCAGTTTACTCTTAACCGTTTCTTTGCCTACGTACTCTACCTCAAGCGCCGAAATTTCATCACCCAAAAAATAGTTCAGTTTAAACTTATCTCCAACTTTGATTCTGCCCATATCGAGGCTCCGGGCAAAGTAATAAGCCGAAACCAGATCGAAAGTCTGATTTGTTGGCGTGGTAAACGTTCCCCTGTTCGAAACTACTTTCTTTCCATCCTGATTAAAACGTGCCTTATCCTGGCGTCTGTAACTGGCCTCACGGATATTCTCCTGGTAGAAATAAGGTAAAAGATCTGTTTTATCTATGTATGAATCATAATGATCTCTTATCTTATAAAAAACATCAAAAGTTCCGGAGGTCTGCGCATCAACGGTAAGCTTGTAGGTAGGTTTGTTATCAAACTTTAAATCAGAATTAGTTACCTTAATAGTAGCTTCTGCCGCTGTGATAAACCCGTACCTTAGTTTATATTGCAAAACTTCGCCTTCCTGAAATACAGCTTCTTTCTTCAGGGGAAGTTCCTGAGCCATTGTGAAGAGACTGCATAAGCCTACCGTAACCGTTATAAATAATTTTTTCATTGCTCTTGTACTCATTTGTGTGTGTCTATAACCAGCATGAGAGATCCTGAACTAAATCCGATAATACCGGTTCAGGATGACGGACTGGATAAGGAAAGGTTTCCTTTAAAAGAAATTAACTCTTCCTCCATGAAGATATACAAAAAGCAATCCAAAATTTAATCTTTTCTTTTATATACTGGAACAGTAGAGCAGGGCTCGCCAAACATGATGCTTTTAACTACCGGGGTAAGCAGATTGGTAACCTCTACATAAGCAGCCACCGGTACATCAATTTCGCCGCACCCCTTTACCACCACGCGTTCATTCGCATAATCCTGCGGATTGATTTTAGCTAATGCCCTGGTAAATAAAACAGCTTCTAATGTATTTAAGTCTCCAAATACGACTTCATTAGCATAGGGTTTTAGCTTATTGGCCAGCAACATATATGCCCAGGTAGGTACAATGGCATCTGCAGAACAGGTGATGGCCACATTCTTATCCTGATACTGTGCCCAATCGTGATCCTTTATAAATGCCCGGAAATCTTTTTCCCTCAGCATTAAGCCGTGAAACAAATTTTCTACGATATCGTAAACTACCCTTTCGCCTTTATGATAAAAATCTTCGAGGTTTAAAGTAATTAAACCGCTATTGGCAACCTTATTTATGATGTTTTCCTGAATTTCCATGGCCTTAAATAAAAAAACCGTCCCGACTAATCATCGGAACGGTTACAAAATTACGTATTTTCTAATTAATAGAATTTCACACGATTGTCTTTTATCTTGGCATTTTCCTGTAAAGCCTGGAAAGCCGCTCCCAATGAACGCTGACCTAAACTTAACAACATGCTTTCTTTTTGTTTAAACATATTTGCAATTGGCGCAGGGTTTGTAAATCCATCAACGGTAAATACATATACACCACGCTCGCCCTGAACAGGAGCAGATACTTTACCTGGCTGTGAACCGAATACGCTACCCACCAATGTATTTTCCTGGGCAACACCTGGAATTACAGGGTTAGCAAATACTACGTTCTGTACCGGATTAACCGGGCGGGCAACTTTAGCAGCAATCTGATCGATACTTCCCTTACCTACATTGGCTAATTTTTCTTTCAATTGTTTTGCTTTAACCGCGTTGACTACCATCGGTTCGATTTCTTTCTTCACATCAGCTAATGATAGAATACCTTTCGGGCTGATGTTGGTTAAGCGTGCTATTACGTAAGCGTTGCTCATGGTATAAATTTCAGGTAAAACATCACCTTTATCGGCTGCATAAGCATCCTGGATTAGTTTACGTGGGTTATCTAACCCTGCAGCAAATCCTTGTGTTGCCGCTACCTTATCAGCTACAGCTACTTTTAATCCTTTTTGGGCTGCAAATTTACTGAAATCGTTACCTTTTACATCCGTTAAGAAACTGCTCGCAGCTTTATAAGCAGCTGCCTGGGTTTTGCTACTCGCTGCCAATGCTTTTTCTACATAAGCCAGTTTAACTACTTTAGAAGAACCGATTTGTTTTTCGATTTTAAGAATATGGTAACCGAATTGAGATTTTACGACTTTAATATCTCCTGCTTTACCATCAAAAGCGGCATTTTCAAATTCAGGAACCATTGCACCACGTGCGAAAGTACCCAACTCACCACCTTTATCTTTAGAACCATCTACACTGTAGTTTTTAGCCAGTTCAGCAAAATTGCCTCCTTTTAAAATCAATCCTTTTAATGAGTCAGCAAGTTTGATCGCTTTATCTTCGCCGCCAACTTTAGCCGGATCGATTAAGATGTGGCTTGCTTTTACCGAATCAGGAGAGATACGGCTAGCAACTACTTTCACAATTTTGTATGAGTTACCGCTTAATTTCGGCCCATAGAAACTGCCTGCAGGTAAAGCAAATACTGCCGAATCAACAGCCGGATCTAATTTACCTTTTGTAATATAAGTGAAGGGAACTTTTACATCTGAATTAATCGCTGCGAAAAGTGAATCGTTTTTAGCCACCTGGAAATCAGTGGCAATTTTATCTACCTGAGCTTTGATTGCCAAAGAATCTGCTTTATTTGGGCTGATGCTGAAAGTAACATACTCAAAAGCACGTGTTTCCTGCGGATTGTTGAAACGCGCTTTGTTCTGCTCATAATATTCAGAATAATCAGCATCAGTTAATTTAACTGACTGATCAGGAATTGAAGCATAATCCAAGCTTACATATTTAAAGTTAGCCAGTTTGTTACGGTTGTTATACTCATCTGTAGCTTCTAATGAAGTTACATAAACCGAGTTACGGATTAAGTTAGAATATTTGGTTTGTAATGCCTGGTTTTTAATCTCCTCCTGTAACATGGTAGATTGTTGCAAAGCCTGAGGTTCTTTCGATTTCAAAAAATTCATCAGGGTAGCACGGTCTAACTGTCCGGTTTGAGGATTGGAAAAATACTGTTTAATCAGCGGACTGGGATTTTGGCCTTGTAATAAATCCAACAACTCATCTTCTGATACGGTTAAACCTAAACGATCATATTCTTTAGTTAACAAAACTTTTGCCAACTCTGCATTCCATGCCTGATCAACAGCCATAGCGGTCATCTGTGCATTGGCACTACCACCATATTGTTGTTTCATCTGGTTTACACCCTGATCAACCTTTGGTCCGAACTCATCAATATTGATGTCGTTACCATCTATAGACCCTACAACTTTTTGATTTGCCGACCAAAAAGGTTTACCCACGTTAATTGCATCACCTACTAAAAACGCAACAATTGCAAAACCGATTGCAAAGACCAGAATATAGCCTGCACGGTTGCGCAAAAATGTCATTAATCCCATATTGTAATTATAAATTTATTTAGTTCTTTTTTAAGAGGGCGCAAGATACAAATTTGCCTTAAAAAAGAAAACACAAAATTTTATTTATCAAGCGCTTAATTATTAAGGGGATGGAAGAGGTAAAATGGCAATGGAAGGCGGAAGATTTACTACTAAAATTGACTTCAAAGCTACGGGAATTTCAATAGATGTTTAATCCTTCACCTATCTTACCTCCCACAGCGCATATCACATCAGGGCGTTACGCCTTCTTTCATATTCAATTCACCGTTTCCGCTATCCATTTCGTAGGTACTAAAATCCTGTGGTGCCTTAAAATTTATCCCTTCTCCTACGCTCCCGTCTACTCCCTTAACATATACACGCTGATTGGAATAGAAAATTTTCTTCGATTCATCCCAGATCAGTTCCTGAGAGGAGAAGGTATCACCCTTACTGCTTTTCACCACTACATTCTTCCTGAATTCAGTTTTGAGTTCATTATCTCTCCTGATGGCATAATCGCATACCAGATTTCCATCAATGGTTCCATTAGGATTATAAAAATCGATGTTTACCCCTTTGATCATCTCCTGATAAGCACTGCCGTTAGCGGGCGTAACCTTATCAAGTATCGGGGCAGTACCTTTTGCTTTGATTCTCGCAGAATCGCTGTAGATAATATCCACACCTATAGTGCGGTCGCGGGATAGGATGGTTTTATTTATTGAAACTGAATTTGCTTTTTTTAGATCGTCGTCTCCACAGGAAGCCAGAAAAAAAGGCAACACCAGAAACAGACCATATAAAAATGCTTTCAGTTTCATTAATCTACACGGTACTTACGGAACCAGGTATCGTTCAGGGTAAAACCTAAATGGAAGTTAATATATTGCTCTTTAACCAGGTTATTATTTAATGTTCCTCTTTGTCCAAGTTCTGTTGTAAAATTGATTTTATAAAATGCAGTACCGCCATTAGCAGTAGGTAGCGGGAAACCAAAACCTAATGATGCTCCCATTTGTTTGATATCCTGATTACCGATCTTGATATAAGTTTTATCATAATTAACACCAATGCGGTAATCTATACGTTTCAGGTAACTGTTGTAAGAAAATGCATCTGGTGTCCATTGACCTCCCAACGAAGCACCCCAGCTATCTTGCAAACCCTGGTTTACATTATTGATACTTGTTGCAGACCATTTACCCATTCTAAAATCGGCACCAATTAACCACTTATCGTTCTGTTGGATAGCGATCCCGAAATTGTGTGTTAAGGGTAAAGTAAGATTGGATTTTCCGTTATTCACCGTATTTAACGTATCTGCCGCAGTACTTTCATTCCCATCCTGATCTCTTGTATACAGCGTAGCGTAAGAAGTTAGTGTTGAGTTTACTTTTCCGGAAGTGCTTCCGGAGTAACCCAAGGTAACAATCGTTTTCTTACCCAATGTAAAATCGTATTGAATACCGTACGAATAGCTTAAGCCGGCAACACTATTTTTGGTCTGAAGTTTTGCATTGTAAGAACTTGCACTGTTAAATTCAGTAGCGCGGCTGGTTTGAAGATTTCCGAAAATATATTCCAGGTTACCACCAATCCTTAAATGGTCGCCAAAACGGTAACCATAGCCCAAATAAGCTTTTGATAAACCACCTTCTCCTTCATAAAGCTGATTTAAGGTTGTGGTATCAACTTTCACGGTGTTCCTGTAATTATAACCCAGATCGGAATATGGTAAAATACCAAAACTCAATGCCGATCTTCTGGTAACCGGAGCTGCAAATGCCAGGTGACTAAAAGTAGAATTGAAACTTGACTCGCTTAAGTTGTTGCGTGTTAAATTGGTTACACTTGCACTCATACCAATATCAATTGTGGTTAACGAAATACCCGCATAAGATGCCGGATTCTGCATATTGATATTATTAAAACCGGTAACTTTACTTACAGCAGTAGAAATTCCGCCCATTGCCCTAAACTGGGGCAACAAAGATCCTTTTATATTTCCAAGTCCATATCTTGAATATGGTGATGAAGTGGTAACCTGCGCCTGAGCACTTAAACCACAAACTAGAACGAGTATGGCTGCAATATAATTTATTCTTTTGTACATTTTAATCTGCAATAGCTTCATTTAATCCTTTTAATACTAAGTAAGGATCTTTTATAATTTGAGGCGCAAAGATGCTGTTTTGTAATTGTTTATACAAAAAATTAGCATCTCCCCCTGTTATAATTACCTTCAGAGCACTTTCTTTTTTATTATTTAGGGCGATAAAGCCTTCAATTTCGTTTATTATTCCCTGTAAAACGCCATTCCTGATTGCTGATTGTGTATCAGTACCTTCCACAATATCTTCATTTGCATCCCACTCTACCAAAGGCAAACGGCCCGTAAATTCATGTACAGCCCTGAACCGCATTTTAATGCCCGGACTTATGCTACCGCCAAAATATTCCTTAGAACTGGTTAAAACATCATAAGTAATACAGGTACCGGCATCAACCACCAAACTTGCATTTGCCGGATGCAAACCATTTGCGCCCAAAATAGCCGCCCACCTATCTAATCCCAAAGTAACCGGCGTTTTATATCTATTTTGTACTCCAGTCGTCAATAGCGTTGAAAAACGGATATATTCAGTATGCTTTTTTAAAAATACTTCTAACGGTCCGATTTCCTGGTTAACACTACTGATGATAGATTTCGCCGGCGAAAACTTCTCAATCAATTGAGCCAGATCAAGTATTCCAATTTTATTGAAACGCTGATGGTGAACAATTTCTTTATTTGCAAAAACACCAACCTTAACAGCAGAATTTCCAATATCAATGCTTAGCCTACGCATTTAAATTCTCCCGCAGCGAATAATATGTTCTTAGAAATTCCAATGACTCCATTTTTTATCCATCTTAATTAAAACTAAAAAGCTTTAATTTTAAAATCATCCACAAAGCTATTAATCTTTGTTAAGTTTCGTTCCGCTTATTTGTTAAAAAAGGTTAAACAAACAGAAAATACTGTATTGAAAGCACAAATAAAACGAACAATGTTTCATAAAACCAACGCTTTTTGGCATTACTAAAATAGTAAGCCAACAGTACCGATCCCGGTGGTACACAAAGCAAAAAATGCCAGGTCCTGAAATCCGGTTTCAGGTAAAAACTAGCTGCTGAAACAATAAACATGAAAAATAACAACTGAAAACTTTTCCGGGTGCTGATAAAACTCCTGAAGAAATTTTCACGTAGCTGTAGTGATGCCAGTATGATAATTACTGTAACCGGGATAAGCACCAAATAATCGTTATAATTGATTTTAAACACCGAAGGAAACTTATTACCCAATGGCTTCCATATCTGATAAAAGGAGCTTAGATTATCATTCCAGTAATAAAATACGGCCAAAAAAAAGAAAACGGTGATAAAACCAATTAAGCCTGCCACCCATTCGCGCCAGTTAAATGACCTAAAAAGCAACAGTGCTAAAAAGATCATCATTAACATGGTCATAAACGGAAAGTAAATGAGTGTCCCAACTGCAATAATCATCCCGATATCGAAAACAGTGGTAATGGAATTCGCACTCTTACCCAGTTTTAAAAACTTATCTATAATCCAGATCAGCAGAAAGTTGCATAACAATGCCGGACTTAGGATCATAAAAGGCATAAATAAGCTTGTTCCTGTGATAAACATCAGGCCTGGCAGGAAACTGGGTTTGGCCAATAAATTATGATTATTTACAATCCGGTTGAAAATTAATGCCTGCACATAAACCAAAAGTGCCGCAATAAAAATATTGGAATATGGGGTAAAGACATTATCTAAATCAATATTGATCAGCAACCGGGCAAAAGGTTCTAAAAAATCAAAGTTCAGCTTATCATGCGTTTCCTGAAAAATGGCAATACGCAAAAAGAACGTGTATGCCAGCAAGAATACGAGGTTAATTGGATTTAGCTTTCTAAACTGATTAATCATGCCTTTAAAAGAGTAGGCAAAGTAAAGAAAATAATTTAAGACTAGGGGAAGAAAGATTAAAGCGGAAAGGCAAAAGCGGAAAGCTAAAAGACCAAAGATTAAAGCGAAAAGACTAAAGCTAAAAGACCAAAGCTTAATCGGAAAGAACTAAAGGGAAAATTTATAGTCAGATCATTATAGAATTGTCAGTCTGAGCGGAGTCGAAGACTGGTTGACAGGTAAAAAGCAAAAATGCTAAAAAAAGATGCTCTTGTTTTTTGAAAAGCAGGTTCCTGTTCTTTTCGGTTCCGCCAGTCCTGCCATCCGCTTTATCCCGATGAAAAATCGGGATGCCCGCTTCTGTCAGGTTTAGATTACTCAATACTGTACGGTAACTAAATAAGCGAAAATAAAACATCATCTCATTAAAGATACCCAAGCTTTGTCAGTCTGAGCGGAGTCGAAGACTGGTTGACAGGTAAAAAGCAAAAATGCTAAAAAAAGATGCTCTTGTTTTTTGAAAAGCAGGTTCCTGTTCTTTTCGGTTCCGCCAGTCCTGCCATCCGCTTTATCCCGATGAAAAATCGGGATGCCCGCTTCTGTCAGGTTTAGATTACTCAATACTGTGCGGTAACTAAATAAGCGAAAATAAAACATCATCTCATTAAAGATACCCAAGCTTTGTCAGTCTGAGCGGAGTCGAAGACTGGTTGTCAGGTAAAAAGCAAAAATGCTAAAAAAAGATGCTCTTGTTTTTTGAAAAGCAGGTTCCTGTTCTTTTCGGTTCCGCCAGTCCTGCCATCCGCTTTATCCCGATGAAAAATCGGGATGCCCGCTTCTGTCAGGTTTAGATAACAATGTTACGGTGCAAGAAAACGTTCGAGCTTATAGTCACTTATGTCTTACATGGTTCAAAACTGTATCGCTTAAGATTCTTCACTGCGTTCAGAATGACAACTAATTGTAGCTTCAATGCCAGGGGGCCTTCGACTAAGCTACCATCCACAAACTCCAATAACATGGCCGTCATCTCGACCGGAGCAACGCGAAGTGGAGAGATCTATTTAGTTAGATTTTGCTTCGCAGAGCCTTCGGGTTCTCCACTGCGTTGCACCCGATGGCTATCGGGTCCGCTCGAAATGACGGTAACACGAGGGAATTTTTACATGAAGATTAATTACTGTCACTCATGTTGATTTTAAGCGATTAATTAACCCTCAGGGTGACAATAGAGGGTAAATTGACTTTAGACTCGGAACTTAAGACCCAAGACTAAAAAAATTAAACCCTCGCGTATTTCTTCACCATATCATCAATGATCTGCGCGGTTTCATCAGGAAAATTAAATTCGTGCTTTTGAGGATTTTCTACCCAGTTTTTAACAATCGGCAACCAGTTTCTGGTACTTCCCCAAATTACTGGTAAACCGAACTGCTTTAAAGCATAAGCATTACATTGCTGTTCAAACTGGAAACGCATAGGGGCCACCAATAATTTTTTCTTCAAATAAAGTGCTTCTGCCGGGCCCTCAAAGCCCCCACCGGTAAATAGCCCCTCGCAGGTGGCCAAACTTTTATTAAATTTCTCGTTATTAACCGGCTCTACAAAAACATTCCCTTCCTGATAGGCAACTTTGCTGTGTTTAGAAAAAACCTGCCAGGTAACTTCAGGGAGTTGTGTAAAAAGCTTCACCAGGCGTTTATCATCAATGGCTGGAAGATAGACCGTATAATGCCCTAAATTTTCACTTTTCAGATTTCGGATCTCTGCCCTGATGACCGGAGTATGAATAAAACTATCGTAGCGATCGAAATGAAAGCCAATGTGGTATTTGGTAGGTGCATAGCGGCTCAAAATAAGCTTGCCCCAGTCTAAAGTTCTCGGGCGTGGTACCTTTTTAGATTTAAATGCAGCCTGATGGCTTAAAGAGACACATTCGATACCCTGCAGTTTACAGGCCCAGGCACTCACGGGCTCAAAATCGTTAACGATCAGATTATAATCTTTAAGTGGCAGCTGCTTCATATCTTTCCTGAAACGAAAAAGATTCATGTTCAGCCAGGTTTTAAAATGGTCTACACCACCTTTTTTTCCAAAGATAAAACTGAAACCATGTAATTGGTATTTTACGGGCTGACTGAGTTTCACATCAGCCTGGGTACCACTCACTAAAATATCCAGTTCGCCATATTTTTGAAGCAAGGGAATAATTTCCCTGGCTCTGCTGATATGACCATTACCTGTTCCCTGTATTGCGTAAAGTATCTTCATTTATGCCCGAATATCTAAAATTATTGGGCAATTTCATATTTTATATTCTGTAAAAGAATATTTATGTCGAGTTTACTTTTTAAATCTTCAGCATCAGAAAGAATTCCTTCATCCAACTGGTCTTTTGTAAAGTGTTGATGCTCATACTTAAATACGGTCCAGTTTTTATCCTGATATTCTAACGCGGTTAAACTTTCTACCCAATCGCCGCTGTTCAGGTAAGTTACTTTTCCATCTTCAGTGGCAATTTCGCGTTGCTCGGCCTGATGAATATGACCGCAAACGACATACTGATAACCTTTTTCGATGGCCAGTTCTGCTGCAGTTTGTTCAAAACTATTAATAAACTTAACGGCATCTTTAAACTTAGCTTTGATTTTTTTCGAAAAACTCATCTTCTCCCTTCTAAATGCGGTTAGTACCCAGTTTACAAAACTGTTAATAAGGATCAGCGTATCGTAACCCACCGCTCCTAATTTAGCCAGCCATTTAGAATGCTGCATGGTGACGTCAAAAACATCACCATGAAAAAACCATGCTTTTTTACCATCAAGCTCTAAAATCAGCTTATTCTGAAGGTGAAAAGTACCCATCTCCATGCCGTCGAATTTGCGGAGCATCTCATCGTGGTTCCCGGTCAGGTAATGCACCTGAACACCCTCTGAAACAAATTTCATCAGTTTACGGATTACTTTCATGTGCGACTCGGGCCAGTAACTTTTACTAAACTGCCAGATATCGATGATATCACCGTTTAGAATCAATGTTTTGGGTTTAATGCTTTTCAGATACTTTAAAAGTTCTTTTGCATGACAGCCATAAGTACCTAAATGTACATCGGAGATTACGACTACATCGACATTTCTTTTATCCATAAAAGGGAAATTTTAGGGGGAAGGATATTGTTACCGCCCGGTTAAAGCAGTTTAGAGATAAATTAGTTGTGTTACCACTCTTCTTCCTCATCGAGTTTTACCTCAAAAGGGCTAAAGAAATAAAGTACGACAATTAATAAGCATACGGCAAAGAATGACTCTAACATATCACCTGATTTTTCATTACAAAGATAAGACGCTGTATATCAAACAAATGTTACGACATTGTTAAATTTTATTACAAGTTGGTTCAATGGTTCATTAGTTCGTTGGCCATTGGTTCATTTGTCATTGGTTCACTAGCTATTTGTTGACTGGTTATTGGTTTATTGGTGTTAATTGGTATGGTCTCCGTTTAACCGCAGAGTACGCAAAGGGAAGGCGCAGAGGGCACAGAGTTGGGAGCATAGTTGATATGAATAATAGACTGCGGACTGATAATCTATTTTTGCGTCGTCATCCTCGCGCAGGCGGGGGATCTTAAAGCACACGCTAGTAGTGATCCTTGTGAGATTGCAAACCTGTTACCCAAAAAACCATCACTCAAATTAATTTTTACGCAATACCCTCAAAATGACAATTGCGCTTTATAGATCCTGAAACAAGTTCAGGAAGACGATCGCGGGTGTGAATGCAGAGCATCATAAGGTGCTTAGTAAACTCATCTCAATAGATCCTTTGACTACGCTCAGGATGACAAATTGTGGGGATTGAGCTTGGGTTAATGACTTCCGACCCAGAACAGCAGCCCCCGTACTAAAAAACAAAACCCCGCAAGATTGAATCCTGCGGGGCGTAAATCTATTTAAAGAGATATTAAGCTTTAACTGCTTTCTTTTTCTTCTTTTCTTCTGAATAAAATCCAAAGCCCAATCCGCCCAATAACAAGATCGATCCTGCCAAAGAGATTTTCTCACCAGTGTAATACGATGTTGGATGGAAAATAAACTCAAGTTTATGGTTACCAGCTTCTAACTGCGCTGCACGTAAAACATAATCGGCCCTGAAGTATGGCTTCTCAACCCCGTCGATATACATTTTCCAGCCTTTATCATAATAGATCTCAGAAAACACTGCTATCACGTCTTTAGCGGTCGAATATTCGTAAGTTAAATGATCAGGGTTGTAGTTCGTTAATTTAATAAAACCTTCCTGACCGGTTCCTAAGCGCTTGGTATCGATCGATTTTTTGAAACTTTCGTCAACAATAGCCTCCTTCTTCGCATCAAAACTGCTGATTGCCTTCATCTCTTCGTCAGCATTTTTAGCAAACTGAACACTTTGTACAAACCAGGCATTACCTGCAGCAGTTGCATTGCGCTGCATTTTATACGATCCGTTTTGCGGATCCTGTGTAATGATATACTTGGTATTTAACATATCCAGAACATCCTGGTTAACACTTTTAGTAAATTGATGCTGAATGAGTTCATCAAAACGTTTCAGTTTAGCGGCATGATAACCACCGATTGTTTTATGAAAATTAGAGGTACTGGCATCGCTAAAAGTATTTATAGAAGCATCAAATACCCTAAAATCCGGATCTTTATCAGCCATGATAAAATTATCAACGTCTCTTGGCTTAAAGAAGTCTGAAGCTGTTTTTTTGTATTCAAAGTTTTGGTTATTCAAATACCTACGATCCACCTGCCACATATCTACCAAAATAGCCAGGCCTAACAAGCCTAAAGCCAGTTGTGCATTTAATTTCCTGGTAATAAATGCCCAAACTATTCCGAAACCAATAACCACAAAAAAGAATGAACGTAAAGCATCTGCGCGTCCTATTGCAATTCTGTCCTCAACTAATCCATTCGCTATCTTTTGCGCTACGGCAGCATTATTTTGCAAAGACTGCGTTAAAGCCTGCACAATCTGCATATGGTTTGATGCTTTAAAACTGAAGAACATTGTAGGCACGATGGCTACAATTAAAGCAAAACCACCAGTAATAGCAGCAGACCAGGTTAATTTCCTGATCAATACCTTTTGGTCTGTATTCCCATCCTGGATTTCCTTTATTGCCAAAATTGCCAAAATTGGAACCATTAAACCAACTACTGCCAAAATTGATTCAACCGCTCTGAATTTATTATAAAGCGGGAAATAATCGAAGAACAGATCACTTACCATAGGGAAGTGACGTCCAAAAGAAAGCAGAATGAATAAAACTGTTGTTGCCAATATCCACCACTTTAACTGGCTGCGAACAATGAATAAGCCAAAAACAAATAAGAAACAGATAATTGCACCGAAATAATAGCCGCCTTGTGTAAATGGTTTCTCTCCCCAGTACTGTTGCATATTTAATTGCCCTCCCAATTGCTGGATAGCCTGCGCAGTTTGAGTGGGGTCACCTCCTGTAATTTCGGCAACAGCTTTATACATATTCCCTTCAGGTTTTACTAACTTATCTACTCCTGAAGCGCCTCCATATAAATCTGGAATTAAAAAGGTAAAACTCTCCCCAACCCCCTGGCTCCATTGGTAAGCATACTCTTTCGACATGCCTGCCCCTTTTTCCCCCGGTGCCGCTTCTGTAGCTGTTAGATTAGATTTTCCACGGTTTGTTTCTTTTGCATATTCTGCGGTAGACCATAATAAACTTGCGTTAATCATTAAAGCAATAGCCACCGAAAAAGCAAGAAAACCAAACGATTTTAATAAATTTGAAACGGTTTTATTCTTAAATGCCTGGTAAAATTCTACAATAACGAATATAAAAATAGCCAGCATCAAATAGTACGTCATTTGAACGTGGTTCGTTCTTATTTCAAGGGCTAAAAATAGTGCCGTTAAACTAGCTCCATACCAATATCTGCCCCTTAACGTTAACAATATACTCGCTATTATTGGCGCGAAAAAACCAATTGCTAATGCCTTACTACTGTGCCCACTTGCAATTAACACAAAATTGTACATTGTAAATGTAAAGGCAATTGCACCTGCCGCAGCGAGCCACGGATTAACCTTTAACACAATAAACAGGAAATAAGCGCCTAAAAGCAACAAAAGAACCGTACCTGTTGGATTTGGCAAGGCTTTAGTAATTAAAGCAATTCCATAAGTAGCCCCATTATAGGCATAAGGTACCCAAATTTGATAGGCAGGCATGCCACCAAACATCTGGTTGGTCCAAAGTGGTGCCTTTCCATCCTTTTCTTTAAAGTCCATAATTTCCTTCTGCATCGCTTGTGATTGGATCACATCACTTTGCGCTGGGGCTTTACCTACCAAGACAGGACTGAAGTAGGCAAAAGTAATGACTACAAAAAATGCAATAATGGCTAAGTGAATGCCATTTTTATTAAACCAGTTATTCATTAAGGTTTGTTTAAGTTTAAACGAACGTCAAAAATAAAAAATTGGGCGGTATAAAAAAGTAATAAATTAAATGCATGCTGAATAAAAAATTAGATTTGTAATAAAGAATAAAAATTCAACCTATTTATTATGAGAAAGTTTGTCGTTACAATTGCTCTTGCTTTATCATCTTTTTCTTCGTTTTCTCAGCTGGTCAGTTTAAATAATGATGAAATCAAAAAGCTAAAAACACAGATCAAAAACGACATTGAAACCAAAAAACTATACCTGGGCGCTGAAAAATCGGCATTAAATTATTTATCCGGGCAACCCAACCCAATTGATACCATCCGGACTGAAGGGTTATTGCAGGGAAATCCGAAAAAAGAGAGAACCAGGTTAGCCCTGGCAGACATGAACAAAATGTTTGCACTGGCCTTACAATACCGGATTACCGGTGATCAAAAATATTTAAACAAATGTGTAGAATTTCTTGGTGCATGGGCCAAAATCAATAAACCAAATGGTGATCCTATTGACGACACCAATCTGGATAAGGCCATTGAAGCTTACGACCTGATTAAAAAAGACATCCCAGCAGCTGATAAAAAACAGATTGAACTATGGCTAACTGAAACGGCTTTAGCAGAAATTAATAGCAAGCGGATGAAAACAGGGAGAGCCACCGCCATTAACAACTGGAACGCGCACCGCCTGAAAGAAGTTGGTGAAATCGGTTACACGTTAAACAATCAGGATTTTATCAGGTGGGCCATAGACAATTTAAAAAGCCACATCAATATCAATTTATATCCCGACGGAACAAGTTTGGATTTTAAAGAGCGTGATGCCATGCATTACCACATTTACGACCTGGAACCTCTGCTAAAGTTGTGCATTATGATTGATAGGGCGAACGGCCCAAACTTTTATACTTACGAGTCGCCTAAAGGATCTTCGATCAAAAAATCTGTAGAATGGCTGATCCCGTATATTAATGGTGAAAAACAACACGAAGAATACGTCAATACAACCGTTAAATTCGACCGGGACCGGGCCAGGAACAATGAGCCTGGATTTGCTCCCGGGACAATGTTTAAACCCAGTCTGGCTTTGCCGGTATTAAGGTTATCGCTTTATTTCAATCCCGCGCAAAACGACCTGTTAAAAAATGTAAGCGGCAACTCCGGTAACTGGCAAAAGGTACTCGACGAATTAAAGCATAAACGATAAATATTTTCAAATTAAATAAAGTTTCAATAATTTTTGAAAGTTTAAAAATAACTTTATACATTTGTATATGGAATTAGCAGCAGCAAAATTAAAGTTTATAGAAGCCTGGGGCAAATTGGGCTCAGAATGGGGAATTAACCGCACCATGGCCCAGGTACATGCGCTATTGTTAATTTCGCCCGAAGCGTTAACCACCGAAGAAATTATGGAGCAGCTCAGTATTTCGAGGGGCAATGCGAACATGACCCTCCGCGACCTGATTGGTTGGGGACTGATTGAAAAGCAACATAAGGCCGGTGAGCGGAAAGAATACTTTTTTGCGGATAAGGATGTTTGGAATATTGCCAGGCAGGTGGCTAAAGAACGCAAAAAAAGAGAACTGGAACCTGTTTTAAAAATTTTAAACGAACTATCTACCGTTAATGGCGATGAAAAAGATCCGGAGTTCCTTACCTTCAAAAAATCTATAAAAGACATTAATAAATTAGCCGGAAACGTAGATAAAACTTTAGAAACGATGCTTAAGGCAGAAGAAAGCTGGTTCTGGGGTTCGGTGTTGAAAGTGTTTAAGTAGATTTGAGAGGGGAGATGTGAGATAGGAGTAGCAAGTATTAAGACTGATCAGGAGTATCAAGCCCGATAGAAAAGTCCGTCATTGTGAGGTACGAAACAATCTTACAACGGTAGCAGGAAAGTGATGGCAAGATAAATGGATTAAATAGTAAGATAGAATAGCAAGTACCAAGACAGATTTACTTTATACCCTAAACCTTCGGCCTCACACCCTAAACCCTAAAAAAGCTTTACCTATTGTTCGGCTTTATTTTTTAATCAAAACTTTCATATTTTACTGAAAGTATTAAAATTTAAATAAAATGAAAACGCTTAAAAACCACGTAATTTTATTTGACAATGAATGCCCGATGTGTTATGCCCATACCAAGGCCTTTGTAAAAACAGGCATGCTGGCTCAGGATGGTCGTGAGGTTTACCAGGAAATGCCACAAAATATTTGCCCGCTCGTAGACCAGCAAAGAGCTGCCAATGAAATTGCGCTCATTAATACCGAAACCGGTGAAGTTACTTACGGCATCCAGAGTTTGTTCAAAATTATTGCACACGCTATGCCCTTTTTTAAGCCTTTATTTTTGTTTAGTCCATTTGTTTATCTGATGCGGAAATTTTATACATTTATTTCTTACAACCGTAAAGTAATTATACCTGTTGCAGTAAAAGGAAACAGCTTACAGCCAACTTTTAAACTCCACTACCGCATCACCTTCCTGCTTTTAACCTGGCTTATTACGGCGTATATATTAACAGATTATGCACATCTGCTTACGGGTTTTGTGCCACTGGGCAGTAAATACCGCGAATACTTGATCTGCGGTGGGCAGCTGTTTTTCCAGGGCGCCATCATTAGCTTTTACCGGAAAGAAAAACTTTGGGATTACCTGGGTAATATGATGACGATTTCATTCGCCGGTTCATTGTTGCTCCTGCCTGTTTTGGCGTTGTCAAAATATCTTGATATCCAGCCTGTATTTTTTGTTCTATACTTTTTAATAGTTGCAGGATTGATGTTTTTAGAGCATATCCGCAGGAGTAAATTATTAAAAACAGGCTGGTTAATGAGCATTACCTGGGCACTTTACCGCTTAATTGTTTTGGGCTTAATCTTAATTTTATAATCATATCATGAAATACAGAAAAATTGTACTGGCCGGCGGGAATGGTTATTTGGGCAATGTATTAGCGAACTATTTTAGCAGCCTTGCTGATGAAGTAATCATTCTGGCCAGAAAAGCACAAGCTAAAACGGATAATATTAAAACATGGGTATGGGATGGCAAAAACATAGGTAAGTGGGCGTACAGCTTACAAGGGGCTGACCTCCTGGTCAACCTTTGCGGAAAAAATGTAAACTGCAGGTACACTGAAAAAAACAAAAAAGAAATTTTTGATTCAAGATTGATCCCCACCCGTTTACTGGGCAAAGCGATCGAAGAAATGGAAAATCCGCCAAAACTTTGGATCAACATTACTTCAGCCACCATTTACCGCCATGCCGAAGACCATCCGCAAGATGAGTTAACAGGCGAAATCGGCGAAGGTTTCTCTATTGAAGTTTGCAAAGCCTGGGAAAATAGCTTTTTTGAAACAGACACGCCCAATACCCGAAAAATTGCCCTTAGAATGGGCATTGTTTTAGGTCTGGAAGACGGAGCATTTCCACGCTTACTTAACCTGGTGAAATTGGGTATGGGTGGCAAACAGGGCGATGGCGAACAGTATATGAGCTGGGTCCACGAAGAGGATGCTGCAGGTAGTATAGCATGGCTACTTAACCACCCAGAAATTGAAGGAATTGTAAACTGCACGGCACCGGAAGTGATTAAAAACCATGTTTTTATGCGCAGCATCAGAAAGGCCTTTGGTCGCAATTTCGGTTTGCCTGCCCCAGCCTGGTTATTGGCTATTGGTGCAAAAATCATCGGAACGGAAACAGAACTGATTTTAAAAAGCAGATGGGTTAAGCCAGCAGTGCTATTAAATAGTGGATTTGAGTTTAGATACGGAAAGATTGATGAGGCAATGGCAGCGCTGAGTAGGAAATGATAAGGTAATTATAGCTAAACGGAAGCGTATGCCAACAATTACCTTAAAAACATTGATTGATGCACCAATTGGGCACTGTTTTGATCTGGCTAGAAGTATTGATCTTCATTTACAGTCGATGAAATCGTCTGGAGAAGAAGTAATAGCTGGAAAAAATGGTGGTATGATCGACCTGGATGAGTCAGTTACCTGGAGCGCCAGGCATTTTGGCATTTTGTTCGAAATGACCAATAAGATTAGCGCAATGGAATATCCAACGCTCTTCATTGACGAGATGATTAAGGGACCTTTTAAAAAACTCCACCACCAACACCAGTTTAAAATAATAGATGCTCAGACAGAAATGACTGATGTTTTTGAGTTTCGGGCGCCGTTTGGTTTATTAGGCCAGCTGGTAGAAAAAATATTTCTTCAAAAATATATGTTGAAACTCATTGAGAAAAGAAATGAGGTAATCAAATTTCAGGCTGAAACAATGTGTGCTATAGAATAAATGCATGTTGAATTTTAACAAAAAACCCCGAAACAAGTTCAGGGTTTAGTTTTATTTCACTTCTTCGTAGTCTACGAAGTCTCCGAGTTTATCTGTTTTACTTTGATCGGGTTTTGGCGGCATATAATCTATTGAAATAGAGCCTTCTGGTTTTGACCGTCTTTGTTGTTGTTGTTGTCCTGTAGCCTGATTTTGCATTTTGCTGGCCAGGTTATTAAACAACATTGGCAGAACTAACCTGATCAGCATTCTGATCAGCCAAAGTACCAATATTGTGATAAAAATGAATTTTACTAAACCTAATCCCATTCTTTAAATTACTGTTGTTACAAATATAGACGTCGTAACATTTATTTTGTTACTTTTTTGGCCTTTAATTGCAATCCGATTACAAATATCATACACAACTAAGGCTAGAAAGGTTTTAATATCGTCATTATTCTTCAACAATTTCAGCTACACGTCCTATCTGACCATCTTCAAGCCTCACTTTTATTCCTCTGGAATGAAACGCGGAAGAAGTAAGTAAATCTTTCACCACGCCATAAGTGATGTTCCCTGACCGCTGATCTTTCTTCAATATGATTCCGACTTCCAAGCCTGGATAAATGTCTTTTCTGTTTTGCCCGTTCATTGTGCTTAATAACTTGATAAAAACTTCAAAAATCTATAATTATTTTGAATGTTAAGGTAATTTACTAAAATCTATTTCCGGTTTTTTGCCCTTTGATGTTCTGTTGAAGATTTTTCCTGCAGTGGTATAATCGTTAAAAAAGCCACCGGTCTTTAAATAAAAGGCACCGTTGTCAACTCCTCCCTGATAATCCATCCGATAGCTTTTTGCACCAGTATTATCGGTAGTAAAGCGGGCTGATTTTAATTCAGTCCATGTTCCCTTATCATCGCAGATCCATTGGTTATCAAACAAAACTTTTCGCGATAAGTCTCCGTGTACGGGTGAGAAGTTTTCTAAAAAAGAATGGAAGCACTTTAAATAGGTTTTTGTTTGCGGCCTGGTAAAACTGGCGATCAATTGCCATTTATCGGTTTCAGGAGTAAAGAAATAAGCAGTATATGTGGTTAGGCTATCTTTTCCGGGTACGCCATGCAGTAAGAATTTATAGGTATTTCCTGCTTTCCACATGTAGTTCAGGTAACTCTGACCTCCGGCGCCTTCATTACCAAACTCCCCGGTATGTACACCATCACCTTTCTTAAGCATTTTAATTTTGTGCGATACGGGAATACTTTTCGGATCGTCTGTATTAAAAGGACTCCGTACTGAAAATAGAATATGTCTTTCAGTCGGACTGTTAGCCTGCATGCCAAAATAACCTTCGCCAAAACCACAAGCCATAAAATAGGAGCCTAAAATATCTTGTCCCTTAGGCACGGTTACTTCGTTATAATACCATTCTGCATTTACATTTTCTGGTTGCTGATAATTTAAGTGCACCGATGGTCCTCGTCTGCCCCAGTGGAAAAAGTTGCCTTCATTGTTTTGAACATAAGCCATTTTGGCTTCGGCAGCTGTGCCGCTGATGGATAAGGTTTTTATCGAGGGAAACCTGCCGGCACTTTTGCTTATTCCTTTGATGGTTATGGACACGTATCCGGTATCGTTAATAATCCACTCGCCAATTTTACCATCAAAGTTTTTTTTTTCATCAAAAACGACCTTTTTGGGTTGATTGTTTATGGAAAATTCTAAAGTAGATTGTCCTTCAATAACAGGTTTATCGCTAATAGAAACGACCAGAACACCTGGTTTTGAAACCCGGAGGTATGCCGTAAAATACTCTTTTGGGTTGGTCCAGTTTACGATTCCATTGCTGGATAATGTTTTTTCTGAATCCTGATGTAAAGAACTGTAAGCATTGCCTGCGAGTGGCAGGGAAATTGCCGCAGCATGTTGGGCCTGACTTTTCAGACCGATAGCGCCGAGTACGATCAGCGTTACGAGTTTAAAAGATTTCATTGAATGATTTTTAGATAACTTATTGAACAGCAATTCTAATTTAAATTATCTAAAAATCAATCTTTAAAACCAAATCGTTACTTGCCGAATTTTTCGTTAAACATTTTCTCTAACGCAAACATTTCGTCGCGCAGCTTTGCAGCTTGTAAAAAGTCCATATCTTTTGCTGCTTTCTGCATATCCTTACGTGTAGTATCAATTGCCCTTTGCAGTTCGGCCTTACCCATATATTGTACAATCGGATCTGCCGCAATACTGATCTCCGCATTTTCGACATAAGCCCTGGCTTTATTATCACTTGCTTTTTGAGAGAAATCGAGTACTGATGTTTGCTCTAAAATCGCTTCTCTTGATTTTCCGACAGTTTTTGGTGTAATGCCATTTTCAAGGTTGTATGCTATCTGTATATCTCTACGCCTGTTTGTTTCAGAGATGGTTTTTTCCATACTATCTGTAATGCCATCGGCATACATAATTACACGTCCTCTATCATTACGGGCGGCACGGCCAATGGTCTGGATCAATGATTTCTCAGAACGGAGGAAACCTTCTTTATCTGCATCTAAAATAGCAACCAAAGTAACCTCAGGCAAGTCTAAACCTTCACGTAAAAGGTTGATACCCACCAAAACATCAAATTCACCTAAACGTAAACCGCGCAGAATTTCTACCCGTTCTAAAGTTTTAATTTCGGAGTGGATGTACCTGGTTTTGATGTTTAAACGATCAAGATATTTTGTCAATTCTTCAGCCATGCGCTTGGTTAGCGTAGTAACCAGAATACGTCCGCCATCTTTTATGGTAATGTCTATTTCATCCAAAAGATCATCAACCTGATTAATGGCAGGTCTGATCTCTATAACAGGATCCAATAATCCGGTTGGCCTGATCACCTGCTCTACTACCACACCTTCTGATTTTTCCAATTCATATTCAGCAGGTGTTGCACTCACATAAATGGTTTGCGGGGCAAGGGCTTCGAATTCGTTAAAATTTAAAGGGCGGTTATCCAATGCGGCCGGTAAACGAAAGCCATATTCTACCAAAGATAATTTCCTCGATCTGTCACCACCATACATGGCCCTGATCTGCGGAACAGTAACGTGGCTTTCGTCAATTACCATTAAATAATCATCAGGAAAATAATCCAGCAAACAGAAAGGACGCATACCGGGCTGCCTTCCATCAAAGAAACGCGAATAGTTTTCAATCCCTGAACAATAGCCCAGTTCTTTCATCATTTCAATATCGAAATTGGTCCGTTCTTCCAGCCTTTTGGCTTCCAATAAGTGCCTATCGGCAATCAATTGGTTTTTACGGATCTCCAATTCTTCCTGTATACCCCAGATAGACTGATTAAAGCGGTCTTTTGGTGTAACGAATAGGTTGGCCGGATAAATAGCCATATCTTCAAGCTTCTCCAGAGTTTTGCCTGAAACAGGGTCGATTGCTGAAAGTTCTTCAATATCATCGCCGAAAAAAGAAATACGGTAGGCATGATCCAGATAGGCCGGATAAATATCCACGGTATCGCCCTTTACCCTAAAAGTTCCCCTCTTAAATTCGGTTGTGGTACGCGAGTATAAAATCTCTACCAAACTATGCAAAAATGCATTTCTCGAAATCCGAAGCCCTACACCAAAGCGGAAAACCATCCGGGAGAAATCTTCTGGATTACCCATACCATAAATGCACGATATGGATGATACCACGATAATGTCGCGCCTGCCACTCATTAGTGATGAGGTGGTACGTAAACGCAGTTTCTCAATTTCCTCATTTATGCTCAGGTCTTTTTCGATATAAGTATTGCTCGAAGCAATAAAAGCTTCTGGCTGATAATAATCGTAATAAGAAACAAAGTAATTTACCGAGTTTTCGGGAAAGAAATTTTTGAACTCTCCGTAAAGCTGTGCTGCCAGGGTTTTATTGTGACTCAAAATCAGGGTAGGCTTTTGGGTTTGCTCAATTACATTGGCCACGGTGAAGGTTTTTCCTGATCCTGTAACGCCCAGTAAAGTTTGATAATGTTCGTTAGCATTTACACCATCCACCAGCTGTTTAATGGCATTAGGCTGATCTCCGGTAGGTTGATATTCTGAGGTGATTTTAAATTTCATGAGTAAATCAAATATACGATTTAGGTACTAAACAGTAAAACAGGCAAAAGTCAGGAAAGTTGGAAATTGACTGGTTAATAAAATTTTTAAGATGATATAAATGATTTGTGATAAAAATTAAATATTGCGTTTAAAGCGTTTAAATAAACATCAACCTAGTAAATCAAAAGTTAAACTTTTGATTTACTAGGTTCTTTTGTATATTTGCTTATGCTAATTATCAGAAATCTTGCAGCACAGTTAAAGCATAAGCTTAAAAAGTCTCCTGCAATCGCAATTCTCGGGCCACGGCAGGTTGGAAAAACTACTTTAGCAAAGAGTTTAAGCAGCGATTACATGTACCTTGATATGGAAAATCCCAGGGATGTGGCTAAGCTACAGGATGCCTATACTTTTTTAGAAAGCTTGCAAGATTATACCGTAATTATTGATGAGGTTCAATTATTACCGGATTTGTTTTCTCTATTACGCCCTTTAATTGATGCAAAAAGAACTCCTGGAAGATTTATATTGCTTGGATCTGCTTCTCCTGAATTGGTTAAGGGAGTTTCTGAAACATTAGCCGGAAGAATTTCTTACAATGAACTATATCCCATAGGGTTAACGGAACTGCCGGAGGAATTAAACTTCGAGCAGCATTGGTTCCGTGGTGGGTTTCCAGAATCTATATTGGCAGAAACCGATTTGTTGAGCAAAGAATGGATTGATGATTTTATTGTAAGTTATGTAGAAAGAGATTTGGCAAAAATGTTTAACGTAGACTTAGCGCCAACTTTGCTAAGAAACTTTTGGAGTATGCTTGCTCATTTGAATGGAAATTTATTTAATGGAGAGTCTTTCGCGAGATCGTTAGGCGTAAGCGCACCTACTGTTAATAAGTATTTAGATTTTTTAGAGGGAGGATTTTTGATCAGACGTTTGCAGCCATGGTTTGTTAATGCAAAAAAGCGTTTGATTAAGTCGCCTAAGACCTATATAAGGGATACGGGGATTCTTCATCGTTTATTAAATATTCCAGGTTATAACGATCTTTTTGGTCACCCGGCTATAGGTGCATCCTGGGAGGGCTATGTAATTGAGCAGATTTATCAGATGAAGGCTAAGCAGACTGACCTTTTTTTTTACAGGACGCAAACCGAAGCAGAATGTGATTTAATCCTGGTTCAAGGCATTACACCAATAGCATGTATTGAAATTAAACTGTCAAATGCTCCAACAGTATCAAAAGGGTTTGTTAGCTGCATAAAGGATCTGGAACCGAAGTATAAATATATCATTACGCCAAAAAGTGAAACTTACCGGATATCAAATGATATAACAGTAATCAACCTGAAAAATTTCTTAGTGAATGTTTTACCTCAAATACAATAAAGATCCCCGTTGAATTTCAACGGGGATCTTTATGAAATCCTGTCATGTAGAAGCTTTAAGATTCCCAATCCAGTTGGGAATGAAGATCCGCGATAATAATGATACTATTATTTCCCTGCAGCTGCCTGCATTGGATTTTTACCAACCGACTGGCCCCTTACAGTAGTACTTGCCTTCATTTTGTAAGCCTTAAACTTGCTTTCTTTTCCTTTGCCTCCCCATACGTTATTTGAGGTATCAATATCAGCAGTTTCGAGCAAAGGATCTATTAAAATAGAAGCCACTTCTTTATCTTTTACATAAAATTTAGCGGTTTTCAATTCATTATGTCTCCATATTTGTGCCGGAATACGGTCAAGTTCTTTTGTACCATCCTTATAGGTAAATTCTACAATGATTGGCATCACCAAACCTCCCTTATTGCTAAAACTTAATTCGTATAAGAACTTATTATCGTACTTTCCTTTTTCTGCTTCCGGAACAACATCTGCAGAAAACGGAAGATTTGTTTTGGTAGATATTGTAGTATCTACAGTCACCATTCCTCTATCGTATTTATAATAAAAATCCTGTGCTGCAGTATTTTTATCTACATAAAAGCTAATTTTCTTGTCTTCACGGTTTCTGATTTTTGAAATATCCTCAAAAGCATTTACCATCGGTTTATCAATTTTCATCATTCTCGATCTTGCCGCCGGAAGCTCTTTAGGGAAGTCTGCTTTAGCAAATTTCACACTATCTAAGGAAATGTCGCAAGGCTCGGTTCCATAAAACCAACCTCGCCAAAACCAATCTAAATCTTCGCCACTGGCATCTTCCATAGTACGGAAAAGATCTGCCGGCTGAGGATGTTTGAAAGCCCATCTTCTAGCATATTCTTTAAATGCGTAATCGAATAGTTCTCTGCCCATAATGGTTTCGCGAAGTATATTCAGACCTGTAGCTGGTTTTGAATAAGCATTTGGGCCAAAACGAGCAATGTTCTCCGAGTTGGTCATAATGGGTTCTAACTCATCTTTAGGCAGTTTCATATAATCAACAATGGTGTAGGCAGGTCCTTTTTTACTTGGGAATTTGTTATCCCAAAGCTCTTCGGTTAAATATTCAACAAAGGAGTTCAAACCTTCGTCCATCCAGGTCCATTGACGTTCGTCGCTGTTTACAATCATCGGAAAAAAGTTGTGCCCAACCTCATGGATAATTACACCAAGCATTCCGTTTTTGGTGCTTTCGCTATAAGTTCCATCTGTATCCGTACGGCCATAGTTAAAACAAATCATCGGATATTCCATCCCATTGGCTGCTTCAATACTTTGTGCAACCGGGTAAGGGTAAGGAATGGTAAAATCTGAATAGGTTTTTATCGTATGCGCTACTGCACGTGTAGAAAATTTACTGTACAGGTTGTAAGCTTCTTTTCCATAAAAACTCATACACATTACGGTATTGTTGTTGGCCTGAATTTTTTGTGGCATAGCATCCCAGATAAATTTACGGGAAGAAGTCCATGCAAAATCGCGAACATTACTGGCGTTGAAAACCCAGGTTTTTTTAGCGGTTGATTTTTTGGTTTCTGCTATTTTAGCTTCAGCCAAAGTTTGAATCTCGACAGGTGCAGTTGCGGTTTTTGCAGCATTGTACCTGCTCAACTGCGTAGGACTTAAAACTGCGCTGTAGTTGATACATTCGCCAGTTGAGCCAACAAGGTGATCAGCAGGAACGGTCATCTGGACTTTAAAATCGCCAAAAGTTAAAGCAAACTCACCTCTTCCTGTAAACTGATGGTTCTGCCAGCCTTGAAAATCGCTGTACACACACAAACGTGGGTACCATTGTGTCATGGTAAACAGGTAATTGCCATCTGCCGGGAAGAACTCATAACCACCACGGCCACCAACGCTCATCCTGTCGGTAATTTTGTAGTTCCAGTCTATATTAAAGATAAATTTCTGTCCGGTTCTTAAAGCTACCGGTAAATCAACCCTCATCATGGTTTTATTAACCGTATATTTCAGGTTTTTACCAGTAGCATCTGTTAGTTTGGTGATATTGATCCCATTGCCATTGTTTGCTTTCGAGCTCAGCTCATCTAAAGACTGGATACTTCCTGCGGTTGGCATTCTGGTTGCATCCTGATAGTTTGCGTTCTTATCGGTGCTATGCTCATTTTCATCAAGCTGTAACCAGATATAGGTTAAAGGGTCAGGAGAATTATTGGTATAGCTTACGGTTTCAGATCCCGTAAGTAACAGATTTTTTTCATCCAGCTCACATTTGATATTGTAATCGGCACGTTGCTGCCAATATTTAACCCCAGGCGCCCCGCTGGCTGTACGTTGTTCGTTTGGTGTTGGTAAAATGGTACCCAACTGCTCAAATTTATTCCCATGGTTGCTCCCGGGGTTATTCTGAATATTTTGAGCCATAGCAAAACTTCCAGAAAGGAATAGCAGGCCGGTTAAAGTAAATAGTTTATTCATTATACGGTTTATTAAAAAGGAATTCGTTCTAAAGCCATTTTTAAAGCCAGGCTAAATACGGCTGCTGATATAAATAAAACCCAACTTATACGTTTTATGCGGGTGTAATTGAAAATAAAAAAAGTAATCAATAAAATGATAATCACCATAAAAATCTGCCCTGCCTCAAGTCCTACATTAAAGCCGAATAATCCCCAGCCAATGTTCTGGTCTTTTGCCAGCATGATCCTGATGGAATTGGCGAAACCCATGCCATGGATCAATCCAAAACCCAATGCCAAAAAGTAATTGATCTTGATAGATTTTAAGGAGAAATTCTTTCTGAACAAATTACTTATTGCTGTAATGACAATGGTACATGGGATTAAAAATTCTACCCACTTACTATCAAACCTGATCATATCCAATACGCTTAAAAGTAAGGTAAATGAATGGCCGATAGTAAAGGCTGTAACCAATATAAGCACCTGCTTTAAATTAACATAACTGTAAATAGCTACCAGGGCCAAAATAAACAGCTGGTGATCTAAAGCGTCGGCACTGATAATATGCTCCCAACCCAGTTTAAAATAAAATATAAAATCTTGCAACGGCATCAAACAATAAGCTAACTATTGGATTTAAAATAGTTTATAAAGCTTAAAATTATGTTTTTAATTACAAAAAGCCCAAATATCCTTAAAACAAAAGCATAAATACCAAATTTGTTACTAATTTTTACGTTATTTAAGGCAATTGCCAGGTTTAGCCTTTAAATCTTAACTTTGCTGGTTATAACACCTTAATTGATGCATAGATTAAAATATATCCTTTTGTTATTATGCTGTGCCTGCTGTTCGGTTAAAGCAGGAATAAAACATCCTTTACATGTAAGCACAACTGAAGTAAACTTTAATGCAAAGGATAAAACTTTAGAAATAAGCTGCAAAATCTTTTCAGACGATTTCGAGTCAATTTTAGCCAAATTATACAAACAGAAAACCGATCTGAGCAATCCGAATATGAAAGGTACGATGGATGAGTTGGTGAAAAAATACCTGCTTTCTCATTTACAGCTAAAAGCCAATGGCAAAGCTGTTTCCATGAACTATATTGGATTTGAAATCGATCATGAGGCTACTAATATTTACCTGGAAGTTGAAAAAGTTGCAGCCATAAAATCTGTTGAAGTTAACGACACGATTTTATACGATATGTTTGATGATCAGATGAGTATAGTACATGTAGTGAAAGGTGCCAATCGTAAAAGTACTAAGATCCTTTATCCTGAGAAGAAATTCACGGCAAACTTTTAATTGTAATTTTTGTATTAGATAACGATTCAATGTTAAATTACCGTTAATTTTAATGGTCAATATTAGTTAGGTTAATATAGGCTGAGAAATATTTCTTGTAATCTTTTTTTAAATACAGCGTTGTTAAAAATAGTTATGCATCTAATCATCTTCTCCAACATATTAACGCCTCGGATTAAATATATCTTCAATTTCATTTTTAAAGATATCCTTAAAGCAGAAGTAGAATTTACAGGCAATAGCGCGTATTTTTTGCAGAGCGAACACATCAAAATCAGCTATGGAGATGAATCCTTAGGCGAAGAACTTTTCTTTAAAAGCACACCTTTGCTTTTCTCTAATAAATTAGAAGAAATTAAACCTAAAACCATTTCATTTGGAGAATATCAGGTGCCTTTTCCGGTAGAGCAATCGACCTTACCATTCGATGTTTTTGCTGCATCCTTTTTTATGGTCAGCAGGTATGAAGAATACCTTCATCAGCTAAATACGGAAGAAGAGTTTAAGCCCTCAAAAAGTTATCAGCATAAGTGGAGGATTCTGGACAGGCCTATTATTGATGAGTGGGCATTAATCATTAAAAGTATCATCAGGAAAAAGCATCCAACCTTTAAGTTTCAGGAAAAGAAATTTCAGCACCAGTCCACCATCCATTTTAGTATGTTAACCCATTTGCCTGAGGGTTTTTTAAACAGGACTAAATTTATTTTCAGCGCTGTATTTAAGAAAGAAAATAATTACCTGAGTTCAAAATTCGATCGGCTCACCGGAGTTGGAATCAATAATGAGCAGGTGCTGGAAGAAGTAAATAAAATCGTGGCTTCTAAAAAAAATAAAGTCCTTTATTTTGTCGATTTTCCTGAATTGCCGATTGATTATATTAAAATTAATGGCATTTCTAAGCATTTAGAGGAACAATCTGTCGGCTTATTGAGGCCCTGCGCAAACAATAAGCAAAAGATGACTGAAATTAAAGAAGGACTGGTCAAACTCAAGAAAATCCAGCCTGTTGCCATTCCTTTAACCAGTCAGCAATTGGAAGTATTAAAGTTTCCAATTTGTTATTTAAACATTCTTAATTCTGGCATTACCTCAGATTATTCTATGGGTTATGGCAATGTACCAGGATTTAGGGCAGGAACGTGCACTCCATTTAACTGGTATGATCTCCAGCTCGAAAAAGTAACACCTTTGGCCGTTCATTCCTATTGCTTGACGGATCATGACCTTCAATTTTTACCGCGCGAAGCAGCGACAGAAAAAATACATCAATATATTGATGCGGTTAAGGTTGTAAATGGAACATTTTACAGCAGTTGGAGTTTAAAAAATTTATCAGATCATCCTAAATATAAAAAATTGAGGTTACTATTTATCGAAACGCTTAACTACGCAGGGAATTGATTCTCCAATCAACTCTTTAAACTGACCATATAAAGTCACATGAGAAAATATAAATCTTCATGCCCTTATATTTTCTAGATGGTTAATCATTGAGGATGCTATTGATCTTACAATTGGTAATCTACCTTGAAACCGGACTATTTTTTAAATTATCTGTTTTAGAATTACTAATTTTAACCATTAAACGCAATTGGCAAAGTAAAATAATATAATATAATCTTAACGTCCTAATTAGTGCTTGATTTTATAAACCCGAAAACACAACATGATGATTTTTGATGTTAGCAAGACAAAATCTATCGCCAATACTTTTATTGCCGAACTCCGGGACGAACATATCCAGAAAGACTCGATGCGTTTCCGCAAAAACCTCGAAAGACTTGGTGAGTTCTTTGCTTACGAGATCAGCAGATCATTGACATACACTCACCAGGAAATCGTAACGCCTTTAGGTGTATCATCTTGTGAAGTTTTAAGCCAACAGCCTGTTTTAGCTACCATACTCCGGGCGGGGTTACCACTTCAACAGGGCCTGCTCAACATCTTCGACAAAGCCGAATGCTGCTTTATTTCTGCTTATCGCAAAGTAGATAAGGGCGGCGATTTTGTAATTCAAATGGATTACATTTCTACTCCGGATTTAGAAGGAAAAGTTTTGATTATGGCCGATCCGATGCTGGCCACCGGACAAAGCATGGTGATGTGCTGTAAAGAGCTGATTAACCGCTACAAAATTGCCGAGCTTCATATCGTTGCTGCAATAGCGAGTGCTGAAGGCGTTGCCCACGTACGCGCCAATCTGCCTAAAGCAAAACTCTGGCTCGGGGCAATAGATCAGGAAATGACCAGTAAATCTTACATCGTACCGGGTCTTGGCGATGCCGGGGATTTAGCTTATGGAGAGAAGATTTAGGTTGAGGTTTATATATTTGAAGAAGACTAAATTTATATATGTTCTTAAATCAATATGAATATTTTGCTGAAAAAAATTTCCTAACTTATCAATTTACGAGTGAGGGTGTAAATGGTTCGATTCAAAAAATTGTCCAATACTCAAAGTTAAATATTCCAGGAATAGGTACTGTTTACAATCTGGGGTTTGGCGATCTTATGGAGGATGGTAATATAAGCGATATTACAAACAGCAATAATGGAGACATGGAGAAAGTGCTGTATACCGTTGCTAATACTGTTTATGATTTTTTGGACCATTACCCTGATGAGTTGATTTTTGCACACGGGAGTACACCCATAAGAACAAGATTATATCAGCGAAAACTAATGCAAATGCTACAAATAATTAGCACAGAATTTGATGTATATGGTTTAGGAGACGAAGGATGGGAAGAGTTTACAGGAGAGGAAGCATATACAGCTTTCTTGATAAAGAAAAAATAAACTGTTATATTTGATAACAACAAGGGAAGGAGAGACAATATGCCTACTACAATCAAAAAGGAACATCAAAACATAGATCATGGCAATGCTATTATCAGTACGCATGTGAAAGGATATGAGAATGATCAATACTTTATTAAAAAGACTGAAGAAGCGCTGGAAATACTAAAGAAATTTGGGCTACCCAAACCAAAGAAAAAATAATTACAATGCCTGGCTTTCAGGCATTTTTTTTTGACCGATTAAATTTGGTTCTATTAGGAACCTAAATACTGAGATTTAATTATCAATTTATAGGAGAAGAAACTAAAAGCAAAGGTGGCTGATTATTTATAAATCAAAGATCATTAAGTTACCTTTGTGAAAAACATCACGAATGAAAAAACATATCTTCTTCGACCTTGACCATACCATCTGGGATTTTGACCGCAATGCCGAAGAAACATTAAACGAGCTTTATCATACTTATAAACTGGATGAACTCGGCCTTAAATCCTGCGCCGATTTTATCAGCACTTACACCGAAAATAACCATCAGTTATGGGCCGATTATCACCTGGGCAAAATCACAAAAGATTTTTTAAGATCGGAGCGTTTTAGCAAAACGTTTATTCAGTTGGGAATTCATCCTGATGCCGTTCCACCTCAGTTTGAAGACGACTATGTAAATATTTCACCAACTAAAACAAATTTGTTCGAAGGGGCTGAAAACGTTTTGGGCTATCTTCAACAAAAGTATACTCTGCATATCATTTCTAATGGGTTTAAGGAAACAACCTTAACCAAAATGAATCTTTCGAATCTTAATCCATATTTCGAAAATGTAATCATTTCGGAAGATGTAGGGGTAAATAAACCAAATCCGGTCATTTTTGAATATGCACTCGATAAAGCAAAGGCTTTAAAGGCAGAAAGCATTATGATTGGCGACAGTTTAGAAGCCGATATTTATGGTGCTTTAGGTTTTGGTATAGAGGCCATCTTTTTTAATCCTTTGCAAAAAGAAAAACCCGAAGATGTAAAACAGGAAATCTTTCATTTGGAAGAATTGTTAAAACTTTTTTAACCCTACTCCTTTTTTGTTTGGTTTTGGCATTTGTTTGGCATTAATTCAAAACACACACAAATGAAACCTTAATTAAAATGAAAAAAACCATCTTTTTAGGACTGGCAATGTTATTTGCTACCCTAAGTTTCGCTCAAAACAACCGCAGATCTGCCGAAGTTTTCTTAGAAATCCTTAATCCGGGCAAATACAATGTGTATTTAGACGAAGAACTTGTTTCGTCGGCCAAGGGTAGATTTCGCTTTTACGATGTCTACAATTCTACACCAGTACTATCTATTATTCAGGGCAATACGGAAATCTTAAAACAACGGGTAAGGGTGATTCCAGAACAAAGGCTCGTTTTAAGCCTGGAAGGTAAGGAATTAATCACGCTGAAACAGCTAAATATCTTTCGGAACAGACAATATGCGCTTGACGATTTTGACGGGTACACCGGAGATTATAATACGGGTATTGTTCCGCCAGTGCTGCCGCAGCCAGATCCGTATTACAGATTACTTTCTGAAGATGCTTTTCAGACTTTTTTAGTGCAATATAGAAAAGAGAATTTTGATGATGGCAGATTGAGGATGATCAATGTGGTAACAAAAAATGCATCGTTATTAAGTGCTCAGATAAGGATTCTTTTAAAATCTTTCACTTTCGATGATCAACGTTTAAAGGTAGCCACAAACCTGTATAAAAACGTAGCCGATCCGCAGAACTATTTTGCAATATCAGATGTTTTTGTTTTTCCATCCAATAAAGATGATTTCTTAAAATATTTGGAGAAACAGTAATTCGGCTTATCTTTATTAAATGACGGCTGCAAAAGTTAAGGCATCGATACATCAGGTAGTCGATGCCTACAAATCGAAATTATCGCGTTACCCTGAAGATATTTTCCAAACTACCCCTCCAATTTCTGGCTGGAGTTATAGCGAGGTATATTCACATATTTTTGATTCGAGCCTGCTTTCCATAATTGCCTTTGCACATGCTGCAAATGGCAAAGGCGAAAACAAACCCACTCATTTTATGGTAAAACTGATTTTATTACTGGGCGCGTTACCTCCGGCAAAAAAGTATAAGGTACCTAAACGGCTGGCAGAGCGTGTAAAAAAGATCAGTAAAACAGAGGCCCTCGATTTTATTTTGGAATTTGAAAAAGCTTTGGACGATAACTATCCATTACTTGTACATGCAAAAGCCAATAGCAAAACGAAACACCCAAGATTAGGTTATTTAAATGCTAAACAATGGCTTAGGTTTATAGAAATACATTTAAAGCATCACCTAAAACAGTTAGAAAGAATAGAAAAGAGCTTTACTCAGTAAATTAATTTCGCCATATTTGGTTAATCCTAAAATATGTGCTCATGAAATATGTTTTTTATCTCTCCATGCTCGCTATACTTTGTGCCTGTAATGGTATCGAAAAGAAAGAAAGTGCTCAGGCGGTTATTCCAACTCCAACCGGGCTCCAGGGACTAAAAAAAAGCAATGTTGCTGAACCTGCAACGCAGAATACCAAAGGCAATCTGATCTTTAACCCGCCACATGGTGAAGCCGGACATAGCTGTGCGCTGGCCGTTGGTGCACCATTAAACTCTACGGCAAGGGTGCAGCCTCAACAAAATACAAATCCACAGCCTACACCTGCCCCAGCGGCGGCTGTTGTAAATCCCTCAGGAAAAAAACTAAACCCTAAGCACGGAGAGCCTGGTCATAGATGTGATATCGCAGTTGGCGCGCCTTTAAATAGTAAGCCAACACAGGTGGTTACCACTCCCCAACCCGCCGTTACGCAGGTATCGGGTGCGAAAGCAGGAAAAGGTTTAAACCCGCCTCATGGTCAGCCGAACCACAGGTGCGATCTTGCTGTTGGCGCACCGTTAAATAGCAAACCTGCTCCAGTTGTAAGCCCGGTGCCGATTCCAACGTCTGAGACTAAAAATACCGGGACAAAAGTGCTGGAAACAAAAAGTGAAGGTTAACAATCACATAGGCAATAAAAATATTTGAATTTAGGGTACCACACTTAACGCACATTTTTTTACATCTTTGCGTTAATGAAATTACCCGCCATAAAAGGTTTTGACGAAGAAGCATTTAACAAGTATTTAAAGAATACGGGGTGGGTGATTTTTGGCAAAGGCCTGAGTTTGATCGTAAATGTTTTAATTACGAGTTATCTCGGTCCAATTTTATTCGGCGATTTAAGTTTTGGGCTTTCATTAGTGGCCATCCTTGCTGCTGTTGGGGCCTTGGGTCTTGATACCTTTATCATCCGCGAAATTATTCAGGAACCTGCCAAACGTGATGAGATTTTAGGTACATCGCTTTGGCTTAGAATAACAACAAATGCCCTTCTTATTCCAATAGCGGTTGGGATTTACCTCGTCAGCCATAATCTTTCATCCAATCCAGGACAGCCTTTAACCTTGCTGGTTGGTTTACTCGCTTTCGCCTCTTTTTTCAAATCGTTTAATGTTATTGACGCTTACTTTCAATCGCAGGTACAGTCTAAATATGTTGTGCAGGTTCAGAATATCTGCCTCATTACCATTTCAATTATCAAAGTTGCCATCATTGTATTGGGCCTGCCTTTAATTTATATCGTTTTTGCTTATGTTTTAGATGGCTTGATCTTGGCCGTAGGCTTAGTTATCGTTTATCAGAAAAAAGGCTTCAGTATTTTTGACTGGACCTTTGATAAACAGCGGGCAAAATCTTTGTTAAGAAAATCTTCTCCATTGATCCTTTCCGCTGTGATGGTCTCCATTTATATGAAAATCGATGTGGTGATGCTTAAAAGCATTGGCAGTAAGGCGATCGGGATTTACAGTTCTGCTCAGAATTTAAGCGAAGCCTGGTATTTTATCCCTGTGGCTATTGTTACCTCAGTATTCCCTGCGCTGTTAAATGCAAGGAAAACGGATATAGACCGTTACCAAAAACGCCTTAAAAATCTTTACGATCTGCTCGTTTTTATAAGCCTTCCGGTTGCTTTATTCATCAGCTTTTTTGCGGCTGATATTATCCATTTGATTTACAGGGGAAAATACGATGGGGCCGGCCCAATGCTTTCCATCCATATATGGTCGGGTATTTTTGTTTTTCTGGGTACGGCTAGTTCTCAATATTTAGTAGCAGAGGGTTTTACTAAAATCTCATTTTATAGAACGGCCGCTGGCGCAATGGTCAATATATTTCTAAATCTTTGGCTTATCCCAAAATATGGCGGCGTAGGAGCGTCTTTTGCAACGCTTATTGCCTGTTTTGTTTCAACATTTTATCTTTTATTAATTCCTAAAACACGTCAACAAGGTATAATGATGTTAAAATCATTATTTTTGGTCACCGCATTTCAAAAAATATTTAAACTTTGAGTACTCTTAAAGCATTAAGCACATTAATTGCAAAGCCTAGCAGGCTTAAGGCATTATTATCATACGGACATAAGGGCTACCTGAACAGCATTGGCTGGTTTACAGCCTTTGACAAAAAACAGGCCGTAGACGGACAGGGGAAGGCTTTACCTTGGGTAACCTATTCGTTTATCGATTTTATTAAGGAGCGAATAAACAAAACACAGCACATTTTCGAATATGGCTCTGGCAGTTCTACTATTTTTTATGCAGAAAGAGCTGGCTCAGTAACCTCTGTTGAACACGATAAAGGCTGGTTTGATAAAGTAAAAAATACAAGTCCGGCCAATGCAGAAATGATCTTCTGCCAATTAGAAAAAGATGGTGAATACGCTAAAAAAGCAACTTTGCTCAATAAAAAGTTCGATATTATTATTGTTGACGGACGGGACCGGGTAAACTGTTGTAAGTACAGCGTTGATGCTTTATCAGCAAATGGGGTATTGGTTTTGGATGACAGCGAGCGTGAGGTGTATAAGCCTGCACGTGTGCTATTGAAAGAACAGGGATTTAAGGAGATAAGTTTCAGCGGTATTTCGCCAGGTCTTTTTTACGAAAAAGCAACTTCAGTTTTCTACAAGCAGCATAATTGTTTAGGCATTTAATCAGTCAGGATCATGTTAAGCGAAGAAGTAAAAACAGCCTACGATAATTTTTATACCAACAGCGATGTGGCCTGGAGAATGCTTGGTGCAAAATATAAAGCCCAGAACATTGTTGATGTATGCAAAGGACTAAAACCTAAAAAAGTACTTGAGGTTGGTGCCGGAGATGGCAGTATTTTACATTTTTTAAATGAATGGCATTTCGCACCAGAACTTTATGCTTTAGAAATTGCACAAAGTGGTGTAGATATTATAAGGGATCGTAAGCTCGCCAGTTTAAAAGAAGCACAAACTTTCGATGGATATAAAATCCCTTATGAAGATGATACTTTCGATTTGATTATTCTTGCTCACGTTTTAGAACATGTGGAACATGAGCGGATCCTGATCCGTGAATTGAAAAGAGTTGCAAAATATATTGTAGTAGAGGTACCTAAAGACTATCGCTTTGGTGTAGACGAAAGAATGAAACACTTTTTGGATTATGGTCACATCAACATGTATACGCCAACATCTTTAAGGTTTTTGCTGCAAAGCGAAGGGTTGGAAATTTTAGAAGATAAGGTTTCGATGACTGCTCCTGAAACAGTAAAATTTAATGAGTTTATCAATAGAAAAGCACCTAAAACATTTTCTAAAAACTTAAAAATTGAATTGGAATACCGGATTAAGAAAACCCTGGGTAACTTATTCGGCAGGAAAAAACAGGAACAGTTTGCCAATGCCTATACCGTGTTAACCAAAAAGTCTGACCATAACCTGCAGATATTTTAGTGATTATGTGAATACAGAGCGCAAGATATATCCAAACTTATATGAAACTTAAACTTCTTATGTGGTGAAACCGTAACTGGATATACTATATCTTATAATACTTTGAATTTTATTCTGGCCATTTAACCATATAAGGAATAGAAGAAAATATAAGCGTATTGCTCTTACTCCCAAAATTAATTTAATATATTGCAATAGAAATTAAATTCTGTTAAAAATACATCCCCAGTTAATTATTAATAAAAAATAGAGGATGTTGTTAACTAGAAATTACTTAAAGGACTTAGTTTCCAAGGTAAACGGAGCAGCCATCGAGGTACACAGGACATTAGGCCCAGGGCTTTTAGAATGCACTTATCATAAATGCATGATTCACGAGCTGGAAATCAGAAATGTTAATTTCAAATCTGAGTTAACTATCCCAATAGATTATAAAGGGTTAATAATTGATTCAGAACTAAGGTGTGATTTATTAATTGAAGACTCTCTAGTTGTTGAATTTAAAGCTGTTGAAAACGTTGTACCAATCCATGTAACTTATATGAAACTACTAAAATTGCCTCTTGGACTAATGATAAATTTTAATTGTTTGCATATCTTTTCAGAAGGCCAAAAAACATATGTAAACGAGATATATGAATCAATTTATTGATATACTTTTGTCATAGCTTATACGAAACTTAAATTTCTTATATAGTAAAAATGCCTAGCCCGCTTATTGATAAGCTTAATTGATAAATATAAATGCAAAGCCTTGCCCCAATAGCACTTTTCGTATACAATCGTCCGCAGCATACCGAGCGTACGTTACAATTTCTGCAACAAAATGAACTTGCTGCACAAAGCCATTTGTATATTTTTTCTGATGGTGCCAAAACCGACCTGGATAAAGAAAAAGTTACTGCAGTAAGAAAAATCATCAAAAAAGCAGATGGTTTTAAGTCGGTTAAAGTAATTGAAAGTAAGGTTAATGCAGGCTTAGCCAATGCGGTAATTGCAGGGGTAACCCAATTAATAGCAGAATACGATCAGGTAATTGTGTTTGAAGATGACCTCATTACCTCTCCGCATACCTTATCGTATTTCAATAACGCTTTGAACCATTACCGCGAAGAAGAAAAAGTAATGCATATTGGAGCCTATATGTATCCTTTAAAATCAGATAACCTTTCACCATCTTTTTTCTACAGGGCAGCAACAAGCTGGGGCTGGGCAACATGGGGAAGAGCATGGAAAAACTTTGAACCGGATATAAACATTCTTATCAAACAGTTTGATAAAAAGAAAAGGACTGCATTTTCCATCGACAATAAAATGAATTTCTGGAAACAAATGCAGGAATTTAAAAGAGGTAAAAACAATAGCTGGGCCATAAGATGGTATGCTTCTATCTTTTTAAAAGGAGGTATCACACTTAATCCATCACAATCACTCGTTAACAATATTGGTCACGATGGCACGGGCGTACACTCTGGAATAAACGATATCTATAACGTAATTATCAACCCCAAACCAATTGTAGAATTCCCTACTGTTATCGCCGAAGACCCCATCGCATACAAAGCCATCAAGAGCTTTTTGGTTAAGCGAAAAGGCAACATGGTAACGCGGGTCAGGCGTTTTGTAAAAGAAAAGCTGGCACAATATTTTTCCAAACAATAACAATTGGCAGTCTGTCCGCTAATCAAAAATAGCTGATATAGCTCAACGTTGTGGTCAATTAAAAAAAATGACAAACCTTTTTTAATTGCTCATGTTGCTTTTATACATCGAAACTATAAAAATAAAAAACATGAAAACGACAACAGAAACAGCAGAAGTATTAAACGATTTGATTCAAATTAATAATGATCGTATTGAAGGTTACGAAAAAGCCCGCCAGGAATTAAAAGATGAAGATGCCGACTTAAAAACGTTGTTCTTAAATATGATAGGTGAAAGTCAAAAATATAAAATGGCATTGGCAACAGAAGTATCGGCTTTAGGTGAGGATATTGAAACAGGAACAACCAATTCGGGCAAAATCTACAGGGCCTGGATGGATGTTAAAGCACTTTTTACCGGACACGACCGTAAAACTGTTTTAAACAATTGTGAGTTTGGAGAGGACGCTGCACAGAATGCATACAAAATGGCCTTAGAGGAAGAAAATATCCCTTCAAATATCAGAGAACTGATTTCTGATCAAAAAGCATCATTAAGAACATCTCACGATGAAATTAAAAGATTACGTGATGCTCAGGCATAAAATAAATTAAAACATAAAATGAAAACCTCCTTCGAATGATTAATCCGAAGGAGGTTTTTCTTATAATTGCTTCGTCATCTCAACTGGAGCAACGCGTAATGGAGAGATCTATCCAGAAGGATTTCTCCACTTCATTGCATTCCGCCCGAAATTACCTCGATGGCAGAATAAATTAGTTACTTACGATTCTAATTCCCGATCTAAATGTTCAGTAACGCGCTGAATCGTATTATCAATAGTATTACTTAAAATAGTGAGGTAAGAGCCCTTCTTAGCATTTTCAATAGCGATCTGTAAACAAGCTGTACTCTTATTGTTTACTATAATCTCTTTATTTGGATCTACTTCTTTAATTCCTTTCACTAATAAATCAACCAGTTCTTGCTGCTGTCTTCCACGAAGATATTTCTCCTGACAAACATAAATTTTATCAAACATCTGTGCTGAAATCCGGGCCGTTTCGATAATGTCTTCATCCCTTCTGTCACCAGTTGCCGAAATAATACCTACATGTTCAGTCGCTTCTACCCCTTGCAAGAAACCTTTTACACCATTAAATCCGTCAGGATTATGCGCAAAATCGACCAGTACTTTAAAATCTTTGAACCTGAAAATATTCATCCTGCCTGGCGTATGTGCTGCTGAAGGGATAAAGGTTTCTAATGATAAACGGATATCTTCAGGTTTATAGCCCCATAAATAGGCTGCCAATGTTGCTGCAAGTACATTCTGGATCATAAAGTTTACAGAACCACCAAACGTTAAAGGAATATGGGTGGCTTTATCTACCCTTAATTTCCAGTCGCCGGTTTTGATGGTGATGTACCCATTTTCATAAATGGCAGCAATACCGCCTTTTCTACAATGTTCTTTAACTACAGGATTATTTTCATCCATGCTGAAATAAGCAACATTACAACGGGCCTCTTTAGCAATGCGAACGCAATAACCGTTATCCGCATTCAATACTGCCCAACCTTTACGGCGCACCGCCCCAATTACAACGGCTTTAACCCGGGTTAAATCGTCAAGATTGTGGATATCAGAAAGGCCAAGGTGATCTTCCTGGATGTTGGTAACCACACCAATATCGCAGGCATTAAAGCCCAAACCGGCCCTTAAAATTCCGCCACGGGCAGTTTCCAATACCGCAAACTCTACTGTGGGGTCTTTCAAAATAAATTCTGCACTTACCGGGCCAGTGGTATCACCTTTCATCAACATGGTATTGTGCACATAAACACCATCACTGGTGGTAAAACCGACACGTTTACCGTTGCTGCGGATAATGTGCGCAATCAAGCGGGTAGTAGTAGTTTTTCCGTTGGTTCCGGTTACGGCAATAATTGGGATCTGTGATAATTTACCCTGTGGATAAAGCATATCAATAACCGGTGCCGCAACGTTACGCGGTAAACCTTCACTTGGTGCCAGGTGCATCCTGAAACCAGGTGCAGCATTAACTTCTAACACCACACCACCATTTTCGGTTAAGGGTTGGGTGAGGTTCTGTGCCATGATGTCAATACCGCAAATATCCAATCCGATCACCCTCGAAATCCTTTCACAGATAAAAATATTCTGTGGATGAACAATGTCTGTTACATCAATTGATGTTCCTCCTGTACTTAAATTGGCGGTCGATTTTAAATAAACCACCTCTCCTTTTTCTGGAATGGTTTCTAAGGTATATTCTTTTTTAGCTAATAAATCCAGGGTATCACGGTCGACAGCTATTTCTGTTAACACATTTTCATGGCCATAACCACGACGTGGATCTTCATTCTCCTTATCAATTAATTCCTGGATGGTATGGATTCCGTTCCCTTTTACATGAGCCGGATCACGTTGTGCCGCAGCAACTACCTTATGGTCGATTACCAGAACCCGGAAGTCAAATCCGGTAATGAATTTTTCTATAATTACCCTTCTCGAATACGTTTTGGCATATTCAAAGGCAGCCACAGCATCTTCCATTGTTTTCACGTTAATGGTTGCACCTTTTCCGTGGTTGCCATCAAGTGGTTTAAAAACTAAAGGAAATCCAACCTTTTTAACAGACGCCTCGAGATCGTCAGGATTTGAAATGGTTACCCCTGAGGCCACCGGAATGGCAGCTTCGGTGAGCAAACGTTTCGTTTCTTCCTTGTTGCTGGCAAGATCTACAGCAATGCTACTGGTTTTTTCGGTCATAGTGGCCCTAAAACGCACCTGATTTTTACCATAACCCAATTGCACCAATGAACTTTTGTTCAATCTTATCCATGGAATACTTCTTTTTACCGCTTCTTCTACAATCGAACCTGTACTTGGGCCTAAGGCTTCCAGTTCACGTATTTCCTTCATCCTGCGGATATCGTGTTCTAAATCGTACTCTTCATTATTGATCAAAGCCTCGGCAATCCTCACCGCAGCTTCGGCCGAGTAAACACCTACCTTCTCCTCCAAATAACTGAAAACAACATTATAAATGCCTTCAGTTTTGGTCATGCGCGTTCTGCCAAAACCAGTTTCCATACCGGCGAGTGTCTGAATTTCCAGCGCAATGTGTTCAATCACGTGCCCCATCCAGGTTCCTTCTTTCACTCGTGTAAAAAAGCCACCTTCAACACCTTTTGAGCAACGGTGAGTAAACATGCTTGGCAACAGTTTCTCAATCCTTTCGCTAAATCCTTCTATTACGTTTGTTGGTTTTTGCTCTAAATCTTCTAAATCCAAGCGCATCTGGATCAGTTTCTTCCGGCTAATAGACCATATATTTGGTCCTCTTAATACTTGTATATTTAATATCTTCATGTAATGTTTTGTTCGTTTTTTATGTTAAAGAAGGATTTAGGAATCGATCTTTATATTCAATTTTAAGAATGAAATTGATGACTGTAAATTATACATTTATTTTGAAAATAGACGCTCCAATTAGCTAAATCAATTTTAACGTGTATTTGTTTTATTTTCAAGCACAATCCTGTTAATTTTAGGTTATAAAATTTTAACTTTTGTTAATAAACTGAATATTCTTTACAAAAAAAGTCGTGTTTTTTATCTTAAGCCTATATATTTGGGTTTTTTGATACAATTATAATACACAAAGAATGGTTCCGAAAGGTAAACTCATCATCATTGGTGGCGCAATAAACACAGGTAGCTTCGCAGAAACGCAATTTGGACTACCTGAAAATATGAATTTTTTTGAGCGTGGAATTTTAAAACGGATTACTACAGAATCATTAAGAGATACGCAATCTCGTTTTGAAATCATCACCACAGCGTCATTGATGCCTGAAAAAGTGGGTGAAGAATATATTAAGGCTTATGCACAATTAGACGTACATAATGTTGGTGTTCTTAATATTTCCAACCGCGAAGAAGCCAATTCTGATGAAAATTGTGAGCGTATCAAAGCTGCAGAGGTAATTATCTTTACCGGTGGAGATCAACTCCGTCTTTCTTCAATCTTCGGCGGAACAAAAATACATCAGATTCTATTAGATAAGTATAGAAACGAACCGGTGGTTATTGCAGGTACTTCGGCCGGGGCCGCTGCAAGTTCTAAAAACATGATTTATCAGGGTAGTAGCAAAGATGCTTTACTTAAAGGTGAGGTTAAAATTACAGGTGGATTAGGCTTTATTGATGATGTTATTGTAGATACGCACTTTGTTCAGCGCGGAAGAATTGGTCGCTTATTATATGCAGCGGCCAGTAATCCCGGTATTTTAGGGATCGGTCTTGGTGAAGACACCGGCCTTTTTATTTCAGATGGTCATACAATGGAGGCCATTGGCTCTGGCATGGTAATTTTAGTAGATGGCCGCACAATGGCCGATACCAATTTAACCGATGTAGAAATGGGTCAACCTGTCTCCATTAAAAATATGGTAGTACACGTGATGTGCGATGGCGACGTTTATGACTTAACAGACCATAGCTTAGTGATCCACCATCCAAAGGTTATTCCTATAGCGTAATTCAGTTAGCATTTAACAGTGGGCGATTTTCAGCCAGGATTTACCCAATCTTGATACTTGCTACTTCCGTTTTGATACCTGATACTAACATCTCAATACTACAAAAATGAAACTAATCATACATGGCGGCTTCTTCAGCGAATCGTCCACCAACCAGGAAACGAAAAAGGCGAAACAAGATGCTTTGACTTCGATTGTTACGCTCGGTCACGAATATCTAAAAACGCATACTGCTTTAGAAACCGTTGTTTATACTGTTGCGCTGTTAGAAGATAACGAGCTGTTTAATGCAGGCATCGGTTCGCAGATCCAAAGCGATGGAAAAGTGAGATTGAGCGCAGCGCTAATGGATGGTAAAACTGAAAAATTTAGTGGCGTAATTAATGTGGAAGATGTTAAAAATCCGATACAGATTGCGCAGAACCTATTAACATACGATGACCGGGTGCTTAGTGGTGATGGTGCCAAGCAATTTGCAAGAACAAACGGATTTGAATATTTCAATCCAGTTACACCACAGCGCCAGTCAGAATATGAAGCTAAATTAAACCAAAATAATAAAAAGGGAACGGTAGGCTGTGTAGCGCTTGATAAAGATGGAAATTTAGCAGCAGCAACCTCTACAGGTGGAAAAGGATTCGAAATCCCTTGCCGGGTAAGCGATTCTGCAACCGTGGCAGGCAACTATGCCAATCAATATGCGGGAATTTCTTGTACCGGAGTAGGTGAAGATATAGTAAGCGGCGCCCTGGCCGCAAAAATTGTAACCCGCGTTACAGATGGTTTTTCTTTAAAGGAAGCATCAGATAAATCTTTTGCTGAACTTAAAACTTTTGATGGCTTTGCAGGCATTGTAGGGATTTCTACAGCAGGGGAAGTGTACCATTGCCACTCTCATCCATACATGGTATGGGCATCTTTTGATGTTAATTTACAGGTATTTAGCTGAAATTAGATTTAAAGTATTATTTTTGTTGCATGACCAAAATTGTATTGGCTTTAATTGGCCTTTTTGCATCATTACAACTACAAGCTCAAAATATAGATAAATCTGAGATCCAGGAACCTAATGGTAGTGCGATAAACATAGCAGTATCTAAATTTGACCTGGAAGATGGGAATTCTTTTTTTGAGGAAGCAGAAGATTTTGAGCGAAAAGGCGATTACAATGAAGCCCTCACCTTATTTGGCAAAGCTGCTTTCGAATACAATGCCGTAAAAAACTTTAACAGGTATGGGCAGGCCATTATCAAAATGAGCAGTATGCATTATCAACTTGGGCGTTTTACTGATGCGGAGCAGATTCTCTTAAACGTTGCCCTAAAAAATTATTCTAAAACTGGAAACAGAGCAGGAGTAATGAATACCTATAACCTGCTAGGCAAAGTTTATCTGGCCAATACCAAGTACACCCAATCAATGTGGTTCTACACCCAGCAGGGTATTCTTGCAAAACAATTAAAAAGCAACAACGCTTATATCGAATCTATTTTAGGCATTGCCCAGGTTAAAATTAAAAAGAAAGATTTTACACTTGCGCTGAGAGATCTGAAATCAGCAGAATGGCTGGCCAACTCCATTAAAACCACCCAGTATAAAACACAGATTAAAGATGCCAGGGAAATGATTGCCAGCAAAACCACCAGTAAAAAGGTAAACCCCAGCTAATTTAAGTACATATTTTCCATAAATTTTCCTCAATTACCTAAACATAGTCTTCAGGGGCCTGTAACTGACTAAATTTTGGCTATTTACTAAAACAAAAAATAACCCTCAACGTTCTACATAAGAAATTGTTAAATAAAAAGCTTTTAGTTAGATTTGATAAAGTTTTAACAAGAGACAGTAATAATGCTGTCTCTTTTTTGTTTTTTTGCTAAAATGGTATCATATTGGCTATATAGAATTGGAAATGGATTTTAAATCATTTAAAGAGATGTTAAAGAGAATATTTTTTGTAATTTTTACTGCGGCAGTACTTGCTTGTCATGCTGCACCTAAAACTCAGCCAATGGTTGAGGGGGTTACCAATGTGAAACCTGATGAGCAGCAACAACTTGTTATAAAAGAGGTTGTAAATTTGATCGAGAGTTACAATTATAAAAAAATTCAGATCAACGATTCTATTTCTTCGATCATTTTAGATAAGTATATCAAGTCTCTGGATCAGGGCAAAAATTACTTCCTGGCATCGGATATCAAGGAATTTGAGAAATACAGATATACCCTGGATGATGATTTTAAAAATGGCGATCTGAGCGGACCATTTTTCATTTATAACATTTACGCCAAAAGACTAAACGAATATTTCACTTATTCTCTGGCTCAGATTAAAACAAAATTCGATTTTAATCAAAATGACAGTTATGTATATGACAGAGAAAAGCAGCCCTGGGCAACTTCTTCAACAGCATTAAATGATACCTGGAAAAAACGTGTTAAATACGAATTAATCAACTTAAATTTAGCTGGCACAGCTGAAGCAAAGAATGTAGAAACATTAACAAAACGTTATCAAAACCTACAATCGCAAACTTCAAAAACCAATAATCAAGATGTTTTCCAGATTTTGATGGATGCTTTTACAGAATCGATTGATCCGCATACCAATTATTTTAATCCAACTAATGCCGCAGCATTTAACGAAGATATGTCTCGTTCTTTTGAAGGCATCGGTGCCCGCTTACAATTAGAAAATGAGGTGGTTAAAATTTCAGAAATTATTGCTGGTGGGCCTGCTTTTAAAGGCAAGCAGCTGAGTGCAGGCGATCGTATCATTGCCGTAGCCCAGGGTGATGGAGAATTTGTTGATGTAATAGGTTGGAGATTAGATAACACCGTATCAAAAATTAAAGGCCCAAAAGGAACTAAGGTGCGGTTAAAAGTAATCCCATCTGGAAAAGAAATGTCATCTAAACCAGTAATTATCGAATTAGTTCGTGATAAAATTGTTTTAGAAGAAACATCTGCCAAGAAAAAAGTTAAAACCATTAATAGTAATGGTAAAGAATATAAAATCGGGATTATTACTTTACCAGCGTTCTATGCAGATTTTAAAGCGGCTAACGCAGGTGATAAAAATTACAAAAGTACCACCCGCGACGTTAGAAAATTAATCGACTCGCTAAAAACTTACGATAAGGTAAATGCAATTGTAATGGATTTACGTGGAAACGGTGGTGGTTCATTGGTTGAGGCCATTTCATTAACTGGTTTATTTATCGATAGAGGTCCTGTAGTTCAGGTGAAAGATTTACGCGGTAAAATTGAAGTGGACGAGGATGAAAATAGCGGCGTAACCTGGGATGGGCCTTTTGGTGTAATTGTAGACCGTTTAAGTGCATCAGCATCTGAAATTTTCGCCGGTGCAATACAAGATTATGGCCGCGGGATTATTATGGGTAGCCAAACTTATGGTAAAGGTACCGTTCAATCTTCTATCGATTTAAATAAACTGGTAAACCCAAGTATGCTGCAAAGGGTAGCAGGGTTAATTTCTAAAGATAAAACCGTTGGCACATCTCCAAGCGGAGCAAGTCCTGCTGACATCAACTTAGGTCAGATTAACCTAACCATGGCTAAATTTTACCGTGTAGCAGGGAGCAGCACTCAGCATAAAGGTGTAACACCTGATATTGTTTTCCCTTCTGTTTATCCGATGGATAAAATTGGAGAAGATACTGAATCATCTGCCTTACCATGGGATGTTATTCCAAGTTCTAACTTTAAAGCAGTTGCAAATCTTACCCCTGTTAAAGCACAATTGATTAAAAACAGTGAGCAGCGTATTGCGAACTCCTTGGATTTTAAATACCTGAAACAAGATATTGCAGACCTTAAAAAACGTGACAACGAAGTTTCTGTAACTTTAAATGAGGCAAAACTTAAAGCTGAACGCGATGCTCAGGAAGCTAAAACACTTGCCAGACAAAATGAATTAAGGGCACTCAGAGGATTGCCAGCCATTAAAAAAGGCGATAAAATTACTAAGCAGGACGCTTTCGATTTCATTGAAGATGAATCGTTAAAAGTAATGGGCGATTTTATGCAACAATCCGGAAACTATGTGATGAATTTAGGCGTGATGCCAAAGAATAACTAAGGAATCTATTCCAACGAAAAAGGCCGTTTTAGTTTATACTAAAGCGGCCTTTTTTATATTAGATTTCAGAGTTGTCAACTTTAATGATCAATTCTATGTGAAGTTGACAACGCTAAAGGCGTATTATGCCTCAATTGGAATTTCGTGGTGTCGGATATTTCTATCCGACACTAAACAATTTTAATCTATTGAACTATCAGATGGTAACTGGAATTTACTTTATCAGTCATCAGGTAACATCTTACTGCACTGCAAAAGCACTACCCTTTCTTCGCCGTTGGCTCAGTTTGTTTGTTTAACTGCATGGCCATCATTTCTTTCATGGTTTTATTCATGCCATCGGCACTACCATCAAGAAAAATAACGTTACCATCTCCATTTTCGGCAAAATGTTTAATCGATTCTGTCCACATGGTAAATAAGATTACCGAAATATCCAGATTGGCCTGTTCCATTTCCTGTGCGGCTTTGCTCATACCATGGGCAACCTCTGCACGGAACAACGCAATACCCTGTCCCCGTAATTGAGCAGCTTCACGCTCCGCTGTAGCGGCAATTTTAATCGCATTACCGTCGGCTTCTGCCGCTTTTGTTTTAGTAATCAATAATGCCTGTCCCTCATTCTCAGCCGCTGCCTTTAAGTTGTTCGAAGCTACTACACGACTCATTGAACGCATAATTTCTTCATCGAAAGTAATATCATTTAACTGAAGATCCTGAAGGTGGTAACCCCATCCGTCTAAAACCTGATCAATCTGTTCCTTAACATGAAGCACAATTTCGTTTCGCTGAGCCAATACATTTGCCTGCTTTTGCGTAGCCACATAAGCCCTGATCGAACCTTCAATAGTTCTAATTAATGCCTGCATTAAGTTAGTAGCATCAACAAATTTAAATGCTACATTTTTGATCGTTTCCTCATCCTGGTTAATTACAGAATATAAAAGCATGGCCTTGAAGTAAACATTGGCCTGATCTTGAGTTACTGCTTGAAAAGAAAGCTCTACAGAGCGGTTTTGGATCGATATCCGCGAATAAATCTGCTCTATTAAAGGGGTTTTAAAATTTAAACCTGGTCTTAAGAGCCTTTGGTACTTACCAAAAACGGTAACTACCGCAATGGTGCCCTGTTTAACGGTAACGAACGAGCTTAGCAGTATAATAACTCCTATTACTACTAAAATGTAAACGGTGTATTGCATAATTAGATTTTTTTTTGAAGTTATAAAAAAATTCATATAAACTACATCAGGCATTTTGTAGCTTTAAGTTTTCTAACTAACTTATACGTAATGAAAATTAAACTATTTCTTCCGGCGGCAGGTGTTTTGCTCTTTGCGGCATGCCAGAATAAGAGCCATCAGGAAACGGATACCGTAAATACACGTACCGAATTTTTCGATAAGGCAGGCATGGATACCACCATAAAACCTGGTGATAACTTTTTCCTTTATGCCAATGGTAAATGGATGAAAAATACCGAAATTCCTAAAACCGAAACAGGCTGGGGTTCTTTTTATACCTTATATAATGACAACCTAAAAAATCTGAACAGCATTCTTGAAAACGCTTCAAAAGCTAATGCGGCTAAGGGAAGTACTGAACAGAAAGTGGGCGATTTTTATACCAGTGGAATGGATACCCTTACCATCGAAAAGCTGGGTATAGAACCTATAAAACCACTCTTAAGTAAAATAGACGAGATTAAAAACGACAAGGACTTAATTAATTTTGTTGCCGATGGCTATAAAGAAGGTGAAGGCGACTTATTTGGCTTTGGCGTAGAACCGGATGATAAATTAAGCAGCAAAAATGCTTTATCATTTTCTCAGGCCGGCATTACCTTGCCAGATCGTAGTTATTATTTAGAGCAGGATGATAAGGCAAAAAAAATCAGAACCGAGTATATCAAATACATCACAAAGATTTTTAACCTTTCAGGCGATTCTGCGAACGCAGCCAAATATGCTGCTGATATTTTAAAACTGGAAACAGCAATTGCACAGTCTCATTCAACACCTGTTCAACTTCGCGATCCGCAGAAAAATTATAACAAAATGACGGTGGCTGATTTTCAAAAACAGACCCCAAACATTGAGTGGAAATCTGTTTTGACCAAACTAGGTGCAAACACAGATACCGTTATTGTTAGGCAGCCAAAATATTATCAAACCTTATCAGCACTGGTAAAAAGTCAGCCTATCGAAATCTGGAAAGAAAAGTTAAAGTTTGATGCATTGAACAGCTCGGCTAATGCTTTCACCAAAAAATTCAGAGATGCTAAATTCGACTTTTTCTCCAAAACACTTTATGGTCAACAGGCACCAACAGAAAGATGGAAAGCTATAGTAAATGCTACCGATGGTCGTTTAGGAGAACTTTTAGGTCAATTATATGCTGAAAAGTATTTCAAACCAGAAGCGAAAGAGCGCATGTTAACCCTGGTAAATAATTTACAGAAGGTATATGCTGAAAGAATCCAGAAAGTAGATTGGATGACGCCTGATACCAAAAAGAAAGCTCTAGAAAAACTTAACGCATTTATCAAAAAAATCGGTTATCCCGATAAATGGAAAAAATATGATGATGTAGAGGTATCTAAAAATACCTACTACGCCAATCTTAAGTCTGCTAACAAACATGCCTACAAAGAAATGATGGATAAATTGGGCAAAAATGTCGATAAATCAGAGTGGGGAATGACTCCGCCGACCGTAAATGCCTATTACAATCCATCTTTCAACGAAATTGTTTTCCCAGCCGGAATCTTACAGTTCCCTTTCTTTGACTTTAGCGCAGATGATGCCATTAACTATGGTGCAATAGGTGCAGTAATTGGTCATGAAATGACACACGGTTTTGACGATCAGGGCCGCCAGTATGATGCGGTAGGCAATTTGAAAGAATGGTGGACAAAAGCCGATGCTGATAAATTTAAAGCCAAGGCTGGTAAAGTAGAAACATTTTACAACAACTTTTCACTGTTAGACAAACAACATGTAAACGGTTCATTAACCTTGGGTGAAAACCTGGCCGATATAGGAGGATTAAACATTGCATACGATGCGTTTAAATTGACCGAACAAGGAAAAGGGGATAAAAAGATTGATGGTTTTACACCCGATCAACGTTTCTTCTTAAGCTTTGCCCAGGTGTGGAGAATCAAAACCCGTGACGAAAGCATGCGTGTACGATTAAAAACAGATCCACACAGCCCGGAAATGTTCCGTGTGAATGGCCCTGTGTATAATATGGAAGCATTTTATAAGGCGTTCAACATTCCTGCAACTGCGAAAATGTATGTAGCACCTGCAAACAGGCTAGGTGTTTGGTAGATTAAGCGCTTAATTTTTTTGTGAAAAGTCCATTTCGATAGCCGTAATGGACTTTTTTTTTGCTTTAAAACAAATAGAGGAAAAATTTGTCTTTATCTTATTAAATAATCACCACATGAACGTAAAACGCACTTTTGGCACCATATTAACTGTACTTGGTATAATTGGATTGATATATGCCGGGTATGGCTTTGTAAACCACAATCAAAATACAAGAGGATTGATGGTATATGGAATCATCGGACTGATATTCTTTGTATCGGGTATTGGCTTGGTAAAGAATACGAAGGACGAGAGTTAATTAACTCTTCCTTCTAAACTTCCCCGATAAAATAAAAAGTAAACCTGCTGCGCCAATGGCTAAGCCAAGATAAATTCCATCTTTAAAGTTTGTGGCGTTTGTACTTCTAAAAGAACAATTATTTTTGTTTCTTTTTGTGTTTAATGATCTGGTATTGGCTAAAAGCCACCAGGCAGCCGGCTAAAATGATAATCCCGGCAGACAATAGGTTCTTTGGGTTTTGCTGAATATAGTAAGCTGCTGCCAAAACTAAAATAGCTGCTGCAATACCGATAATATAGTGAAGTATTAATCCCATTTTCATAGGGCAAATATTCTGAATTAAATTGAGATTGATGTCGCAGAAGATTAATCTTTTAAACTGATTCTGTTATCAGCGAATTTAAGCTGGTGACCATTGAAGTCAATATCCGTCAACTCTTTAATCCGTTTAAAGGCACCACGGTTATCATCCAGGGTTAAACGGTTAATCTTATCCTGTTTAACTGATACAATATCGGCATAGAGAAAATCGCCCTTTGCATTTATTTTTAGCTGAAGTAAGGGGGCAATACCGTTATTACCTTTTAAGCTGAACATGCCGTATGTGCAAAAGTTACCCAAACTGTAAGCAATGAATTTATTTTTATAAACTTCAACTGCTCTGGTTACATGCGGACCATGTCCCAGTACCACATCAGCACCAGCATCAATAACCGCATGTGCAAAGGCATAAACATTGCCCCTGTTCTCTTTATAAAAAATCTCGTTCTTACGTGGAACATGTTCAAATCTTGCTCCCTCACCACCGCCGTGAAAAGAAACAATCACAATATCAGCCATTAATCTTAAACGGGCCACTAAAGCTTTCGCACTATCAAGCTTATTAATCGATACCGTATTCTCATTCGGGGCAAAAGCACAGAACGCATACTTTACACTGTCTTTCTCAAAAACTTCAAAAGGTTTATTTACCTGTCCGGCATAATGGATTTTCAGCGAATCTAAAATTCTTGCCGTATTTTTCCTTCCCTTTGCGTCAAAATCACCAACATGGTTATTGGCGATACTCAAAACATTAAATCCTGCCTCCTTGTATATCCCAGCGTAGCGCTCCGGCATTCTAAAAGCGTAACAATTGTTAGGATTAATGCCATTACATTTGTTCGAATTGCCTGAGTTCAGAAAGCAGCCCTCTAAGTTTCCAAATACGATATCACCTTTTAATAAGCTATCAACCACCTGGAAGCTGTTTATAGCGTCATCCGGTGGAAGATTGGTTTTGGACGGAAAAGCAGAGCCAAGCATAATATCACCAACAGCTGTTATCGATATCGTATCTTTTATTTTCCGGGAGACCGTATATTGTTTTACTATAGGCGGGCTAACCTGTGCATTATTGCTTGTGCAACTGATCAGGATAATAACAACAAAGGGTAAGATTAGAATGGTATTGATGAACTTCATTAGGTGCGTATTGTATTTATGATGGTCATCCTCGACTGAAGCACAGCGAAATGGAGAGATCTGCATTAGATTTCCCGACTACGTTTCACTCCGCTCGAAATGACGGCTTAAAGTTTTGTTAAAAAAAAATCCTCCGAAATTTCTTTAGGAGGATTTATGTCTTATTATTAACTGTTAACTGAAAATCGTTAACAACTAACAGAACTATTCTACTGTAAATTCTTTCTTAAAAGATTCTAAAACGCGGCCACCCTTGTAAAAATAACGGCTGTAATAAGGTTCGTTAAGGTTGCTGATGACCACACCACGGGAACTTGATGCGTGTGCAAATCTGTTATCGCCGAGGTAAATACCAACATGTGAAATACTTCTGCTTTTAATTTTGAAGAAAACCAGGTCGCCTTCTTTTAAATCTTCTTTTGATAACGGATCTACCATGCTGAAAATATCGCGTGAATTTCTTCTGATGGTTGTGTTGAAAACTTTGTCGTAAATTGCTTTAGTAAAAGCCGAACAATCAATCCCTCTTTTTGTGTTTCCACCATAACTATAAGGAGTTCCGATCCATTCGTATATAAACTTATACAGTTTTAAATTCGAGGTCGCATCTACCGCAACACCCATTACCTGCGAAAAATATTGTGATGCAAGGTTATCGGGATCATTTAAGTCTTTACCAGATTCTTTTGTTTTTGTTTGCGCAAATGCGTTGGAGAGCGTGCAGATAGCGATTAGGGTAGAAAACAAAATTTTTTTAATCATGTTATACAGTTATGTTTGGGTATTCACTTACACATTAACGTACACCACATGGGCTTATTGTTGGTTGTCAAAAGTATTGATTATACAAATGTTATCCAAATGTAATGTTATAAAAAGTGAAAGTTATTAACATTTTTATTTTTTATCAACTGCTTTTGAGTAATATTTCGGCTCCAATACCCATCTTTTTAAAATGTTTTTTCATTTCAGATATTCCTATTTTGGTTAAACGCGCTTTATTTTAAATTATGGAAATATGCGCTTATACAGAATTAAATTTTAGAATAAATTGAATACTTATTATGATAAAGGGCATTGATTTACTTATGTGAAATCAGCAGAAGTGTTTATGGTTTGTATTTAATTGTAAAACAAGTGTTAATTCTGATTTTAGCCCTATAACTACGATGTTTTTACACTTAAAAGTGCCAAAAATTACAATAAAAAAATTAGATTTGCTGTCGCAAAAAACAAATATCCTAAAATGAGTGCAGTAGAAATAAATAAAGATACCTGGTTAAAGTGGTTTGAGTCGATGTTGCTGATGCGCAAATTCGAAGAAAAAACCGGCCAGTTATACGGACAACAAAAAATACGTGGCTTTTGTCATTTATACATTGGACAAGAAGCTGTAGTTGCAGGTGCAATATCTGCGATGCAAAAAGGCGATTCAATGATTACCACTTACCGTGATCACGCCCATGCCTTAGCTTTAGGAGTTAGTGCTGATAGTATTATGGCAGAAATGTACGGTAAGGCTACAGGTTGCTCTAAAGGCAAAGGTGGATCAATGCACATGTTCAGTAAAGAGCATAACTTCTACGGTGGTCACGCAATTGTTGGCGGTCAGATTCCGTTAGGTGCCGGCGTTGCTTTTGCAGAAAAATACAAAGGAACTGATAACGTAAATATTTGTTATATGGGCGATGGTGCTGTGCGCCAGGGTGCATTAAACGAAACTTTTAACATGGCCATGCTTTGGAAATTGCCTGTTATTTTTGTTTGCGAAAACAATGGTTATGCAATGGGTACTTCAGTACAACGTACTACTAACATGACCGATATTTATAAAATAGGTTTAGGTTTCGATATGCCATGTGCACCAGTTGACGGTATGGATCCGGTTGCTGTACACAATGCAATGGACGAAGCAATTCAACGTGCGCGTAAAGGTGAAGGACCAACTTTCTTAGAAATGAGAACTTACCGTTACCGTGGTCACTCCATGTCAGATCCGGCAAAATACCGTACCAAAGAAGAATTAGAAGATTATAAAGCAAAAGATCCGGTTGAGCATGCAAGAGAAACGATTCTTAAAGAAAAGTATGCAGATCAGGCCTGGATTGAAGAAGTAGAAGCTAAAGTAAAAGCAATTGTAGATCAGGCAGTAAAATTTGCTGAAGAATCTCCTTGGCCTGATGCATCTGAATTATACAAAGATGTATATATGCAACAGGACTACCCTTACGTAATGGACTAATATTAATAAGATTTCAATTAATTAGATATAATGGCTGATGTAATTAAAATGCCCAAAATGAGCGACACCATGACCGAAGGGGTTTTGGCAAAGTGGCATAAAAAGGTGGGCGATAAAGTGAAAAGCGGCGATGTTTTGGCAGAAGTAGAAACTGACAAAGCAACAATGGATATGGAATCTTATTGGGATGGTGTCCTTTTATACGTTGGTATAGAAGAAGGAACAGCTGTTCCTGTTGATGCGATCATGGCCGTTATTGGTAAAGAAGGCGAAGATTATAAAGCTGCATTAGAAGCAGAACAATCTGGAAGTCAGGAGTCGGCAAGCCCGAAGTCTGAAAAAGATGAAGTTCCTAAAGCTGAAGATAAAAAAGAAGAGGCGGCACCTGCTCAGGGTGGTGGCTTAAGTGAAGAAGAATTAGCAGCAAAAGGTGTTACGGTTATCCGCATGCCTTTGTTAAGCGATACCATGACTGAAGGCGTAATTGCTGAATGGCATAAAAAAGTTGGCGATAAAGTAAAAGATGATGATGTCCTTGCTGATGTAGAAACCGATAAGGCTACTATGGAAGTAATGGGCTATGCAACCGGAACTTTATTACACATTGGTGTAGAGAAAGGTGCTGCTGCAAAAGTAAACGGAATTATCGCCATTGTTGGTCCTGAGGGAACTGATGTAAGCGGAATTTTAGCAGGCGGCTCAGCTCCGGCTCCTAAAGCTGAAACTGCTGAAGCACCGAAAGAAGAAAAACAAGCTACAACTGCTGATGCTAGCGCATCTGCTCCAGTTGCAGAAAGTTCTTCGGATAGCCGTGTTAAAGCATCTCCTTTAGCTAAGAAAATTGCTAAAGATAAAGGGATTGATTTAGCACAGGTTGCAGGTAGTGCAGAAGGCGGTCGTATCATTAAAAAAGATATCGAAAACTTTAAGCCATCAGCTGCTCCGGCTAAAACTGAATCTGCATCAGCTCCGGCTACTGAGAAAGCTGCAGCTGCTGCACCAGTTATACCTACATTTGTTGGTGAGGTTAAGTACACAGAGCAACCTGTTTCGCAAATGCGTAAAGTAATTGCAAAACGTTTAGCTGAAAGTTTATTCACTGCTCCACATTTTTACCTGACAGTAAGTATCGATATGGACAATGCAATGGCTGCACGTACGGCAATCAACGCAGTTGCTCCTGTTAAGGTTTCTTTCAACGATATCGTAATTAAAGCGGTTGCCGTTGCCCTGAAAAAACACCCTGCTGTTAACTCATCCTGGGGTGGCGATAAAATCAGATTTAATGAACATACCAACATTGGTGTAGCTATGGCTGTTGAAGATGGTTTATTGGTACCAGTAGTGCGTTTCGCTGATGGCAAATCTTTATCACACATCTCTGCAGAAGTAAAAGATTTTGGTGGTAAAGCAAAAGCTAAAAAATTACAACCTGCAGATTGGGAAGGTTCTACTTTCACTGTTTCTAACTTAGGTATGTTTGGTATTGATGAGTTTACTTCAATTATCAACTCTCCTGACGGTGCAATTTTATCTGTAGGTGCTATACAACAAGTTCCTGTTGTTAAAAACGGTGCTGTTGTTCCTGGTAACGTAATGAAATTGACTTTAGGTTGCGATCACCGTGTGGTTGATGGTGCAACAGGAGCACAATTCTTACAAACCTTAAAAGGTCTATTAGAAGAGCCAATCAGGCTATTAGCATAATCAGGTTAGCAATTCACAGTTTTCAGTTCACAATGACTACATATTTAAAGCCATCCTTTTAGGATGGCTTTTTTTGCGTTTAAGGCTTTTCGTAAATGGCGACTTAATTTGCTATTTTTGATTAGAACCTTAACTCAAAATAAATGAAAAAAACTCTTCTTTTTGCTGCCTGCATTACTGCAATGCTTGCCTGTAAGCAAAAAAACAGTTCTGATAATGGCGCAGAAAACAAAACCTTTGCGGCCCTTTGCGAACAATATTATCAGGATGGATTAAAAATAAATCCTTTAAGCGCTACTTACATTGGAGATGAACGTTATAACGATCTTTTGGCAAATGACGGATCGCAAGCTTATTTGAAAGAGTTTAAAAGCTACAATCAGCGTTATCTGGATAGCCTGGGCAAATATCACCGCGAAAGCCTTGACGCAAACGATAAATTATCTTATGACTACCTGAAAGATCAATTGGAAATTAATCTGGAAGGATTAAAATACCATTCTGAATACCTCCCATTTAACCAAATGTTTGCGCTACCCTTAACCATCGGACAATTGGGCTCGGGCACAGGAGCACAACCATTTAAAACTGTAAAAAATTATGAAGATTGGTTAAAACGGGTTGATGCATTTTCGGTGTGGGCCGATACGGCCATCGGAAATTTTAAAAAAGGTGCGGCAGCAGGCATTGTATTGCCAAAAGCATTGGTGATAAAAATGATTCCCCAAATGCAAAGTATGGTGGCAGCCAAACCCGAAGAAAGTTTATTTTACGGACCAATCAAATTAATGCCAGCAAGTTTTTCTGCGTCAGATAAACAAAAGCTGACAGAATCGTACCGCACATCGATCACTAATGCAATTATCCCTACCTATAAAAAATTGGCCGACTATCTAAAGAACGAATATCTGCCAAAAACACGAACTACCTCTGGCTATTCGGCTATGCCCGGCGGTTTGGCCTGGTACACTTATCTGGTAAAACAACAAACCACCACTAATAAAACACCGGAAGAAATCTATCAAACGGGCTTAAAAGAGGTTGCCCGGATTAAAGGGCAGATGGACAGCATCAAAAATTTAGTTGGCTTTAAGGGCGATTTAAAAGCTTTTTTCGAATACATGAAAACGGATAAAAAATTCATGCCTTATAAAACACCGAAAGAGGTGCTAGCTGCTTTTGAAAATATCCACCAGCGCATGAAACCCAACTTGAAAAAAATGTTTGAGGTAGAGCCCAAAACACCTTTCGAAATCAGGCAAACAGAAGCTTTCAGGGCTGCATCGGCCAGTGCTGAATATAATCAAGGTTCGGCAGATGGATCACGTCCAGGGATTTTTTATGTACCCATTTTAGATGCGAAAAAATTTAACACCACTTCGGGTATGGAATCGCTGTTTCTTCATGAGGCAATTCCAGGCCACCATTACCAGATTTCTTTAACGCAGGAAAATAAATTACTTCCTAATTTCCGCCGTTTTGGTGGACATAATGCTTATGTAGAAGGTTGGGCATTATACTGCGAATCGTTAGGGAAAGAACTGGGCCTATATCAGGATCCATACCAACACATGGGTGCACTGGGCGATGAAATGCACCGGGCCATCCGTTTAGTTGTTGATGTAGCCATTCATACCAAAAACATGAGCAGGGAGGAAGCTATAAAATACATGACAGACAATGAAGCGATTAGTACTGAAGGTGCAACAGCAGAAATTGAACGTTACATGGGCATTCCTGCACAAGCTTTAGGCTACAAAACCGGCGCAATGAAAATAAGGGAATTGAGAAGCAAATATGAGAAGGAGTTAGGCCCGAAGTTTAAACTGGCCGCTTTTCATACTGCAGTTTTAAAAGATGGGTCGTTTCCTTTATCTGTTTTTGAAGCTAAGATGGATGCCTGGGCAGAAAGCCAGAAGTAGTTTATATATTTTGATACTAGAAAGTGTTTCCCGCAGATGCCGCAGAGCACGCAGATAAAGCATTTAAATCTGCGCTGATCTTCTTAAATCTGCGGGAAACATTCAAAAAAGACCATTCACTTTTCTCCATATCGACTGAGATATATCTGATGAATTAAAATTAACAAGCAATCCAAGTCGTAAGCCAGAAAGTTTCAGATAAGTAAGTACCTGCTTATGGTGAACTGGCGCAAGTGTTTCTACTGATTTTACTTCGATAATGACCAGATCGTTTATTAATAAATCTATCCGATAGCCGGCATCAAGTGTTATACCTTCAAAAACAACCGGTAATTTTACCTGTTGCTTAACATCTAAGCCATTTTCGGTTAAAACATAAGTCAGTACCGTTTCATAAACAGATTCTAATAAACCGGGGCCTAATGCATTGTAAACTGTAAATATTGCACCTCTTATTTGATAGGAGATCTCATTTTCATCCATAGTATAAAAATTTAATGGGTATTCTTAAATGAGGATGATTAACTAAAAATATTATAATCTCTGTAATTATCAAAATTATAAATTCAGTTTAAGAAAAAGAGAGCAACTCTGCGTTTATCTTCTTAAGTCTGCGGGAGAAAAACCTGATAAACCTAAACCCTTTTCCAATTCCTTTGTTAATTATTAAACACCCAAATCATGGACAAAGAAAAACTGATACAAGAAGCTTACTTAGTTGCACATAAAATAGAGGAAAACGGCAATTTCCCTAACAATCCCAAATTACCGTTAATGATTTACAAAGGTACGTTCAGGTTACATCCTGATGATACTGAAGAAGTGATCAAAAAAGTTTTCGCGCAGAATGGGTACACCAATGCCTGGGTAGATGGCATTTTTGACTATCACCATTACCATAGCAATACACACGAGGTAATGGGCGTATTTTGCGGCAAGGCCGATGTACAATTTGGAGGTGATCATGGCGTTTGTATAGAGCTGGATAAAGGTGACGTCATTATCATCCCTGCAGGTGTAGCACATAAAAAACTGAACTCAAGCGACGACTTCACTGTTGTTGGCGCATATCCAAATGGTTCAGATTACGATATGAAATATGGGAAAGCTGAAGAGCGACCTGAAGCAGATGAAACCATTGCCAACGTGAAAAATCCAGACAACGACCCTGTTTATGGAAGTAAAGGTCACTTATTTGAATGCTGGTACAATCAAAATTGCGAAAATGTGTAAAACTCTTTCGTTTTAACCGTCTAAAATTCTTTAATTTTCGGGTTTTAAATATACTACCCTTATTATAAATGAATTTTCGATATATATGTTCAGCATTAGCCCTCTCTGTAACTTTATTAACTGCTTGTTCAAGCAAAAAATCTGAAGAGAAAAAGGCTGCTGAAAAAAAAATCCGCACCAAAGATGACGATAAAGCGGATAGCCTTTTATTGGTTTATAACCCACAAAAAGGCGACAAATGGATTGCCAATTTTGTAGATAATCTACACAAAAAATATGGTTTTAACGGAAATATGCTGGTGGCAAAAGACGGAAAAATCCTTTACGAAAAAGCGATCGGTTGGGCCGATTACCTCCACCGGGATAGTTTGACGATCAACTCAGAGTTTGAATTGGCATCCATTACCAAAACATTTACCGGTACGGCGATTATGCAATTGGTAGAGGCCGGAAAACTTTCGTTAAACGATAACGTAAAAAAGTTCTATCCTAATTTTCCTTACGAAGGCATTACTGTAAAACTATTGCTTTCTCACCGAAGCGGGATGATGAACTACGTTTACTTTATCGATGATATATGGCGCAAGGAAAAACGCAATATGAAAAAAGGGGTAACCAATCAGGAAGTAATGAATGTTATTGCCGAGCGAAAACCTAATCCATACACCAAACCAGATAACCGTTTTCATTACAACAACTCAAACTTTATGGTGTTGGGTGCCATTATAGAAAAGGTAACCGGACAGCGCTATTCGCAGTACATGATGGAACATGTGTTTAAACCGGCCGGATTAAAACATACACACGTATATAGCACAACCGAGTATGAAAAAATTCCGGTTGATGTAGTTGGGCACGACCGCAATAGTTTTAGATACTCTGTTGCACAGAACTTTCTGGATGGGCCAGTTGGAGATAAAGGCATTTATAGTACGGTACACGATTTGGTGCTGTTTGATAAATATTTGAAAAATGGAAGATTATTAAGTAAAAAGAGCCTCGATTCTGCCTATACCGGACACAATAAGCCCATAAATGGCCACTTCAACTATGGTTATGGCTGGAGAATGTTTGATGGCGAAAAAATGGACAAAGTAGTGTACCATACGGGTTGGTGGCATGGTTTCCGCCATATTTATGTAAGAGATCTAAACAAAAATATTGTTATTGTGTTTTTAGGCAACCTGACCAACGGAAGTTTAATGCATCTCGATGATCTGTATAAACACTTCGACATGCCAATTATCCGTAAGGGGGCATACCATGGCAACGGCAGTTTGCCAGGTTCAGACGAAGATTAAATTTATGGCAAAAACAAAATGGATTATCGGACCGGGTACATTAACCATCTATCCTAAAAGAAATTTAAGGATAGTAGGGCTTATATTTTTTGTATTGATTGCGGCATTTATTTTCTATTTATCAAGATCAGTACAAGGTTATTCTGCTGGCCTCACTTTTGGGTATTATGGCTGCCTGTTATTAATTCCGTTATTGCTGATTTTTATTGCTGAAACAAAAGTAATTTTTGATGGGAACAGCAGGATTTTATACAAAAAAATTGCGTTTTTACCAATTGGATCAATCCCTTTTGATGATATCGCTTCAGTAGAACCTTACGAAGTACTGGGAAGCGGCTTTAATTATAAACTGTTCAAAAAAAGCAACAGGCATGGCAGAGGCTTACTTGTTTCTTCTGGTTATAGTAAAACCACCAATGCTAACCTGATCGCTTTTCAGCAGGAGGTATTACCAAAGATTGATGAGCTTGTGTTCGCTAATGCCCCGTTAGTTCCTAAACAGACCATTTACGATTTTAAATTCTTCAGAGAAGAAGGTGGTATTTACCTGTTGCGGGATAATAAGATAGGAAGCTTTATTTTTGGGTTGATTTTTATCGGTGCTACCGTTGCCATATTATTTAGCCCCGATTTTTTGGCAAACGAAGGATCAATTCAGAAAATACTCCTCACCTATTTCCCGGCGGCGATAGGCTTGGCGCTTCTTTTTGCAGCAACCTCCAATATCCGTTTTGATAAAAGCCAAAGAAAGATTATCCGTTCTACTTTTGCCGGCCGGTTTAAAAAAGAATATCCTTTTGATGATCTAATCCGTTTTCAGGTGATCCGTAAAACAACCAATCTTATTTATTCGGGTACCGAAGTCAGGGCAGAAATTTTATTGCCTGCCAAAAACAAAACAATCACCTTAAACCTTAAAAGCTTTATAGGCACTAAAAAGATTGAGCGCTTTCTTGATGAAGCCAATACGATTTTAGGCCGGATTTAGTTCATTATAAAACAACACGATTATGTTCGATAAATTATTTGCGGCTCAACAAAAAGCCGAAGAAATTAAAAAACGTCTGGATACGATCTCGGTATTTGGCGAAGTTGAAAATGGTGCAATAAAAATCACCGCTACTGCCAACAAATCCATCACCGGAATCTCCATTAATGAGGAGTTTTTGAAAAATGCCGATAAAGAAGAATTGGAAGAACTTTTGTTAACTGCGATTAACAAAGCAATGGCAAGCGCCGAGCAAGTAAGTGCCGCAGAAATGCAGGCATCAGCACAAGATATGCTAGGTGGATTAGGTGGCATGTTTGGCCAATAATATCGTTAGATCAATCTTGATACTTAAATCTCCATACTTGATACTAGAACTATGAAATACACCTATTATGGCCAATCTTGTTTCCTACTTGAAGCTGCTGGCAAAAAATTATTATTCGATCCATTTATATCACACAATCCATTAGCTAAAAATGTAGATATCAAGGCGATTGAAGCTGATTATATTTTAGTGAGCCATGGTCATGGCGATCATGTTGCCGACCTGGTTGAATTGGCTAAACAAACCCAGGCTACAGTTATTGCCATGCCGGAGATTACCGATTGGGCTTCGAAGCAGGGCGTAGAAAAAGTACACGGAATGAATTTCGGCAAATTTACTTTCGATTGGGGAGCGGTGCGTATGGTACCTGCAACACATTCTTCTGGCTTGCCTGATGGAAGTTATGGTGGTAATCCTGCAGGTTTTGTGTTAGAAGTTGATGGCAAACAGATTTACTTTGCTGGTGATACCGGCTTAACCATTGAAATGAAGCTGTTGGCTGATATTTACAACCTGGATTACGCCATTTTACCGATTGGTGGAAATTATACCATGGATGTGGATGATGCTTTAATTGCGACAAAATACTTTGATTGCGATAAAGTGATCGGCGTTCATTACAACACCTTCCCGGTAATTGAAATTGATACCAAAACCGCTGTTGATAAATTTGAACGTGAGAAGAAAACCTTGTTGTTGCCGGCAATCGGTGAAACGATAAGTTTATAGCTTCGGCAAACCGTCCTTTAGATTTGTTTTGATATTTTATTTAAAGATACCAAGTACTTACTTTGCTTAAATTATAAATCAGATTACCTAAAACGGTAGCGGCACATTAAAATTCGTCAAGGTTTTTATGCCTATGAAATGATTCAATCCGTTACCGTTTTTTCCCTTAGTGACCAGATAACAATTAGGGTAATACCCATTATTAAGGACTAGGATCGATGGGGTAAAACTTAGGTAACCATTACAAACATAAAAAATAGCAGGATGATTGCCACTACAAAATTTTTTATCGGTATTGATATTTCCAAACCGCACTTCGATGTTGCATTAATGGCCGTTGTGAACCATGTAAAACAGGAAATAGCCACCGCACGGTTTGATAACACCGCTCCAGGTATAAAGCTATTTGAGAAGTGGTTGAAATCTCAGAAAACCACATTCAATGGGGACTCCCTGGTTGTCATGGAAAATACGGGGATCTATCATCGTTTAATATGGACTTTCTGCAGCAACAGAAATCTGCCCATCCATATTGGCAATGCCGCCCATATCAAATGGAGTTTTGGGATAGCAAGGGGCAAAAATGATAAAATAGACAGTATCCGTTTATGCAACTATGCCTTTAAGGAAGCGGATGACCTAAAGGCTACAGCTGCCCTGGATCCCGAACTGATGCTCCTGAAAGATCTGATATCAGCGAGGACAAAGCTGCTCAAACAAAGGTCCGGCATTAGCGTTTCGGTAAAAGAACTTGGCAATGTCAATGGTAAAGAACATCAGAAACTGATTGAAAAAGCACTTAAAAATGCAATTGAGGGTATCGCAAAGTCAATCAGGAACCTCGAAGATCAGATCAAAAAAATTATCACAGGAAACCAGGGTTTCAAGCAGAACTACAAACTATTGCTCAGTATCCCTGGGATAGGACATGTTACCGCAGTATACCTGATTGGCTGCACTGGAAATTTTGCAGGGCGCCCCAGCGGAAAAGAACTGGCCTGTTATGCAGGGGTTGTACCATTTGAACACAGCAGTGGTATAAGTATCAAAGGTAAAACAAGAGTACACCGGATGGCCAATAAAGAGCTTAAAAGATTGCTGCATATGTGTGCATTATCTTTGATTCAACATAATCAGGAATTCAAAACATATTACAATAGAAAAAAGGATGAAGGGAAGCACAGCATGAGCATAATTAATGCCGTTAGAAACAAGATAGCATTAAGAGTTGCTGCTGTTATAAAAAATCAAGCCAGCTATAAAAATAACTATAAAATAGCTGCTTAAAATTTGTTTTTATCATAACAATCATTTCGACTGAAGTGCAACGGAATGGAGCGATCTATCTCGAGGTAGATCGCTCCGCTACACTGCGTTCCGGTCGAGATGACGATTTTTTTTAAAGAGTGCGTACTTAAGGAGTAATCTATCTGGCCTAAAAACAAAAAAGGGCCTCCGATTTTCATTGGAGACCCTTCAAATTATAAACCTGAACCTAATTCTTTTTAGCAGCAGTTTTATTTGCTTTGTAACGCATATCTGCTGTACCATCTTTTTTAGTCGGACCAGCAACTTTGGTTACTGCTTTTGCTTTATTTTCTTTAAAACGCATATCCGGCGTACCATCTGCTTTTACTTTAGCAGCTGTAGTAGTTGTTTTAGTTTCTACTTTTTTAGCCTCTTGTTTTACGCCTGCTTTAACAGGTGCTGTTGTTGTTTTTACTTCTTTTTTGGCAACAGTTTTAGCTTTAGTAGCTGGTGCTTGAGCAAATGCGGTTGTTAAACCAAATGCTGCGATTGCGATTAAACTCAATAACTTTTTCATAATTCTTGATTTTTTAGTTGTCATGAAGCTTCTTCGTTTCACTCCGAGGTTTCATGTTTTTTCGATTTTTGTTTTACTCGTTATTTGTTGATATAAAATTGATCAATCGGAATGAAGTTTTAATGAAGATAACGAATATTTTTATTTTTAATGCGCAGCCAGCCAGTTATCGCCCTCACCAATTTCTACAACAATTGGTACCGTTAATTTAATGGCATTGGCCATTTTATCCTCAATAATGGCTTTCATCGCTTCTTTTTCAGACCTCAGTACATCAAATACCAACTCATCATGCACCTGCATCGTCATGGTTGATTGCAAATTTTGTGCTTTCATCTCTTTGTGGATGTTGATCATGGCAATCTTGATCATATCCGCTGCAGAGCCCTGTATAGGCGCGTTAATCGCATTTCGTTCTGCAAAACCTCTTACTGTTTGGTTAGCAGAGTTAATGTCTCTCAAATAGCGTCTTCTACCCATTATGGTTTCTACAAATCCATTTTCCCTGGCAAAATTCATGGTATCGCTCATGTAACGTTTAATACCAGGGTATTGCGCAAAGTATTGTTCTATAATTTCGGCTGCTTCCTTACGCGGAATACCTAAATTCTGCGATAAACCAAAAGCCGATTGACCGTAAATGATGCCAAAGTTAACTGCTTTTGCATTTCTACGCTGCGTTCCATCTACCTCTTCAATACTTACACCATATACTTTTGCTGCTGTTGCCGTGTGAATATCGATCCCTTTGTTAAAAGCATCAAGCATATTCTCTTCCTTACTGATTTCGGCAATAATGCGCAATTCTATCTGCGAATAATCAGCAGATAACAAGATGTGATTTTCATCCCTAGCAATAAAGGCTTTACGAACCTCTCTGCCACGTTCGGTACGGATCGGAATGTTTTGTAAATTTGGATTGTTAGAGCTCAACCTGCCGGTAGCGGCTACAGCCTGATTGTAAGAAGTGTGTACCCTGCCCGTTTTAGGGTTAACCATTAGTGGCAATGCATCAACATAAGTTGATTTAAGCTTCTGTAACTGGCGGAAATCTAAAATATCCTGTACAATATCACTTTTGCTTGCTAAAGCCGTTAAAACGTCTTCTCCGGTCTGGTATTGACCTGTTTTGGTTTTTTTGGCTTTTGGATCAAGCTGAAGTTTATCAAATAAAACTTCTCCTAATTGTTTCGGTGAAGCGAGGTTAAATTTAATTCCGGCTTTATCATATACATTCTGTTCAAACTTGATAATTTCTGTTTCAAGCTCTTTAGAATAGGCCTGTAAAGTTTCGATATCAATCCGAACGCCTTCCTTTTCTATATCAGCCAAAACATAAACCAAAGGATTTTCAATTTCTTCGGCCAGCTTGGCAGCGTTTAATTCTTTTAATTTTGGTTCGAAAATATGCGCCAACTGTAAAGTAACATCAGCATCTTCAGCTGCATAATCAACCACATCAATTACCGGAACATCACGCATGGTACCCTGGTTTTTGCCTTTTGCACCGATCAGTTTAGTAATCGAGATTGGTGAATAACCAAGGTAGTTTTCTGATAACACATCCATCCCATGGCGGGTATCAGGATCGATTAAGTAGTGGGCCAGCATGGTATCGAAAAGTTTTCCTTTTACTTCAAGGCCATACCACTTCAGCACTAAAATATCGTATTTGGTATTCTGACCGATTTTCTCAATCGCTTCATTTTCCAATACCGGTCTAAATTCATCAACAATTAACTGCGCTTCTTCCCTTTCTGCAGGAACAGGGATATAATAACCTGTACCTGGTTTTATAGAAAAAGATAAGCCCACTAAATCGGCCATGTTGGCATCAGTGCCCGTGGTTTCGGTATCAAATGAAATCCGCTTTTCAGCAAGCAAGAGTTTGATTAAATCTGCACGTTTTTCTGCGGTATCAAGCAACTGATAATCGTGTTCGGTATTTTCGATGGTTTTAGCAGGAAGTTTTTCTACCGGTTCTTCTTCCAGTGTGTTGGTATATTGTATGGTTTCACCCGATTGATTGCCGAACAGATCGGTTTGGGTACCTTCCTGAAAACGTGCCGTGGTAACCGAAAATTCATCGCCAAATACCCTGCGGCCTAAAGTTCTGAATTCTAATTCTGTAAATAAAGGTTCCAACAAGTCGCGGCTTGGATCACAAAGTTCCAGGCTGGCTTCATCCAGTTCAACCGGAACATCCAATAGAATTGTCGCTAGTTTTTTAGAGATTAATCCCTGTTCTGCAAAGTTTTCTACGTTTTCGCGTTGTTTTCCTTTTAGCTCATGGGAGTTGGCAATAATATTCTCCATAGAGCCATACTGCTTGATCAGGGCTTTAGCGGTTTTCTCCCCAATCCCCGGGATACCCGGAATATTATCCACGGCATCGCCCCATAAACCTAAAATATCGATTACCTGTAGTACATTTTCGATCTCCCATTTAGCCAATACTTCTTTTACACCTAATATTTCCATATCGTTACCCATGCGGGCAGGTTTATAGATGAAGATATTTTCAGAAACCAGTTGGGCAAAATCCTTATCCGGTGTCATACAATACACCTGATAGCCTTTCGCTTCGGCTTTTTTGGCCAGCGTACCAATAATATCATCAGCCTCATAACCATCAGAAGTAATTACGGGGATATTGAAACCAGTAATCAATTTAATTACATAAGGCATTGCAGCAGCCAGATCCTCAGGCATCGCCTGACGGTGTGCTTTATAGGCCTCAAAAGAGGTATGCCTTTCTGTTGGGGCTTCAGTATCAAAAACCACCGCAATATGTGTTGGTTTTTCTTTCTTCAAAACATCTAATAAGGTATTGGTAAAGCCCATTACTGCCGATGTATTGATACCCGTTGAGGTAAAACGCGGATTTTTACTTAATGCAAAATGCGCCCTGTACATTAGCGCCATACCATCCAGGAGAAAGAGTTTTTTATTCATGTGATTACACCGATTTTATGATTACACCGACAGTCTGTTTAAATGTACTTATTGGTGATAAATTAACCAAAGTTAAAGGTTTAGAAGAGATATACATTCAATTTAACTGAAAAAGAACGCTAATAATATCATTATAAAATTAATAAGGCTATGAAATAAGATGGAGTAGATTAAACCATATTTAATTCGGAGATATCCCAGCGATAGTCCACCAAAGAATTGTGAGATGACAAATATAATAAAGGCCGGGTCGCTCAGCGTTAAGTCTTTGATGTTGGTTAAATGGATTAAACCGAATATTATAGCTGAATAGTAAAAGAGATATCCGAAAGATTGACGTTGGAAAACAATTCTTCTACGGATATCCATTCTTTTAAAGTATCCACGTAAAATGAGGGATATAAAAAAGAAAATAATATAAATTGGCAATTTGAGAAAATTGCTGTTTATGAAATAATCACATATCAGGGCTAAGGTAAAGCATATAAAGTATATAGGAAGATATTTTCCTCTTAAATGCCACCTGAATAAAGATTCTTCTAATAGAGGAGCTAAAATACACCCGATCAATAACGCTACCAGTAGGCCAAATTTTTTCAGGACATCGATTTTTTCTACGTATTCATCGATAATTTTGAAATGTACCAGAATATAATAAATACCCATTATAATACCTGCAAATATTAAGTCGAGTAGGAGCAACCATAAGAGATCTCTCCAAAGAGATTTATTATCTTTACTGAGTTTTAGAAGTTTTGGCTTTTTTAAGAAATGCAAAAATGCAGAGAGCGTTTCAATCATTACTGTTTTTGGATATTATTTTTAAATAATTTACGTTGTATCCCGATATTGCTAACTTATGAAGATTTTTAACCTTTTTATCTTATTTTTTTCAATAGCGTTTACCACTTATGGACAGGATTTTATCGTTAAAAGCAACGACGATGTAATCCGCGGAACGATTAAGGGTACCGATTATTTTTCGGTTTTTATTAGCGCAAATGATGAGGCTGATGTGATTTTGCCTGCAAAGGATGTGAAAAATTTCTTCTGGAATGGTGATAGTTTTGTGAGCAAAGGATTTGCAAATGGGCGTAATTTCGAATATCGTTTTGTTAAAGTAATTGAAATGGGAACCGTTAACCTTTATTCCTTTGGCGGAGGCACTCTGGTTCCTCAGGTGAAAGAGAAAAAGGTGAAATTCAGGCCTTCAATTGGCATTGGAACGGGAACCGGTGGCTATGGCGGTATGGGTATGGGTGGAGGCATCAGCATCGGCGGCGGACGTAATGCAGCACCTGAAAGACCTGCAGGCGCACCTGTTGTGCGCTACTTTATTGAAAAACCTGGCGCCGGACCTTTACAGGAAGTACCCATGAAAGCGATAACCGAGGACAGCAAAAAGATTGAGGTGAAGAATATTCTGTTGCAGAAAATGGGAGACCAACCTGCCTTAAAAGCCAAGGTAGAAGCCGGAACAGATTTTAATAGCAGAGAGGTAATTGAATGGGTTAAGGAATATAATGCAACAAGGAAATAGCGCCAGGATTAATAATAGATTTTTAGGATTCCAGGATTGTCTAAATAATATCTTCATGCTTTAGCTTTACATATATGGCTAAACTGATAAGCTTATCATTTTTAATTTCACAGTTCTCCATTGTTTTGTGATAGTCAAAGTCAAGTTTTTGCAGCACTTTTCTGCTGTTTTCATTTTCAGTTTCAACAATAGCCTCGATTTTTCTTAAGCCTAATTTCTCAAAGGCATAATTACAAATGGGATTTGCTACTTCTTTAATGATGCCTTTTCCCCAATGTTCGGGCAATAGCCAAAAACCGATTTCAGCCTTTTGATCCGTTTTACTTAAATCATTTAGTCCAATGGCACCTAAGCAAACAAGGCTTTCTTTATCACAAATTGCCCACCAAATACCTGTTTCATTATTTTGAAGCTCATTGAACCAGATCAATTGTTCATTGGTTTCCTCCAGGCTTGCATAGCGCACACCATAATAGTGGATCACATCCAGATGGGATAATCCTTCAAAAACAAATGCTAAATCGTCAGAACAAAATTGTCTCAATAAAAATCTATCGGTGTGTATTGTAGCTGAAGCAAACATTATCTGGCGCAGCAGTTTAATAAGTGGTCGTTCACCATGCCAGTTGCCTGCATATACGCATAACAGATGGTGGTGCCAAAAAATTTGAAACCACGTTTTTTCATGTCTTTGCTGATCTGATCAGAAAGTTCTGTTCGTGGCGGAACATCACTCATTTTTTCGATGTGATTTTGGATTGGTTTGCCATCAGGAACAAAACTCCACATGTATTTAGAGAAACTGCCAAATTCTTTCTGGATTTCGATAAATAGTTTGGCATTGGTAATGGCGCCATTCACCTTTAAGCGGTTGCGGATAATGCCTTCGTCGTTCATTAACCTTTCTACATCTTTTTCGGTAAAAGCAGCTACCTTTTTTACATCAAAATCTGCAAAGGCTTTGCGATAATTTTCGCGCCTGCGGAGAATGGTAATCCAGCTTAAACCTGCCTGCGCACCCTCCAGTATTAAAAATTCGAATAAAATCTTATCATCATAAACAGGTTTCCCCCATTCTTCATCGTGGTATTTGATGTAGAGCGGATCAGTGCCAGCCCAGCTACAGCGTATGGTTAAGTTTGGAGTTTGGGGTTCGGAGTATTGAGTCGGCATAGGGGTGAGTTTGGAGTTTAGGGTTGGGAGCCAGGAGTTGCCATAGCAAGGCATTAAGATTGTTTGATCAGGAACTTTTCCGGATTATTCATCATATATACCAATAGCTTTGCGACTTCCTCTGCCTGATTATTTAACATATTAAATTCAGCCTCAGAAATGTAGCTACAGGCCAGAGCGAATTCTAGCCAAGTTTGAGTTTCACCGTTTTCGGTGTCTGCGTCGGAGAGCTTACTCACGAAATGGTTTGGATATTTTCTTTTTCTATAGGCTTCTGCCAAGTTCGCACAAACACTTCTCGAGCATCTTCTAATCTGATCCGTTAAACTATATTTTTCTCCTGATGGAAATCTTTTAGAGATATGAAATATCGCCATTGAAAGTTTAAATCCTTTCTGATAAGCCAATAAATCCTTAATTGTTCCCATAACTAAATATAAGAACATTCAATTGCATTATCTAGTCGATTTAAGAATTCCCACTCTAAAAACTCGCAACTCCAATCTGGGACATGCAAGGAAACTCCCAACTCTAAACTCCCGACTCCAAACTTAGTTCATCCCAATACTCAACAGCTCTTCTGTAATGCGGAATTACAATACTGCCGCCCACAAGATTGGCAATCATAAAAATCTCGTTCATTTCGTCGCTGTTTACACCCGCGTCGAAACATTTGCCTAAATGGTATTTTATGCAGTCATCACAGCGCAAAACCATCGAGGCTACCAGGCCTAACATTTCTTTCGTTTTAATATCTAAAGCTCCATCGGCATAAGAGGTTGTATCAAGAGCAAAAAAACGTTTAATATTCGTATTTGCCGTTTCCATGATCCTATCGTTCATTTTTTCACGATAGCCATTAAATTCTTCTACGAGCTTTCCCATGTATATTAATTATTGAAAGAATGATTTTTTGAATGAGCGCATGACGTTCATATTAATTTACTTAGTCGAGGTTGATTTCTTCCAGCGGATTCCAGAATACCTTCTTAAAGTTAATTACCTTATCGTTCTTCACTTCAACCCCTTCCTGTCTCAACAGCTCTTCCATTAATTCAGGGGGCTTAAAATGAAATTTTCCGGTAAGCAGTCCGCTGCTGTTTACTACACGGTGAGCAGGTACCCTGGGGTGAGCTGTACCGGCATACAGCATGGCATGCCCCACCATTCTTGATGATTTTGCTGCACCCAAACTTTTCGCGATAGCTCCATAGGAAGTAACCCTTCCCTTCGGAATTAACCGGGCAATCTCATAAACCTGTTCGTAAAAGTTGGTATCCATTATTCAAAAGAAAATTGAATATAATTAATATTCTTATCGTGTAACAAGTATTTTTTCTCGTAATAGGTTTTGATCGACAATACTTCATCAACCAGATCTGAAGTATATAAATGATTGGTATTTTTGTGCACAGGTAAACTTAATTCTGCAACCTTTTCGCAGGTGTAAGCATACAGTTGGTCGTTATCTGTTTTCAAATTAACATGACCACCCGGTTTTAAAACAACTTTATAACGGTTTAAGAATGCGGGAAAAGTTAAACGTTTTTTCTCACGGCTATCCTGTGGTTGCGGATCAGGAAAGGTAATCCAGATCTCATCAATTTCTCCTTCGTTAAAGTAATCCAACAAATTTTCAATCTGTATCCTTAAAAAAGCCACATTATCGATCCCGTCTTCAATAGCTGTTTTGGCCCCGCGCCAAATGCGGTTACCTTTATAATCAATGCCGATGAAATTCTTATCCGGAAATAACCTGGCCAGATTTACCGAATATTCACCTTTGCCACATGCCAGTTCGAGCACAATCGGATTAGCATTTTTAAAATGTGCTGAAGCCCAATTCCCTTTTAAGGCCTTTCCTTGTTCTAATTGATATACGTTCGCAAATGTTTCGATTTCTGCAAAACGCCTAAGTTTATCTTTACCCAAAAGTTTTTTTTCTGCAAAAATACAATTAAATCAATAACCGAAGTTTCTTTTGCCATAAAGATTAATGGCAATCTTATTTATGAATTGTATTTTTGCAGCTTATTAAAATTACCGTGGAAAAAAACGCAAAAATATATGTTGCAGGTCATCGTGGTATGGTGGGTTCGGCCATTTACCGTAAACTGCAAAAAGAAGGTTACGAAAATATTATTACCAAAACTTCAGATGAACTGGATTTGCGCAACCAGCAGGCGGTTACTGATTTCTTTGCTGAAGAAAAACCGGATTATGTTTTTCTTGCAGCAGCAAAAGTTGGCGGCATTGTAGCGAACAACACTTACAGGGCCGATTTTCTTTACGAGAACTTAGCCATTCAGAATAATGTGATCCATAATGCCTATTTAAATAATGTTAAGAAGCTGATGTTTTTAGGTTCAAGCTGTATTTACCCTAAAATGGCTCCGCAGCCATTAAAAGAAGATTACCTTTTGACCGGAACTTTAGAACCTACCAACGAACCTTATGCGATTGCAAAAATTGCAGGGATTAAGATGTGCGATGCTTATCGCGATCAATATGGCTGTAATTTTATCTCGGTAATGCCAACAAATTTATATGGCTTTAATGATAACTATCATCCTCAAAATTCGCATGTTTTACCAGCTTTGATCCGTAAGGTACATGAAGCAAAAGCAAACAATGAAAAAGAAGTAGTGGTTTGGGGTTCAGGGTCACCTATGCGCGAATTTTTATTCGCCGACGATTTAGCAGATGCCTGTTATTTCTTAATGCAAAACTATAACGAACCACATCTGATTAATATTGGTACCGGACATGATGTAACCATCAAAGACCTGGCTTTATTGATCAAAGATGTTTTAGGTTTTGATGGAGAATTGGTGTTCGATGCCAGCAAACCAGACGGCACGCCGCGTAAATTAATGGATGTGAGTAAACTCCATAACCTGGGATGGAAGCATAAAATTGAGCTTAAAGAAGGTATTGCCCTGGCTTATCAGGATTTTGAAAGCCGGTACTAAATAAATTTTACAATGGTGCGCAGTATAACATCCTGCGCATTTTTTATTTACGCCTTATTTTTTAGCAGCAGGATCATAAATGGCTACTGCCACCCGGCTATCGGCACAGCCGTAGTATAAAAACCATTTCTTTTTGAAATAAACCAGCCCTTCAATAAAAACCGTGCCTGACGGGTATTGGCCGCTTTTTTCAAAAGGTGCAGTAGGTACGAAAAAGGGTTGATCGAGCCGCGCTATTACTTTTGAGGGATTTTTTAAATCGAACAACACCTGCCCGGCCGAATAGGTATTGGCTACATAATTGGTATCCCTTTCGGCATCGCCCCTGTTTTTACCGTTGTATAAAACTAAAATACCTTTATCGGTAACAATTGCTGGTGGACCACATTCGGTCAGGTCGCTATCGAAATAATTTTTTCGGGGTTTCACAATTAAATCCAAATCACCTTTTGCATTTAAAGCAGGCTCCCAGTTGATAAGATCGGCTGAAGTAGCAATATTCATGAAACGTTCGCCCCAATACATCATATATTTGCTGTTTATTTTGGCAATTACCTGTTTGCCATTTTCTACCCTGGTTACAATAGAACCAGATTTGCATTTTAGATCCTTAAATTTACCATTATAGGCCTTACTAAACGCAGCACCGTGTTTAGTCCAGTGTTTCAAATCTTTGGAAGTGGCTACAGCCAACCGGAATATATTCCGGTTCCATTGGGTATACAGCATGACATACAATCCTTCTGCGGTTACCGCAATTCGCGGGTCTTCGCAACCACCCGGCCATTCGGATGCTTTCTGATTGTCTTCATCAGGATAGAGCACAGGCTCCGGATTCCTTTTCATTTTAATGCCATCACTACTTTCCGCTATACCTATTCTCGAGGTACGCTTGCCAATACCAATACCTGAGCGGTCTTCTCCGCGATAAAGTACATATATTTTATTTTTGTATCCGACAGCTGCCGGATTAAATACGTCGCCCGCTTCCCAGGCAATTTTTTGTTTGCTCATTGGGTCGAAGAAAAGACTTTCAGTTTTTGGCGAAATAATAGGATTTACATTTTCCGGTCGTATAAATGGTCCTAGCGCCCATTTGGGAAATAGACCCTGGGCATTTGTTGCAAAGGCCAGCGGAAGAAAAACTACAAGAAGAAATAAGCGTAAAGCGATTTTGTTCATAAAGCTAATATAACCAATTAGTTTGGCAAGTAAGTGATGGTTAGATTATCGCTAATTAAATCAATGGCGCCTAAATATTCTATTCAACTTTTTGTTTAAACGTCTCATATAAACAAAGAATTTTATCCTCTAATTATCCGAAAATCAGCCTTTAATTTCTTATTCACCCAGATCATTTCTTATTATAGATAAAATTGATATATTTGATATTATAAATCAATTTTACCTATATGACTTTAGTTCAGCTAGAATATATTGTTGCCGTAGATACTTATAGAAGTTTTGTAACTGCTGCTGATAAATGTTTTGTAACCCAGCCTACCTTAAGTATGCAGGTACAAAAATTGGAAGAACTAATTAGTGTTAAAATTTTCGACAGGAGCAAACAGCCTGTAAGTCCGACAGAAATTGGTGCGCAGATTATTGCGCAGGCCAGAATTATTTTACAAGAAAGTGGTAAAATTAAAGAGCTGATCAATAGTCAGCAGCAAGATGTTCTGGGCGAATTAAGAATTGGTGTGATCCCTACCATTGCACCGTATCTTCTTCCTGAAGTGATTTCGGCCATGTTGGATAAATACCCGGAGTTAAAACTATTAATCTGGGAATACACTACAGAAGATATTATTCATCACCTAAAAACCGGTGTGCTGGATTGCGGTATTTTAGCCACACCACTTACAGACCCGAACATTATAGAAACTCCGTTATACTATGAAAATTTTGTAAGCTACATTAGCAAAAACAGTAAACTGTACAAAAAGAAAGCGGTTGATGCTGAAGACCTGAACGATGAAAATATCTGGTTGTTAAACGAAGGCCATTGTATGCGTAACCAGGTTTTGAATATCTGCCGTTCTACAAAAAATAACCGTTTACAGGGTTTAGAATATAATACCGGTAGTGTAGAAACTTTGGTGAGGATGGTCGATTTGAACGGTGGTGCAACCTTGCTCCCTGAGTTGGCAATTGCAGAATTAAATGCCAAGCAGACCAGTAAAATACGTCATTTTAAATCGCCTGAACCTGTGCGCGAGATCAGCTTGGTCACACATAAAAACTTCATTAAAAAACGGATGCTTAATGCTTTAAAAGATGAGATTTTAGAAATTATCCCAAAAGCGATGAAGCAGAAAAAGAAAAAAGATATTGTTGGAATATAATTTGCAGCTTGCTCCGCTATCATCATTTCGCACGGAGTGCAAAGTAGCCGAGAACCACGTAGTGCTCAGCGAAGCTAAATCTGTTTAGAGATAGATCTCTCCATTGCGCTATGCTTCAGTCGAGGTGACGATTCTTTACAGGATTGATTCTGTAAATTGATTGATTTCGAAACCTCTTAAGCTAACTCCCGATCTTTATCCACATGCTCCGCCAGTTTATAACCTGCTGCAGCAGGATTTTTATCTTCTAAAAAGATTAAAATAATTAATGAAATAATAGGGATTAAAAAGGAAATAAAAAACCAGAACCAAAAATTGCGCCCTGTTCGCTTTGCTAAAAAACCTGCGAGCAACTGTGGCGACAATAGTAGTCCGAGTACAATGGTGCCTAAGATGATCTCTGGCATTTGTTATTGGTTTAATCGATTACAAAAGCTAGTTTGATAAAAAAATACTACTGATTTTGTTTTTCTACCGGAGGTACAGACAGCAATCCTTTAATATCACTCTCTACTTCTTCCTCTTCACCTTTTTTCTTTTTCTTGTTTTTACCTTTTAAGCCTTTACCGCTTAAACGCTCCTCAATGATTTTATCATATTCGGTTTGTTGCTCTGGCCTTAAAACATTGCGGATATTTTTTGAGGTTTCGTTCTGAAGTTTATAAAATTTATCTACATCCTCCTCGCGTGAGTTGCCTGCCTGTTGTCTTTTGATTAAATCAGCCTGTTCTTTTGCCTGGTTATAAGTAAAGCTGTAGATTACGCTTTTTTGCGTGCCATTTAGTTTTAACCGTTTATCCAGATCCTCCACATTCTTCTGTGCAATTTCCCCTGGAGTAGGTACTTTATTCTGTTGTGCACGCACTAGTCCATTTACACCAACAATAATTAAAAATAAAATTACAAGCCTTTTCATTCCGAATATTTTATATCTGCGAAGTTACTTAATTATCTTAAAACAAGAAAGTCCCGATTTGCACCGGGACTTCTCTTAAATTTTATGAAAGGTTTAGCTTACAAAGCCTTTTTATAAAGCTCAGCAACAGCATCCCAGTTAATTACATTCCAGATTGCCGCTAAATAATCAGGGCGTTTGTTCTGGTATTTTAAGTAATATGCGTGTTCCCAAACATCGATACCTAAAATTGGTGTTCCTTTTACTTCAGCAACATCCATTAAAGGATTATCCTGGTTTGGTGTAGAAGAAACCTGAAGTTTTTTATCAGCACCTACCGATAACCAGGCCCAACCAGAACCAAAACGGGTAGCACCAGCTTCTTGTAATTTAGTTTTAAGATCAGCAAACGAACCGAAAGTTTCGTTAATTGCTTTAGCTAAATCGCCAGTTGGCTCACCACCTTTATTTGGGCCTAAAATGTTCCAGAATAAAGAGTGGTTATAGTGACCACCACCATTGTTTCTAACAGCAGCAGGGAATTTTGAAATGTGTTTTACAATTTCCTCGATACTTGAAGTCGCCTCTGGTTTACCTTCTAACGCTTTGTTTAAATTGGTAACATAAGCCTGATGGTGTTTATCATGGTGGATTTCCATGGTAGTTTTATCAATATGCGGTTCTAATGCATCGGTTGCGTAATGTAACGCAGGTAATTCAAAAGCCATAATGTTTTATGTTTAAAGATTTAAAAATGTTTCTTGTAGCAAATATAACATTAGAACGTTAAGATTTGTTCATGTTATTATCATCAAATCGTTTTCTGGGTTAATGTTGTAATGCTGAAGGTTTTAATATTACAAGGTTTTGAGAATAATTTACCATGGTCCTGATTTGCAATCGGGTTGTATGAGAAAAGCGATTGTATCAACATTTATCTTAAGTGGATTGCAAATGCGGATCTCACGAAGAGGCTGTCTCATAAAATTGTGGTTAATCGAATTTTTCGCGTTGAGCTTGGCCTGTATTGAGCTTGACGAAATATCGAAACACCTTGTAAAACATTTAAAATAAGTCCTTCACTTCGACTACGCTCAGTACAAGCTCACTACCATGACAGCCTCCGATAGAAAAAGCCGTCATTGCGAGGAACAAAGCAATCTTAATGCGCAGACTAGTATCGATCATTGTAAGATTGCTTCGTCGGCTGAAAAAGCCTTCTCGCAATGACGATCCCTCGGGGAGATTTATTTTTATAAAATTACCTGTCATTCATATTGATTTTTATCCAATAAATTATATCTCAGGATGACAATCCTACATTTATGAGACAGCCTCCTATTAGGCCATGAACTACTATGGACCATCAACTCAATTTACCTCTTCTTCGCAAAGAAGTCCTTCATGAGTACTCCGCACTCCTCAGCCATTACGCCTCCTTTTAGCACAGTTTTAGGGTGCAGCAGGCTTGCATTTTTGGAGATAAATCCTCTTTTTTCTTCTCTGGCACCATACACAATGCGGCCAATCTGTGTCCAGTAACTTGCCCCGGCACACATTACGCAAGGCTCGATGGTTACATATAAGGTACAATCCCGTAAATATTTCCCACCGATGGTTTGGGCTGCTGAGGTAAAAGCCTGCATTTCGGCATGGGCAGTAACATCGTTAAAACGCTCTGTCAAATTGTATCCGCGGCCAATAATCCTGTTTTTACTGACCACAATGGCCCCGATCGGAATTTCATCTTCAGCTAAAGCTTTTTTGGCTTCTTCCAGAGCCAGTTTCATATAATGAATGTCTTCTTCCTCCGGATCGGTATTTTCGAAATTGTAAAAACTCATGTGGCAAATATAGGGTAATAATGGCCAAGAAGACTTCCGAAATTTCCAAAGGGATAGATCGGGCAAAACTTCTAAAGTCTAAGCTAAAAATTCGCTTTTGTTTTGGAGCGCAGTGTCAGTGCTTATTGGCTGCCTCAGTCCTGCTTTATGTTCCATTACACACTCGCGCCTCGTTTGTGCGCTTTCCACTTCATCCGATGGCTATCGGATCAGGGCTATTGAACAAGAATCTGTACTGATGAGTGAATAAATTACGTGCAGACTTCCGAAGTTTCCGGGGGCAGGGGCCGCCAAAACTTCGGAAGTATCAAATCATTAGATAAGTTTACTGCCGTTAGGCACTTTACTTTGCACTGTAGTTAATACGATATCGCCGTTTTCATCAGCAAAACCGGTAACTAAAAATTCTGACATAAATTTACCGATCTGTTTTTTTGGAAAGTTAACCACCCCAACAATCTGTTTTCCAGGCAATTCTTCCAATGTATAGTGTTTGGTAATCTGGGCACTGCTCATTTTAATACCAAACTCGCCAAAATCTACTTTTACTTTATATGCCGGTCTTCGGGCTTCAGGAAATTCGAAGGCCTCTAAAATGGTCCCAACCCTTAATTCTATCCTTTCGAAATCGTTCCATGTAATCTGTTCCATAAATAATTAATGTATTAATGGTAAAAATATAAATTATTGAATAATTCGCCATTAACTCCAAAAATAAAGATTAACGCAATTCAAACGATTGCATTTAATTCAACAGATTTTATAAAAAATTTGCGTTTTATATTTTTCCAACTATCTTTATGCAACCGTTTGCATAACCAAATAATAAAATTAGATAAAAGCATGTATTTATTAGGGATTGATTTAGGTACCTCATCCATAAAAGTTGCCATTGTTGATGTAACTACACAGAAAAATATAGCCACCGCTCAATATCCGGAGGAGGAAACAGCCATCAAATCTTTACAGTCTGGCTGGGCAGAACAATCACCTGATGATTGGTGGCAAAATGTTCAACAGGCCATCCTTAAATTAAATTCAACAGGTCTTTTTGATCCAAAAGAAATTAAATCTATTGGTATTGCATACCAAATGCACGGCTTGGTTGTTGTAGATAAAAACCAGCAGGTGCTACGTGACAGTATTATTTGGTGCGACAGCAGAGCTGTTGAACTGGGCAATAGTGCTTTTGAGGCAATTGGGCATGACAAATCCCTGAAACATTTATTAAACTCTCCCGGAAACTTTACGGCATCAAAACTGGCCTGGGTAAAAGCAAATGAGCCAGACATCTATAGCCGCATTGATAAGATAATGCTCCCTGGCGATTTTATCGCCATGAAATTAACCGGAGAAATTACTACATCTATTTCGGCTCTCTCTGAAGGCATTTTCTGGGATTTTGAAAACCACGAAATTTCTAAAGATGTAATGGAGTATTATGGCATTTCTGACAACCTCATCCCAACCATAAAACCCTTATTCTCGGAACATGGCTATTTAAAAGCCGATATTGCCCAGTCTTTGAACTTACCAGCTGGCATTCCCGTTGCCTATAAATCAGGCGATCAGCCGAACAATGCGCTTTCTCTAAATGTATTAAAACCTGGGGAAGTTGCGGCCACAGCCGGAACATCTGGAGTAATTTACGGCGTAAGCGATGGGCCTACTTATGATAAACAATCGAGAGTGAATACTTTTGCGCACGTAACCTATTCATCAGAAAAAAAGCATACCGGGGTTTTACTTTGTATTAATGGTACAGGCAGCATGTACCGCTGGGCAAAACATAATTTCGCGCCACAGTCTACTTATGCAGACCTGAATATCCTGGCGTCGAAAGCGTCAATAGGTAGTAACGGTTTAAAAGTACTTCCCTTTGGAAACGGCGCAGAACGGATGTTAAACAACCAATATACAGGCGCAGAGTTATTGGGCATAGATTTAAACCTCCACAATCAATCAGATATCTTCAGGGCCATACAAGAGGGGATAGCCTTCTCTTTCCGTTATGGATTGGATATCATGCGGGAAAATGGCATGCAGCCTAAAGTCATCCGGGCCGGAAGGGCCAACCTGTTTTTAAGCGATGTATTTGCACAAACTTTTGTAGATGTTACGGGCATTGCGGTTGAACTTTACGAAAACGATGGTAGTGTAGGCGCAGCCTTAGGTGCGGGTATAGGCGCCAAAATTTTTAAAAGTGCAGAGGAAGCTTTTAGCAACCACGAAGTAATTAAGACTTTAATACCACAACATTCAGCTGAATATGAAGCAATCTATCAGGATTGGAAAAAAATATTAGAAAAACAATTAGCAATTGGTTAATGGTTCACAGCCATCGGCTATCAACTATGAACCAACAAACCAAGAATCAAAAACAAAAAACATGACAAAAGTAGTAACAGGAGCAACAGAATTTTTTAAAGGCATTGAGCAGATCAAGTTTGAAGGTCTGGAAAGTGATAATCCACTAGCATTTAGATGGTACGACGCCAACAAAGTAGTAGCAGGCAAAACCATGAGCGAGCATTTTAAGTTTGCTTGTGCTTACTGGCATTCATTCAACGGTAATGGTGCTGATCCATTTGGAGGAGCAACGCACATTTTCCCATGGGATGAAAAGAAAGATGCTGTAGAAAGGGCAAAAGATAAAATGGATGCAGCCTTTGAATTTATCACGAAAATGCAGATCCCATATTATTGTTTCCATGATGTAGATGTGGTAGATTATAGCGACGATATTGCTGAAAACGAACGCAGATTACAAGCCCTTGTTGAATATGCAAAGCAAAAACAAGCAGATAGCGGTGTAAAACTATTATGGGGAACAGCCAATTTATTTAGCCATAAGCGTTACATGAATGGTGCATCTACCAATCCTGATTTTCATGTGCTGGCACACGGAGCTGCCCAGGTTAAAGCAGCTTTAGATGCAACTATTGCTCTTGGTGGCGAAAATTATGTTTTCTGGGGAGGAAGAGAAGGCTATATGAGCTTATTAAATACCAACATGAAACGTGAGCAGGAGCACCTGGCTAAATTCTTACACGCCGCTAAAGATTATGCACGCAAACAGGGCTTTAAAGGAACATTCTTTATTGAACCGAAACCATGCGAGCCTTCTAAACACCAATATGATTACGACGCGGCAACAGTAAAAGGCTTTTTACAACAATATGATCTGTTGGCTGACTTTAAACTAAATTTAGAAGTAAACCATGCAACACTGGCAGGTCATACTTTCCAACATGAATTACAGGTTGCGGTAGATAATGGCCTGTTAGGTTCTATCGATGCAAACCGTGGCGATTATCAAAATGGCTGGGATACCGATCAGTTCCCGAACGACATTAATGAACTAACCGAAACCATGTTAATCATTTTAGAAGGTGGTGGCTTACAGGGTGGAGGTGTAAACTTCGACGCGAAAATCCGCCGTAACTCTACTGATCAGAAAGACCTATTCTATGCGCATGTAGGTGGAATGGATATCTTCGCAAGAGCATTAGTGACTGCAGATGCCATTCTTCAAAAATCTGATTACAAAAAAGTAAGGGCCGACCGTTATGCTTCATTTGATAGCGGAAAAGGTGCCGAATTTGAACAGGGAAAACTAAGTTTAGAAGATTTAAGGAATTATGCTGCAGAAAATGGCGAACCAGAGGTTCGCAGCGGAAAGCAGGAATATCTCGAAAACCTAATTAACAGGTATATTTAAATTTATCTTATAAATGTATTCTCCGTGGTCTGTAATCTTCACAGATCACGGATGATATTATATTAATTTTTGCAAAATTAAAAATTTCTCAACGCCTTTATTGGACAGGCATTCCACTGCCCTGCGAATCGAAATGACGATATATTTAGTTCATCTGAGCTCAACAATCTTGAATTTTAGGAAGGTCAAATTAATAAACGTTATTTTAACATTTTTTAATTCAAAAAAAGCGGAGATTAATTTATGATTTTACTACATTTAGATTTCTAAACCAAATAACTTAAATGAAAGTCACAGATTACATTATTTTTCTAGCCTACTTTGCCATTGTAGCAATTTACGGTTTCTGGATTTACCATCGTAAAAAACAAAAGCAGATGAGCAGCAAGGATTATTTTCTTGCAGAAGGTTCACTTACCTGGTGGGCAATTGGCACATCTCTAATTGCCTCGAACATTAGTGCCGAGCAATTTGTAGCCATGAGTGGCGATGGATTTAAAATGGGATTAGCCATTTCTACTTACGAGTGGATGGCTGCTGCAACATTGGTAATTGTTGCTACATTTTTTATTCCCGTATATCTTAAAAATAAGATCTACACCATGCCCCAATTTCTAAGTCAACGTTACAATGGTACCGTAGCCATGATTATGGCTGTGTTTTGGTTATTGTTGTATGTTGTGGTAAACTTAACCTCAATCTTGTATCTGGGTGCTTTAGCTGTAAGCAGTATTTCGGGTATTGGCTTTTGGTATTGTATGATGGGATTAGCCATTTTTGCCGTAATTATAGCATTAGGTGGTATGAAAGTAATTGGTTACACGGATGTAATCCAGGTAGCATTTTTAATTTTCGGCGGTTTAGCAACTACTTATTTAGCGCTTAATTTAGTAAGTGATCATTTTGGTGGCCACGGCGTATTAGATGGTTTATCGTTCTTAAGAGAAAAAGCACCAGACCATTTCCACATGATATTTAAGAAAGACAGTGCGAATTATGCTTCATTACCTGGCATGACGGTATTGCTTGGCGGGATGTGGATTGTAAACTTAAACTATTGGGGTTGTAACCAGTACATCACCCAGCGTGCATTAGGTGCTGATCTCAAAACAGCCAGGGCAGGTATTTTATTTGCTGCGTTTTTAAAGCTGCTAATGCCACTAATTGTGGTTTTGCCGGGTATTGCAGTATATATGTTGTACCAGGAAAAAACAGGTATCGATGTAAATTCAATGATGCCTGGAGGAGAACTTCGTCCAGATCGGGCTTACCCTACTTTATTGAGTATTTTACCAACAGGATTAAAAGGTTTATCTTTTGCGGCTTTAACCGCAGCAATTGTTGCCTCACTGGCCGGTAAAATTAACAGTATCTCTACCATTTTTACTTTAGATATTTTTAAGAAACACATTAATCTAGAAGCCAGTGAGAAAAAACTGGTAAGTACCGGACGCGTGGTTGTAATTGTTGCAATGGCTATCGCAATCGCTATTTCGCCATTCTTAGGTATCGATAAAAAAGGTGGTTTTGAATTTATTCAGGAGTATACAGGTTTTGTAAGTCCTGGTATTTTTGCCATGTTTATTTTGGGCTTCTTCTGGAAAAAAACCACTTCAAATGCAGCCTTATTTGCTACTATAGGTGGTTTTGGTTTATCGGTATTGTTAAAATTCTTACCAGGAATGATGGATTTGTCTTTCCTTCACGATTTTGGATTCTCGGTAGCCAATGCAGATGGAATCTACGAAATACCTTTCTTAGATAGAATGGGCATTGTATTTGTAGTTTGTATTGTAGTGATGTTTGCCATTAGTATGTTCGAAAACAGCAAAGGCGATAAATCTAATGGTTTAGAAGTAGATTCTAGCATGTTCAAAGTTCATCCTTCGTTTGCCGTTGGATCAATAATTGTGTTCGGAATTTTAGTTGCGCTTTATTCGACTTTCTGGTAAAATTAAAAATAAAGAATATGCAAAAGGCTCGCAACTTTCATTGCGAGCCTTTTTTGTTCGTCTACTTGCTGGTGTCCTCAGCAACTATCTTAAGTAACTTCAGTTCGATTATTAATATTCCTTTAATTCGATTTATCAATCTAAAGAAGTCTTCGACTACGCTCACACCGACGACCGTGGTGCTTAACTTAATGTGCTGGGTTACACATCAACCGACCGACAAAATTCCACTTCAGGACACGATTAGAATTAGACCAGTAAACGCTCTTGGGCACCAACGAAATAATTGAATTACTGTGCGCAAGGCCCATCAGGAATTTCTTTACTGATTTTAAGTACTTTCATCACCACTAAAGTAGAATCAAAATCACTGGAAACTACGCCAGTATCAGATTTCGCAAAATAACCTTCCAGCTCTACATACACCGGCTCGTATGGTTTTTCGAAACCTAAGTTGCTATAAGAAAGCTCTAAGTTTTTTACACTGTCTTTAACCCAATATTCACGCCCATCTTCGCATAAGGTAAAAGATTTAACTTCAGGGCCAAAACTATACAAACCTTTAACAGTTTTCAGATTACTTTTTTCTCCTTCGGCTTTATCGTTCCTATTACAAGCTGTAACGGCTACGCCAAGGAGCACAACGAGTACAATTGCTTGCTTAAATAACTTCATTTTATATAGTTTGATTAATTTGATCTATCTTTTTAACACTTAAATTGGATGACAAAGCAGATGCCAAAAATGAAAAGATGCCTACCGTAACAAAAACTAAAACAAAATCTTTCCATTTTAGTGCAATCGGATAAGAACTTACCAGTGTTTTGTTTACTTCATCGCCCATTTTGATGAAACCGTAGGTGTGTTGAAAATAATAAAATATGAGGCCAATAATCAGGCCAAGCACACAGCCAGACATGGTGATCATCATGCCCTCAAATAAAAATATACGTTTGATTAATTTCTTGCCCGCGCCTAAACTGCTCAGAATGGCAACATCCTTCACCTTATCAATTACTAACATGGTTAACGACCCTATGATATTAAATATAGCAATAATCAGGATAAAAGTAAGAATAATATATACTGCCCATTTTTCGGTATTTAAAATATGGTAGAGTGATTTATTTTGTTCGGCCTGATTTCTGACTTCGTAATCTTTACCAACCTTTTCGATTATTTCCCTTTTAAAATCATCTACGTCGACATCGGGCTGGAGATTGATCTCTATTGCAGACACTTTTTTATCTTCGCCTAAAAGTTCACGGGCAAAATCGAGTGGAACTATGATACCATTATCGAAATCTTGTTGTACTTCAAAAACGCCGCTTACCCGGATGTTCTTCACCACAAAATCGTCGGCAGGATTTAAGGTATTGGCCGCGATATCCTTCTTTGGTGAATAAATTTCCAGCTCTGTAAAGGGATCAACTGTATTGACGGCCAAATAACTTTGTAAAGCAGATCCAATTACTGCGTTATCGCCACTCTTATTGTGCAATATAAAATGGCCTTCCTTAATAGTACTATCTAATTTGCTGTTCTTCAAATAGTCTGAACTTACCCCTTTAACCATTCCAACAGCCTGCTTGTTGTTGTATTTTAGTAAAGCATTTTCTTGCAGCACCTCGGTAAAAGCAGCAATATCTTTATTTTTTCTGAGCTGATTAAAATAGCTTGTATCCGGATTAAATGTTTTGCCCTTAGCCGGTGTAATGGCAATTTGTGGGGTAATGGTATCAAACATATTTAATACCACTGTTTCTAAACCGTTAAATACCGATAGAATAATAATTAAAGCAGCGCTGCCAACCATTACACCTACCATAGATATGCCTGATATCAGGTTAATGGCATTGGTTGATTTCTTGGCAAAAAGATACCTTCTGGCAATATAAAACGATGTATTCACGGTGGCAAAGATAGGTAAAAGGTTGAGGGTTTAAAGGTAGAAGGTATAGGGTTCTAAGCCTCTACGCTTAAAAAACTTAAAACAATAATTAATATTAAAAAAACGGATTATGTTGTTTTTCAAAACCAATACTTGTGGCTGGTCCATGGCCAGGATAAACTTTGGTTTCATCAGGTAAGACAAAAAGTTTATCAGAAATGTTTTGAATTAATTGCTGATGGTTGCCACCTGGCAAATCTGTACGACCGATACTGCCGTAAAAAAGCACATCTCCACCAATTAATATATGATCGGCTGCACTGTAAAAACACAGGTGTGCAGGCGAATGTCCGGGGGCAAAAATTAAGGTCAATTTGCTATTGCCAAAAGAAATAGTTCCTGTTTCGGGCAAAAAGGTATCTGGCAAAGGAGATACATCATAACGGGTAAAGCCCATTGATGGTGCATAACCGGGAACGGCATTTAAAACCGGTAACTCACCCTGATGAAACTGTGGTTTTAAGCCATAGGTTTCGAATACAAATTTATTGCCGAAAACATGATCAAGATGACAATGTGTATTGAGTAACAAAACAGGTTTTAAGCCTTCGTGTTTGATGAAAGCGGCCAATTCATTTTGCTCAAAACCCTCGTACATACCCGGATCAATAATGGTACATTCTTTGGTCTCATCGTAAAGCACATAGGTGTTTTCGCTGTAAGCGTTAAAGGTGAAGGTCTTTATTGTAATCATAAGATTTCAGAAAAAATCCTGTTTCCAGAAGCAGGATGACAATAATAAGTTAATTTTTCCACCTAAAGGTAGAAATCAAGGTATCGATATCCTTTTTAATAAATTTAATAACAGGCTCAATAGAATCGTATTGCGGACGTTCATTAAAATATAAAGCCCCCCTAAAATAATGTTTAGCGCTATCAGTTAAAAAAAACTGGACAGAGGAAGCCGTATTCCCTTCAATGGCATAGTAAATACCATAAACATGGTGATCAGGATAATTGATAATTTTTTGATCAATCGCGCTAGCTTTTATCGTGTGTTTAAAGGCAAGTTTTCGGGCATCTTCTACCATTTCATCATATTCGCTTTTACCCGAAACATCATAATAAGTTAAATGCAAAAAGCCGTTAAACTGTTTAAAGTGCAGGTTGTACCAGTTTTTTTGAGCATCACGACTTTCGTCTTGCTCCATTACGGCATAAGTAGGATATTTGAACGAAAAGGGGACTGGTTTGGTAAATGTGATGTAGTCTTTTTTAGGAAATACAATCCTGAAATAAGCTTTTGGCTTCGGACTATAATCATGGTTCTGACAAGCTGTTACGAACAAAAGCAGCACAAATGGAACACAGATCAGTTGTTTTAGTTTCATAGCATTTTATCGAAGATTGTTTCCCCGAAAAGTCGGGCAGGCTGTCGTTCCTGCTGCAAAAACGGCAAGTTAAATTATTTATTCCAGATTGCCCAGGCTTTTTCTGCTTGTTTGTACAGCATTTCCAAACCGTTTTTAATTGCCGCACCACGTTCGGCAGCTTTAGCCAAAAATACGGTCTCCAGCGGATTGTACACTAAATCGTAAGCTAAATACCCGGGGCCAACTAAACTGTAATCAATTTCAGGAAAGGTATCTACATTTGGCGACATCCCTAAGGGCGTAGTATTGATCAATAAATGGTGTGAGGCCAAAATCTCTGGTGTAATCTCCGAATACAGAATAGCACCAGGCGCAGCTGTTCGCACCACCACCTGATATTGAATATTTAACTTTTCTAAAACATATTTTACTGCCTTAGCCGCACCCCCATCGCCAAAAACAAGTGCTTTTGTGTGTTGCGGTTTTAACAATGGCTTTAGCGATTCTACAAAGCCATACGCATCGGTATTATAACCTTTTAAATAGGTTGCGCCTTCAAAGGTTTTGATTGAAATACAATTTACGGCACCAATTTTTTCTGCAGCTTCATCTACTTCATTTAAATAGCAAAGCACACTAACTTTATGTGGAATAGTTACATTAAGGCCACATAGTGATGGGTTTTCACTCAGCAGATCTGGCAGCGATTTAATATCGGCAATAGGAAAAAGCTCATATTGATGATCGGTTATGCCCTCATTTTGAAATTTTTCTGTGAAATATTTTTTTGAGAAAGAGTGAGAAAGTGGGTACCCGATTAAGCCGTATGTTTTCATATTGATATAACAAGCAAACCTTACAGGCTTTTGAAAACTGTAAGGTTTATTTAACGATGTGCCTCGTAATGACGAATTTTGTCTTTATTTTACCTGGTTCAGGAAATAGTCGAAAGTATCTCCGCGTAGTCCTAAACGAATGGTTTCTAAAGGAATTACCTCTGCCGGGGCAATATTACCAAGATTTACATTGCTACCGATTAATTTAATAAACCAAACCTGCTGTTCTTTTTGAGGGGCTTCCCAAATAATGGTTTCTTCAGGAATCTGCGTTAAAATTTCATCAACCAATCCTTCCCTCACTTCGCCACTACCACGGTAAATACCAACATTACCGCCTTCGCGCGCTTCGGCAATTACTTTCCACGAACCTGCCTCAATTTCAGCCTGCATTAATTTAATCCACTTATATGGCGCAAATATTTTAGCGGCATCTTTACTGCCAACTTCAGAAATCACAGTGACCTGTTTAGACAATTCGCGGATAAACTCACATTTTTTATCGTGCTCAATTTCGATAGAACCATCAGAAACCTCTGCGTATTCCATTCCATACTGGTCTAAAACACGTTGATAATCTGAAAACTGGTTACGGATAATAAAGGCTTCAAATAAGGTTCCTCCGAAATAGGTTGGAATGCCCGCACTTTTATATAAAGCTAATTTTTCTTTAAGGTTTGGAGTTACGTGTGAGGTAGCCCAGCCTAATTTTACGATATCTGTATGTACACCGGCAACTTCAATAAAATCTTCTACCTGGCGCAGGCTCAATCCCTTATCCATAACCATTGTTAAGCCTTTTTGGCGTGGTTTAGCTGGACGTTCGGGAACGTTTAATAATGGATAATTCATATAGCTACAAAAGTGAAAAAAATTTTGAGATTTATTTGTTAAATTTTTCTCACAAGGTCGTTACCTTATATACCGGTTTATAACGTTCAAAATGGCACTATTATCCTGCAATTGCGGTAAATATTCAAACAAAATATAGTGTTTGTCGGGGTCAGTTGTTAAAGCCGTTTCCAGGTATCCCAATGCATCGCTATAATTAGCCATGGCAAAAAGATAGGCCACCATTCGGTAATAAAGTTCAGCAGCTTCAGGATTGTTCTTAATTGCTTCTGCCATTGTTTCTGATGCTTCAAGCAATTTTCCCTGCTCATAAAGCACGGTACTAAAATCTAACCAGGCTTCAATATCCAAGGGATTAAACTCCAATACTTTTTCGTAAGCTTCGATCGATTCATCAATCTGGCCTAATTTATAATAAGCATCGGCCATGGCAAACCAAAAATCAGGATTCTCGGCCTCTAAATCTATTGCTTTTTTATAAAAATGCAGCGATTCGAAATAACGTTCTTCAAAATTCAGTGTAACACCGATCCCAAACCAGGCATCTGCCATTTTAGGATCCATTTTTACTGATTTTTTATAATAGGAACGGGCTTCGTCCATTTTTTCCAGCTTTTCGTAACATTCACCAATGGCACAATAAGTATCGGCATTAGGCTGTTCGTATTCGAAAGTCTGTTTATAAACATCTATTGCCTCATCGTATTTATCCAGTTGTACAAGTGCATTTCCTTTGTTAAAATAAGCCGAACTGAAGTCTTCTTTGATCAGTATTGCGTAATCATAAGCGTCAATAGCTTTTTCGAAAAGGTTCAATTTGTGGAAACTATTCCCCAAATTGTACCATGCTGCATAAGAATATGGATCAGTATCGATATACTGCTGATAAAACTTAATACTTTCTTCTTGCTTATCTAATACATCATAACAGAAAGCTAACTCGTATAGACCATCCTGATTCTCCATATTCTGCTCTAAACTCAGCTTAATATAGGTAATGGCATTTTCATAATCGCTCATGCTCTGGTACACATAAGCCATCTGCAATAAAATCTCATCCGTACTTTCGGCCAGTCCCAAAGCTTTTTCATAATTTTCCAAAGCCTCGTCAAAACGTTCAGTATTTTGAAAAATATTACCGCGAAGTAAATAAATATCCGGTTCAGACGGCTCTAAAAGCTCAGCCTTTTGCAAAGCAATAAAAGCCTTTTCGTTGTTGTTGGTTAAGATATAAAGGTGTGCCTGTTTGATTAAAAAGACTGTTGCATAGGGGTGTTGACTGATTGCAAAATCAACTACCTGCAAAGCTTTGACCGGATCATTTTTCTCAATGTAAAAATCTACAATGTATTCAAAAGCGCCTGCATCGAAAAAATACTGATCCTGATTGCGGAGCATCTCTTCGTAACGTTCTACCGAGCGTTGTGCATCTTCGTTGGATTCAAAAAAGAATTCTTCTTCCATATATTATACTATTAAAGAACCGTGCCAATTAGCAGAAAAACACATTATAAGTTTACCAATTTTAATTATTCGTTTTTAAAATAATTATTAACATCAACAGCTAAAAACAGCGTAAACAGCTGACTATAAAGCTTATTAACTGTGACTAAGATGTGTGGATAATCGATAGATTTTTTGCAACATCGCGGTTCCTTTTCCCTTCTTTTACAAAAATACTATAAATTTATGGTATATACGTAATTAAGAAGTCATGAAAGGATTAGTCATTTTTGCCCTGTTTTTACTATGTTTTATTACAAATGGCTTCGCACAAAGCGATGAAGAAAGTGCGGTTAAAAAAACCATAAATAACCTTTTTAAGGGTATGAAAGATGGAGACAGCACTTTAACCAGAAGTGCCTTTGCACCAGAAGCAATAATGCAAACCATCACTAACAAAGAAGCAAAAGTAAGTATACGTTCGGAATCCGTTAACAACTTTATCAAATTTACCGGCACTCCACACCAGGAAAAATACGATGAGCGTATTGTGTTTACCAAAATATTAATCGACGGTCCTTTGGCTTCTGTTTGGACAGACTATAAATTTTATCTGGGCGAAAAATTTAGCCAGTGTGGGGTTAATTCCTTTCAGCTGGTAAAAGGAGATAAGGGCTGGCAGATTGTTTATATTATTGATACGAGGAGAAAGGATAACTGCAACTAGTGATTTTTATGGGTAAGTTATTATTATTGTTTTTGGAAAGCAAGGCCCGTAGCTTGATTATTGTTAGTCGGGCTTTACATTATAGTCCCGATTTTCAATCGTGAGCTGCCATTCCAATCCCGTTTATAAACAACTGTTCATGCTACTATTTGAGGTTGCACAGGCTAAAATGTACCACTCGCCGTTTATAAACCTGATAGAACGGAAAGCCCGCAGTGAGGAACGAGTGAGGACTTGGAGGGATAGCAGGGCTATCAGCTGCTATAGGCAGAACTGTTCATTTCCAAAATCTCTAAAACAAATTATTAGAGTGCCGTCGCCCTGATCTGTATCATAAATATATAATTGTCATCCTGAGGGTTAATTAATTGTTTAAAATCAATATGAGTCATAGCTTTTTTACTCAGAATTTTAGACTACAAGAGATCGTCATTCCCAACTCGATTGGGAATCGTAATGCAAGCGCTTTAAGATTCCCGCATGCGCGAGAATGACGACCACACTAGTGGATTCTATCAATGGTAGCCTGTCGAAGGACCTGTTTAAATACTCTCTAAAGCGTTTCGACAGGCTCAAAGTGACAAGTTCGAAATGGAATCACAAATATGAATACCGCCTCATGACTATAGTGTTATTTAAAAGGCTAAAAATAATCGTTTTGGAATAGCATTAATCAAACTTCATTATTGCATAGAGAAAGAGCCGGCGATGTTTCCATGCCAGCTCTTTTCTTCAAATGAGATTTTGCTATTATTCTTTCCCTAAATCAGCTGCGCCTTTTTTAAATAATTCGGCCTGCTTGCCCAGCTTTGTTTTAGCCTCTCCGCTTACTGCGGCTGCTTGTTGTGTTTTGGCTTGAGCAGCTGCAGTATAAGCACCAGCCAATTGCTTGTTTAAATAGGGTTGTAACTTTAATCTTTCAATGGCGTTACTAATGTTCGTTATACCTTGCTCAGTAACTGCAGGGTTAGTGTTGGCTCTCAGATACTGAAAATACTGACCAACTACGCCAAAAACTTTATTCCTATCACCGGTAAGCATAATGTTATCGTAAAATGCCTGATAATCATCCTTTGGTTCGTTGATGTACAAGGATGCGATTGAAGGCGCAATATGCGCTCTTGTATCTTCATCTAACGATGCGATGGCTGAAATAGTTTCCTGCGGTGCCAGTTTGGCCAGGCCATCAACACCAGCAGCAATTACCTTGTACGATCTATCTTTTAAACTTTCTAACACTAAAGTTTTATAAGCCTGATCGCCGGTTGCGGCTAGTTTCACAATTGCAGCTGATCTTGCTTCGGTATTTTTATCTGTTTTGGCAATCTGAAGTAAAACCGGCAAAGCTGCTGCTTTAATCTGAGCATCTTCTAAATTAATGCCATCTATACTTAATGCACGTAAATCTGCCGATTTATCATTTAAACCTTCTAACAACACCAGTTGACCGCTGTTGGCCTTGCTCTGCATAATAAATTGTAAGGCTTCAATTCTATTGGCATAACTTGGGGCATTTTTGTATTGGAAATAATAGTTTTCTGCGGTTTTATTGTCATGGGTTTCGCCAACTAAAATCTTATCTACATCAAAATCGATTAAATCTGGTTTTGCACTCACGTCAAAACTAAAATTCTGCTCACGACTATTAATCAGAATTTCTTTCCTGATTTTTTTACCACCTACATAAATATCAATTTTTATAGGCAACGTAAAGGTCTGCACACTCGAATCCTGTGTTTGTTTAACTTTAATTGTTGCCTTGCCGTTTTCATAACCATAATCTATACTTAAAACCGGGTGACCACCATTGTAATACCATTGATTAAAATAAGGACTCCAATCTTTTCCGGTAACATCTTCCATTGCCAAACGTAATTGGTGTGTTTCGCCGTTTTTAAAGGCATTGGTAGTAAGGTAAAGGTTAAGCGATTTGTAGAAAGCAGCATCACCCATCTGGTTTTTTAAGGCATACAAAATAATAGATCCTTTGGCATAGCTGATATTATCAAACATATCTTCCTTATCATTATAATAGAAGCGGGCCAAAACCGGACTTTCACCTTTTTTAGTCGAACCAAGGTAAGATTGCAGTTTTTCGTAACGCGATTTATCTTCAGCATCCTGACCTGCATCATGCCCATGCCAGATTACCTCGCCAAAGGTGGCAAAAGATTCGTTCATGGTTAAGTTAGACCACGATTCGGCCGTTACGTAATCGCCAAACCACTGGTGAAAAAGCTCGTGTGCAATGGTTCCTTCTTCATTTTCATCCAATAACTCTCTATCGGTTTTTTGTACCTGTTCGCCGTGCAACGTAGCGGTCGTATTTTCCATTGCACCCGAAACATAATCTCTGGCCACCACCTGTGCGTATTTGTTCCATGGATAATCCACACCTAACAAATTGCTGTAAAACCGGATCATATCAGGTGTTTTACCAAAAATCTGTTTGGCGTAAGGCGCGTATTTAGGCTCCAGGTAATAACTCACTTCCTTGCCTTTATAAATATCTTTTGTGATTTTGAATTCACCCACAGCCATCATAAACAAATACGGAGAGTGGGGCAAATCCATTTTCCATGTATCAGTTCGGGTTCCATCTGCATTGGCTTTCTGGCTCAACAATTTTCCGTTAGAAAGTGTTGTATATTTCGATTTTACGGTTATTGAAATCTCTTCGGTAGTTTTCTGATCAGGCTTATCGATAGTGGGAAACCATGCGGAAGATGATTCTGTTTCACCCTGTGTCCAGATCTGTGTTGGCTTATTTTTATCGGTGCCATCCGGGTTGATAAAATATAAACCTTTAGCGTCGGTTATGGCCGCACTCCCCTTTACCTTCAGTTCATCAGGTTTAGCAGTATAAGCAATATAGACCGTATACTTCTCAGCATTAGTGTACTTTTTATTTAGGGTGATGTATAGCTTATTGTCTTTATAAACATATTTAAGCGGGGTATTTCCTTTTGCACCAACCAATGCAATGGTTTTAATATCCATTCCCTGCGCATCAAGGGTTAAAGAGTCTGTAGCATAAAAATGAGGCTTTAAAGTAACCCATTCTTTACCATATAGGTATCGCTTTGCATAATCAAAAGATACATCGAGTTTGGTATGTACCAGATCGTTAACTTTGGTTGCAGTTACACGGTAAATATTTAAGTTACTCGATTTTTCTGCAGGCTGTTCCTGTGCAAAAAGTGGATTAGCTGTAAAAGCTGAAACCAACATTATGCCACAGGCAATAATTTTTTTATTCATTTTTTAAGATTTTATAAGTCAGTTAACTTTAAAGCAAGATATTAAAGATTGTGATAAAGTAAAGACCCAAATGTAGCCTCCTTTCTGTTAATTTTTTGTTTTTTTGTGTAAATCGTTAGATATATGACTACAGATATTCAATCCATTTTAAATAAATTGGGCGTTAAAGCGAGCAACGCAGCCTACAGTACAGGCAGCCACTGGGGAGGCGAATCGAATACCGATACACTAGAAAGTTTTTCTCCTGTTGATGGTAAACTGATTGCTTCGGCAAAAGTTGCAGGCAAAGCAGACTATGATGCGGTTGTTGTAAAGGCACAAGCAGCTTTTGCAGATTGGCGTACGGTTCCTGCTCCAAAAAGAGGCGAAATTATTCGCCAATTTGGCGATGCTCTACGTGTGCATAAAGACGCCTTGGGTACTTTGGTTTCTTACGAAATGGGAAAAAGTTTACAGGAAGGATTTGGTGAGGTGCAGGAAATGATTGATATCTGCGATTTTGCAGTAGGTTTATCGAGGCAGCTTTATGGTTTAACCATGCACAGTGAACGCCCGAACCACCGGATGTACGAACAATGGCATCCATTGGGAATTGTTGGAATTATTTCTGCCTTTAATTTTCCGGTAGCGGTTTGGAGCTGGAATGCGGCTTTGGCTTTGGTTTGTGGGAATGTTTGCATCTGGAAACCATCAGAAAAAACACCTTTAACTGCCATTGCCTGTCAGCATATTATTGCAAAGGTTTTTAAAGATAATAATATCGCCGAAGGCGTTTGTAATCTCGTTTTAGGCGACAGGGAAGTTGGCGAACTCATGACAAATGACGGTCGCATCCCTTTAATTTCTGCCACCGGATCGACAAGCATGGGCAAGGCAGTTGGAGCTGCCGTTGGGGCACGGTTAGGAAAAAGCTTGTTAGAGCTTGGCGGTAATAATGCCATTATTATTTCAGAACATGCTGATTTAGACATGAGTTTAATTGGTGCTGTATTTGGTGCGGTTGGTACCGCAGGCCAGCGTTGCACTTCTACAAGAAGATTAATTATACACGAAAGTGTATATGATGCTTTTACTGCGAAACTGGTTAAAGCTTACGGACAATTGCGTATTGGCGATCCTTTAGATCAAAATAACCATGTAGGTCCACTAATTGATACCGATGCAGTTGCAGCCTACTTAGATTCTATAGCTAAATGTAAGGCCGAAGGCGGTACGTTTTTAGTAGAGGGTGGCGTTTTATCTGGCGATGACTACACGAGTGGATGTTACGTAAAGCCCTGCATTGCAGAGGTTCAGAATGATTTCAAGATTGTTCAACACGAAACATTTGCGCCAATTTTATACCTGATTAAGTACAAAACATTAGAGGAGGCCATTGCTTTGCAAAACGCTGTTCCTCAAGGATTATCATCAGCCATTATGACCTTGAATTTAAGAGAGGCAGAGCAGTTCTTATCGGCCAAAGGATCTGACTGTGGTATCGCAAATGTAAATATTGGTACTTCAGGCGCAGAAATTGGCGGTGCTTTTGGTGGCGAGAAAGAAACAGGTGGTGGAAGGGAAAGCGGTTCTGATGCCTGGAGAGCTTATATGCGCCGGCAAACCAATACCATTAATTATTCGAATACACTGCCTTTAGCACAGGGGATAAAATTTGATTTGTAAAAAAAATTCGTCATTGCGAGGAGGAACGACGGAGCAATCTATATTTGTTATAACCAGGAGTGTCCGAAACCTTCGCTGACAAAAAAGGCGCTGAAATTAAATTCAGCGCCTTTGTGGTAAAATATATGATGGAGTTAGAATAGTTTTTCTAATAAAGAAACCTGTATGTCATCATAACGGGATTTGCTGTTTGCCAAAAGCGATTTTCCTGTTAATCTGATACTACTTTCCAGCGCATTAAAACCAGCCATGTTTATTTTGGATGCTACCCCCATTACAGCCTGGTGTAAATCGGTAGTTCCTTCTAATTTTAAGGATGCACCATCTTTAATATTGGTTGATAAATTAACGGTGTTGGCTTTAATATCTGCCGATGCCTCATCATTTAAAACAATGTTTAGGTTTAACAGGTTGAAATTTCCGGCAGTACTTACACTTGCAGTATTTGAAGCTTCTATAGCAGTTAAGTTATTTACACGCACAACTACGGTTAAGGCATTTTTATCAAAAGAGCTAATTCTAAGTTCTGCTCCCTGCTGTTGTACCAGGGCATTTTTGGTATAATATTGATCATAAACCTCAACACTTTCTTTTGCATCCTGAACAAGGATCAGTTTCACGTTTCCCGAAACTAAAATTTTGCTGATGTTTCTAACATTTGTTAATGCAGTGTAGCTGGAATTATTTTCTGTTGCGTTTGCTACAATTGTTGCGCTGCTTAAAGTAACCATTACTAATGCTGCTGCGAATAAATTTTTAATAGAAGTTTTCATGACCTTAATATTTTATGTTTATAAATCTTTATTTTAAATCCCTAATTATTAGGTGGTTTTGTAATTAAGACTGCTTTCTGGCGAAAACGTTTCAGCCAGTTATGAGCTATTATACCATGCACTTGTATTTATAGACGAACGCCGAATTAACCTATACGAAATCCAGCATATTTTTTGAAACATCGACAAACAAAAAAGACCGGATTAATTAAAAACCGGCCATTTGTTAGAAAGTGATTAGCTTAAGGCTTTTTAATGAGCAGATTACTCTTTGTCTCACTCCAAAAATAATCCTTACTATTATCTTCGTAACAAGTGCTTTGTAAAGAGGTAACTATCACGGTGTATTGGTATCCGTTAATATTCTTGGAAACAGTCATCAGCTTTGACGGATAGAGATACACCTGCTTTTAGCCCATTGTCTTTAACTCTCCTTTTTGGCAGGCTTTTACCGCCTGATTATATAAGTCATTTTCACGCTAAGCCTTTAATTCCATTTTTATAATTATAACTATTTTAGCTGATCAATAGTATGGAAATGGGTAGTACACTTTATAAACACATTAATAAATTTATAGATCTGAGCAACGATGAACAGGAAATTCTTGCACCGTTTCTCAAATCTTTTTCCGTTAAAAAGAAAGCTTTTTTATTAGCGGAAGGGCAAACCTGCAGGGCAAATTATTTTGTGGTAAAAGGCTGCTTAAGGCTTTATTTCATTGATATAAAGGGCGCTGAACAGACCACTCAATTTGCCATAGAAAACTGGTGGATTACCGATTTGACGAGCTTTCTTTTTCAGGAGCAATCTGAATTTTATATCCAGGCGGCAGAAACAACTGAAGTGATTGCTATCGAAAATCATCATTATGATGAAATGTTTCATAAACTGCCTAAACTGGAACGGTATTTTAGATTGATCCTTCAAAAAAACCACCAGGCATCGCAAAGAAGGATAAAATTTCTCTATAGCCAGACAGCTGAAGAAAGATATCGCCATTTTAATCGTTTATTTCCCGAATTTGTACAACGTGTGCCACAATACATGCTGGCTTCTTACCTTGGCTTTACTCCAGAATTTTTAAGTAAAATCAGGGCGAAGAAATAATCGTTTGTTAACCGCAAAGGAATTAGCAGAGAAGAAACGCGGGGCACACAGCGTTGGGCTTATTGATTTTCGTCCTTTCGACTGGAGCGAAGCGGAATGGAGAAATCTGTAAGCTCTGTTGTTAAATGAATTATCCATCGATTTCTCCACTGCGGTCAAAATGACGAATCGCATACATTTTATCGAGTAACATTAAATGTCAAAATAACAGGACTTTTAACCCTACTTAGCACACTTTGCGAAAGTCTTTGTGCCTTGCATTAGAAAATTCATTTCTTAAACTACATTAAGTTTTTTCAAGACCGGGATTCGGAACTTTACATCGTAATCAAAAAACAAATAAAATGGAAAGTAGAATTGATATTCCAAAAGTAGAACCTGCAGCTTATCAGGCCATGTATGGTTTAGAAAAATATTTATCAACCAGCAAATTAGATCCAATTCTTTTAGAATTGATCAAAATGCGCGCATCGCAAATTAACGGCTGTGCATTTTGCTTAAACATGCACGCAACTGATGCCCGTAAAATAGGCGAAACCCAGCAACGTTTGTATTTATTAAATGCCTGGAGAGAAACAACCTTGTTTACGGCAAAAGAAGAAGCTGTTTTGGCTTTAACAGAAGAAGTAACCTTAATTAGCCACCATGTTTCTGATGCAACTTATCAAAAAGCAGCAAGTTTTTTTAACGAGCAGGAATTAGCACAGCTAATTATGGCTATAGTTACCATTAATGCCTGGAACAGACTGGCCATTACCGCCAAAGTGATGGTTGGATAATCAGATTCCTCTTTCAGTTTATCACAAAGACACGATAGCACCTGGTTAATGTTTAAAATCACCTGGTAATTTGTGTCTTTGTGGTTTAATGTTGTCCGGTAAAAGAATAAATTATAGCACCCTTAACAACAATCCCTTTAAGTATTCCCCTTCCGGGAAAGAAATCCGAACCGGATGGTCTTCTGGTTGGCAGAATTGTTTAATAATCTGTACTTCCTTGCCTGCATCAAGCGCTGCCCAGGCAATAATTTGTTTAAATGTTTCAATATCAACTGCCCCTGAACAAGAGAAAGTAGCCAAAAGACCACCTTTTTCCAGTAACAGCATACCTAAACGGTTTAAATCTTTATAAGCCCTGGCTGCACGATCTAACGCTGAACGCGAAGGTGCGTATTTAGGTGGATCAAGCACAATCACATCAAACAGTTCGCCCGATTCTTTAAAAGCCCTGAGTTGTTTATTTACATCCGACTGGATAGCTGTAACTTTATCAGCATCGAATTTATTTAAGGCTATGTTTTGCTTTAAGGTTTCTACAGCCAGTCCTGAACTATCAACACTGGTAACACTTGCTGCACCATTAGCCAAACTGTTGAGGCTAAAACCACCGCTATAGCTAAAGCAATCCAAAACTTTTTTATCTTTTGTATAACCGGCTAAAATACTTCTGTTATCCCGCTGATCGCAATAAAAGCCTGATTTCTGTCCTTCAGCAATATTGATATTATAAATAATTCCATTTTCTTTTACCTCTAAAAATTCTGGTGGATTTTCGCCCCAAAGCAATCCGTTTTCAATAGGTAAACCTTCGTGAGTACGTGCGGTGGCATCACTTTTATCGAATATGCCTTTCGGTTTTAATTCTGCCTTTAGTAATTCTACAATCTCTGTTTTAACCTTTTCAATTCCGGAACTTAAAATCTGCAACGACAGGAAATCGGCATATTTGTCGACAATTAAGCCAGGCAGAAAATCGGCTTCACTAAAAACTAAACGACAGGTATTGGTCTGTTCGCTTAAAATAAAATGACGCGAAGCAATGGCTTGTTTTAACCGGTTCTGGTACCAATTGTGATCAATGGTTTGTGTTTCGTCCCATTCTAACAAGCGAACAGCAACACGCGAATTGCTATTGAAATATCCATAGGCGAGAAATTCATGATCGAAAGCAAAAACTTTTACGACATCACCATCTTCAGGTTTTCCCTTAACTTTTTCTAATGCTCCGGAAAATACCCATGGATGTCTTTGTAATGCCGCTTTTTCTTTACCCTTTTTTAATATGATTTCTACCATGCTGCAAAGGTAATAATTAGTTTGGAGAATAGCGTTTGGCGCTTAGCGATAAGCGTTTCATACGATGCGCATAATCAGAACATCTGTTAAATCGGAGTGCTTATTCGAACGTAGCATTAAACGCTAACCACCACACGCTTAGCGCCAGGCACTCAACGCCTTGCGCCATACGCTAACCGATTGGCATTCAGCGCTTCTTCACCAGTTCCGTATCCAAAACCTTGGTTTCGAACTCGGTAACAGGCCTTTTAGCTTCGATCATCGAAATCAATAATTCGGTGGCCACCTGTCCCATTTCGAATGCAGGCTGTTTAACTGAGGTTAAGGATGGCGAAAACAATTCGACAAGATTGGAATTGGTAAAACCTGCAATCGCAATTTTATGTGCCACTTCAGGATTGGTTTTCTTCAGAGCCATAATGCAACCTGTGGTTAAGCGGTCGCTCGAGATAAAAATCCCATCGGGTTTAAGCGGCAAAAGTTCTTTCACCGCTTCTTCCAGTTCCGCGCTGTGCATACCACCATGCTGGCAATATTTTACCAGTTCGGGCTTAAATTCGATATGATATTTAACCAAAGCCGCTTTATAACCTGCTAACCTTTCTTTCGTTATTGAAAGGTTTTCTGAATTCGTCAAATGGGCAATGGTTCTTTTTCCTGATAAAATAAGATGTTCTGTGGCATCAAAAGAGCCCTTAAAGTTATTGGCAATTACTTTATGGGTTTCAAAATCTTCCGGTACGCGATCAAAAAATACAATGGGTAAACCCTTAGCGTATAAATGCCTTAAGTAACCGATATCCTGTGTTTCTGAAGAAAGTGCAATTAATAAACCATCAATGGAACGCGATGCCAGGTGTTCAACGTTTAGTTTTTCCTGTTTGTACGATTCGTGGCTTTGAGAAATAATTACATGATAATCTTTATCATAAGCAATTGATTCAATGCCATTTATCACCTGAGAAAAAAAGTTGTTGGCAATTTCACTAACAATAATTCCGATAGAATAACTACGGCGCTCTTTTAAACTTCTGGCAATCGGATTGGCACGATAATTTACCTTTTCGGCATAGGCTAAAACCAGCTTTTTAGTTTCCTCACTAATTTCGTAACGGTCTCTTAAAGCCCGGGAAACCGTAGATGTAGAGAGTCCTAATGCTTTAGCAATATCTTTTATGGTAGATGTTTCAAATCTCATGTTCGTATTGCGTACAAGTTACAAAAAATATCTCTTAAGGTGGATTTAGTCACCAACATTAATAAACGTTAGGTTGACGTTTTTGGGAACGTTTGCACACTTTTTTAGTTAAATCTGGTTTCAATTGCTTTTTAGTTTGTAAAATTGTTAAGTAAAAGTAACCAAATATAAACAAACTATAACGCTCCGAAATAGAATTATATTCTACATGCAAGCGATTGCATCATCTTAAATAACCAAATCTTATCTACTAAATTAATAATTATGAGCAGAGTCTTACTCTTATTTACATTTCTCTCTTTTATCGGATTATCATTGGCTCAGGCACAAAACAGGCAGCTTACCGGAACGGTGAAAGATAAAAAAGACGGACAGGTCCTGGTTGGTGTAAGTGTTGCACTAGCAGGCACAAAAAATGGAACCAGTACTGATGCTAACGGCACTTTCAAGATCAGCATCCCTGCAAATGGTGCGGTTTTAACTTTTACCTATATTGGTTATAAAACCAAAAATGTTACGGTAACAAACGAAACAAAACTATCAGTTGCTTTGGATGAGGATGCCAACAATCTTGAAGAAGTAACCGTTAATGTTGGATACGGCACCGTACGTAAAAAAGACTTAACCGGCGCTGTTGGTTCTGTAGGCGCTGATGTGATTGCTGCGGCTCCGGTATCTTCTGCACTAGAGGCCATTCAGGGACGGGTAGCCGGGATTAATATTTCATCGTCAGAAGGTTCGCCGGATGCACAGATTAACGTAAGGGTTAGGGGAGGCGGTTCCATCACCGGCGATAACTCGCCACTTTATATTGTTGATGGGTTCCCGGTAACTTCAATAGCTGATATTGCTCCGCAGGATATCGAATCAATCGATGTACTAAAAGACGCCTCATCAACGGCCATTTATGGAGCGAGGGGTGCTAACGGGGTAATACTTGTTACAACCAAAAACAGTAAAGATGGAAAAACGAATATCGCTTATAATGTTTTTGGTGGCACCAGAAAACTAGCGAAGAAACTGGGTGTGTTATCGGCATCTGATTATGTGCACTGGCAATACGAGAGATCACTTCTAGATGGTACACCAACTGATTACACTCAATATTTTGGGAATTATCAAGATATAGACCTGTTCGATAATATCGCGGAAAATGACTGGCAAGATCTGGTTTTTGGTCGTACAGGAACAACCTTTAATCAAAATCTAAGCATTACCGGCGGAAGCGATAAAACAAAATACAGCTTAAGTCACAGTTTTGTAACTGATAAGGCCATTATGCAAATGTCTGATTTTAAAAGACAGAACATTAATTTCAAATTAAACCACAAATTATACGACGCCTTAACTTTAGATTTTGGGTTCCGCTATTCCGATACCAAAACCAATGGCGGCGGGGCTAACGAGCAAAATGAAAAATCATCAGCCGATTCGCGTTTGAAATATGCGATTCTATATCCATCATTCCCTGTACCGGGCTTAACAGCATCAACAGATACCAATGATGAATTTAACCTCTATAATCCACTGGTGGCCATTTCGGATAATGATCAGTATGTTCACCGAAAAACCTACAATATAAATGGCGCAGCAACTTACGAAATCATTGATAATCTAAGATTGCGTTCAGAGGTTGGTTATGATGGCCTCCGCAGTGATCAGGATCGCTTTTACGGCCTTACTACTTATTACGTAAAAAACCTGGCCGATGCGCCTAATTTCCCAGTACTTACTTCTACCAATGCCAATAGGAACAGCTTTAGAAACACCAATACACTTAATTACAGCTTTAATAAAATCCTTGGCAAAAACCACAATCTTAATGTTTTATTGGGTCAGGAATTTATCAAAACAGAACAGAATATTTTAACCAATGAAGTTCGTGGTTTCCCGAAAACCTTCACTTTCGACCAAACACGGGTATTGACTACACAAGGTAAAGCTGCTATTATAGATAATAACTTTTCTCCGGATGATAAATTATTCTCGTTTTTTGGCAGGGCCAATTACGATTATCAAGGCAAATATTTGTTAAGCGCAACCTTCAGGGCCGATGGTTCTTCTAAATTTTCGCCGGAAAATCATTGGGGTTATTTTCCCTCAGTTTCTGGTGCGTGGAGAATTTCACAGGAAAAATTTATGCAGGGAACAAAATCATGGTTATCCGATTTGAAATTAAGAGCCAGTTATGGTGCGGCAGGTAATAACAACATCCCTCCCGGGCAAATCACCCAGTCTTTCCAGAATTCTAATACCAACTTTACAAATGGTTTCAGTAATTACTGGGCAGCTTCCAAAACAATGGCTAATCCCGATTTGAAATGGGAAACAAACGTAACCAGAAACATTGGGTTGGATTTTGCTTTATTCGATTCGAAAGTAACCGGTACCATTGATGCCTACTTGAATAAAACTAAAAATTTACTGATTTTATTCCCACTGGGAGGTACCGGATACGATAACCAATACCGCAATTTGGGCCAGACCCAAAATAAGGGTTTAGAATTTTCGGTAAACTGGAGTGCAATCAAAGAGAAAAACTTCGATTTAACCGTAAACGCCAATATCAGTTTCAACAGAAACAAAGTGCTTTCGTTAGGTTCGGTTAAAAATATAAATGGTACTTCAGGCTGGGCATCAACAGAAATTGGTGTAGATTACTTGGTAGAAGAAGGTGCCTCAATTGGTCGTATTTATGGCTACAAAAGTGCCGGCAGATACGAAGTATCTGATTTTACTGGCTACAACGCCACAAGCGGCAAATGGATATTAAAGCCAGGAGTAGTTGACGCTACTTCATTTGTAGGCACAGTACGCCCGGGCACAATGAAAATTCAAGATCTTTCAGGAGACGGAAAGATCGATTTATCCGACCGGTCTATTATCGGCAATACCAACCCATTAAACACTGGTGGTTTCTCACTTAATTCGAGAATTTACAATTTTGATCTTGGTGCATATTTTAACTGGAGCTATGGAAACGATGTGTACAATGCCAATAAAATTGAATATACCTCAACCAGTAAATACGCTTCAAGAAATCTGATTTCAGTTATGGAAAGCGGACAACGCTGGACAAATTTAAGGGCAGACGGAACAATTAGTAACGACCCAGCTGAATTAACAGCCATGAATGCAAACACCACTTTATGGTCGCCATATACCAAAACTTTTGTGCTAAGCGACTGGGCGGTAGAAGATGGTTCGTTTTTAAGGTTATCGACCCTGACCCTTGGATATACCCTTCCTGAAAAAATATCACGCAAATTAAAAATGAAAAAATTAAGGTTTTATGCTTCTGCTTATAACGTGTGGCTATGGACTAATTATACGGGCTTTGACCCAGAGGTTTCGACCAGACGGAATACGCCGCTTACACCAGGAGTTGATTACTCTGCATATCCAAGAAGCAAATCTTACCTATTCGGGCTAAATGTTAATTTTTAGAAGATCTTTTAATTTTACGAAAATGAAAAAAATTATATATACGCTGTTCATCATTACCGGAATAACACTTGTTAGCAGCTGTAAAAAAACATTGGATGCACCGGCTAAATCTACGCTTGATGAGTCTGTTATTTTTTCGACACCAAGTTTGGCGGAAGGTGCCATAGCAGGTGTGCTGCAATCTTTTGGCGAAACCAACTCCTACAGGGGACGTTTTTTAGTGTATTATGGGCTTAACAACGATACAGAAGTATACAATACCTTAAAATCGGTTGATGATGACAAAGCAAAATTATCTAATTACAACTGTGGTGTGAACAATGGCCAAATGAACACCACAGATAATGCATGGGCTAAGTTTTACGAAGGCATTGAAAGGGCTAACCTGGCCATAAGAGGAATAAGAACGTACGGCAATATACAAAGTAACCCCGTAATGGCACAGATCCTTGGCGAAATTTTAACCTTAAGGGCTGTTCTATACAACGATCTTATCAAAGGCTGGGGAGATGTGCCGGCACGTTTTGAACCCATTACCTCTGCAACATCTTATTTGCCAAGAAATGACAGAGATGTAATTTATAAACAATTGTTAGCCGACTTAAATGAGGCTGCAGGTTACCTGCCGTGGCCTGGTGAGAATAACATAACAGCTAAAGTAGAACGCGTAAGCAAAGCTTTTGCAAAAGGCTTAAGGGCACGCTTGGCACTTGCAGCCGGTGGTTATGCACAGCGCCTTGACGGAACAGTAAGGTTAAGTTCTGATCCGGAATTATCGCACGATAAAATGTATGCCATTGCCAAAAAAGAATGCCTGGAAATTATTGCAAGTGGTAAATTAAGATTGCTTGGATTTGAAGAGGTGTTCAGAAAACTGAACGAGGAAACCGGTGCCGCCGGCTTAGAATCCATGTGGGAAATTCCATTTAGCGATGGCAGAGGCCGTGTGATTTTTGATTTAGGGGTAAAACATCTAAAAACAGACCAGTATACCGGCCAGAATAAAGGCGGAACAGATGGACCTAATCCGATTATGCTGTACGAATATGAAAATGAAGATGTACGAAGGGATGTAACCGTAGTTCCATACGAATGGGATGGCGGCGACGGCACAAAAGGCGCAGCTCAGGTACCATCGGCACTTGGCCGTTTATACTTTGGGAAATACCGTTACGAATGGATGAAAAGAAGGGTAACTTCTACCAATGATGATGGATTAAACTGGATGTATATGCGTTATGCAGATGTCGTGTTAATGGCTGCTGAAGCAGTTAACGATATTGATGGCCCGGCAGCAGCTGCACCATATTTAAAAATGATCCGTGACCGCGCTTTCCCAACTGCACCAACAAAAGTTACCGCTTTTATGGCCACAGCAACTGCCTCTAAAAATACATTTTTTGATGCAGTAGTAAATGAAAGAGCTTTAGAATTTACAGGAGAAATGCTAAGGAAAAGTGACCTGATCCGCTGGAATTTACTGGGCACGAAACTGGCTGAAGCCAAAACTAAATTACAGCAGCTAGAAAGCAGACAAGGAAAATATGCGGCTTTGCCTGCTAAAATTTATTACAGAACAGCTGCAAATGGCGAAACGGTAGAGATTTATGGATTGAAATTTGGGGATACCGATGCCCAGGGTGTTGCTTTAGGCTATACTTCAAACAAAGCATGGACCATGGTTACAACAGGCGAAACGGTTTCTTACTGGAATGCCCTTTATACAAAAGAACCAAATCAACAGCAATATTGGCCGATATGGCAGGTATTTTTGGATTTATCTAACGGATTGTTAAACAATAAGCCATTAAACTTATAAACTCAAGGTTATGAAAAAGATTAATAGATATACATACACCTTCTTACTCATGGCGACAGTTTGTTTATCGGCATGCAAAAAAGACAATCTGGAAGAAATTACCACACTTAACGTAGACAGGGTATTTTCCAGCCCTGGCTTAACCGCAACAATAGTTAATAAAACCGGTGTTAAATTAACATGGAACGCCGTACCCAATGCCACTTCTTATACCATCGAGGTATACGATAATGCCGACTTTACCGGCACCCCGGTAAAATCAATTGCCAGCATTACTGCAGCTCAATTACCCTATACCGTAACCGGATTAATAGGCGATACGCAATATTCAATTAGGGTAAAAGGTGTTGCACAGGGTGTTGCAGATTCCAAATGGGTTAGCACTTCTGCAAAAACAGAATCCGAACAGATTTTCCAAACGGTAAACCAGGCCAAAATAACGGCTACTTCTGTTGTATTAAACTGGACACCTGGCGAAACAGCAACTTCAGTTACCGTAACACCTGGAAATATTACGCATACCGTTACCGCTGCAGAAATTGCAGCCGGAGAAGCAACCATAACAGGCTTAACCGGAGAAACGGATTACACGGCAAAATTGCTGGCCGGAACAAAGGTTAGAGGAACAGCAGCTTTTACCACACTTTATAATTTTACAGGCGCAACATTAGTAAGTCCATCAGATAACCTGGCAACTCTGATTACAAATGCTGCTGCAGGCACCGTTTTCGGTCTCGCTCCCGGCACTTATACGGTTAATGCAGATGTTATTGCCTCAAAATCAATTACCATAAGGGGAACAAAACCAACTGACAGGCCAATTATTAACGGGATGGTTCTTAGATTAAAGGCTAATGCAGGTTTAACCATTAAAGATGTGGTATTGGATGGTACCGGATCCTTAAACGGAAATCAAACCTTTATCTACGATGAAGCATCTGATAACGTTTATGGCCATTTTCTGCTTGAAAATTCAGTTGTAAAAAACTATACTAAAGGGCTATTCTATGTAAATTTAAAAACACTTATCGAATCGGTAACTTTTAAAGGAAATGTAATCAGTAACATAGAATGTAGTGGTGGAGATTTTATCGATTTTAGATCAGGCTTAGCCAAAACATTAAATTTCACTAACAATACGGTATATGCATCTGTTTTGGCCAGAGACTTTTTTAGAATGGACCCAGCGGGCGCTACAAATTTTCCGGCCATTACTTCAGTAATTACCGTTGCCACCAATACACTTAACGGAATTTGTAATGGCGCGGGTAATAGGTTGTTTTACGTTCGGTTGGCTAAACATGAAATTTACTTTTCAAAAAATATTGTAGCAAACTCTGGCGGTATTTTAACAAATCAGGTATTAACCACAATTGTTAGCGCTAATTTTACCGCAAATAATTATTTCAATGCTCCAACTTTTATTTCAGGCAGTGTAACTGTTGGTGCCAAATACGATACCGGAACATTTACCACATTAAATCCGGGCTTTACTGCTGCCGCAACTGGCAATTTTACCGTTAGCCAGTCAGATTTAAAAACGAATGGAGTCGGCGATCCCAGGTGGAGAAACTAATTTTATAATTGATAAGGGCAGGTTTTAATCTGCCCTTTTTTAATGAACTTTATGCTGTAGATTTAATCGAAAAGAATGACAAGAATATCTCATCTGAAATTTATTGCAATACTTATTTTGGTTATCGCTCCCTTTCTTTATCTCCACGCTCAAGATCCTAAATATCCTTCAGAAATAACCGTTGCACAGGATGGCAGCGGAAATTACAAAACCATTCAGGAGGCTGTAAATTCGGTAAGGGATTTAGGCGAGAAAGAAGTTAAGATTTATATTAAAAAGGGTACTTATAAAGAAAAATTGACTATTCCATCCTGGAAAATCAGGATTTGGATTATAGGAGAAGATGTAGAAAATACCATCATTACCTTCAATGATTATTCGGGCAAACTTAATCCAGCAGGTGATGACCAGTTTGGCAATAGGAAATTCAGCACTTATACCTCTTTTACCGTATTGGTTCAAGGCAATGATATCCACCTGGAAAATTTAACCATTATCAATTCTGCCGGCCGCGTTGGCCAGGCTGTTGCGCTGCATGTAGAAGGTGATCGATTCATAGCAAAAAACTGCAGGTTTTTGGGCAATCAGGATACGCTTTATGCCGCTATTGAAAATAGTCGTCAATATTATCAAAACTGTTATATCGAGGGCACAACCGATTTTATTTTCGGCAAGGCAACGGTAGTCTTTCAAAATTGTACCATCAAAAGTTTAAGCGATTCTTATGTTACCGCAGCTTCAACCTCCGCGCAACAGAAATTCGGATTTGTTTTTCTAAATTGTAAGCTCATTGCAGATACTGCTGTAACGAAAGCTTATTTAGGCAGGCCATGGCGGCCGTATGCAAAAACGGTATTCTTAAACTGTGAAATTGGAAAACACATTTTACCTGAAGGCTGGAATGCCTGGAAAGGCGATAAGATGTTCCCAGATAAGGAATTAACCGCGTTTTATGCTGAATATAAAAGTAAAGGTGCTGGGGCATTGACCAGAACAAGATTAGCCTGGACGAAACAGCTCACTAATAAAGAGGCTAAAAATTATACTTTAAAAAATATACTGAGCGGAATGGATCAATGGAACCCACTCACAAATTAATTAAAATGAAAACCAATTTCCTTAAGATTTTTGCGGCAGGAGCCTTAGCTGTTTTATTCTCTTTTACTTTTATTCAAATGAAAACAAAGCTGTACATCATCGGCGATTCTACCGCAGCCAATAAAGAAGAAAAAGCTTATCCGGAAACCGGTTGGGGCATGGCTTTACAATCATACTTTAAAACCGATGTAACGGTTGATAACCGGGCTTTAAATGGAAGAAGTACCAAATCATTCAGGGCCGAAAAACGTTGGGACCCAATTTTAGCACAGTTAAATCCAGGTGATTATGTTTTTATAGAGTTTGGACATAATGATGAAAAAGTTGATAAGCCAACAGTTGGTGTTTCATTGGCCGATTTTAAGATCAATCTGGTGAATTATGTAAAAGAAACCCGGAGCAAAAAAGCATTTCCGGTTTTACTCACGCCAATCTCCCGCAGAAGTTTCAAAAATGGTGTTTTAATCGATTCGCATGGCGACTATCCAAGGGTTACCCGTCAGGTGGCCGATTCGCTAAATATACCCTTAATTGATATGCTGGCTAAAACAGAAAGTTTATTGACCCGTTTGGGGGATGAGCCTTCAATTAAATTATTCAACCATGTTGATTCGGGAAATGTAAATTATCCAAAAGGCAAAAAAGACGATACACATTTAAGTCCCGAGGGCGCTAAACAGGTTGCAGGATTGGTTGTAAAAGGGATTAAGGAGTTGAAGTTGAGTTTAGCGAAGAGTTTGAAGTAAAAAATATAGTTGTCATCCTGAACGCCAGTGAAGGATCTTTTAGTTAAGCGTATTGCCCCTTAGTTAATATCTTCTTAAAAATAAGTTGATCTGTGTTCTGCCTTTCGTTTGGAGATTCTTCACTGCGCTACCATTGATGTTATTCTATAAACTAATATTAATCAGCGCTTTAACCGATTTCGTATTTCCATCCAGCTAGGCCATAGCACGGTACCCCGTTCTACTTAAATCCGGCCTAACAAATTTTTCGGGCTGCACTGTTCTAGCCACACAACTGGCTTCAAAAGAAAAATTTTCAGCCGGCATTTTTTGTTTCTTTTTGATGCCAAAAAGAAAGAGCCATTCGGCGGCGGCGAGCCGAGGCAAGACCGTGCTGTATGGCAAAACAAATCAATTAAACGTCACTCATATTGATTTTACACAATAAATTACCCCCTCAGAATGACAGCTAAGAATACAAAACAAAAAAAAGCCGCAAATCCACAGATTAACATCCATGTTTTTGCGGCTTAGTTTTATAAAGTGACCTTTTAAAAAATATACTTCGTGCTTAAGAAGTTCGAATCATCTCCTCTCACAATTTCGTTCAGTAACTTTTTATTATCTTCAGTAAACTTAGTGGCTACCAAAGAGCGGATCGAGAATGAACGCAAGGCATCTACTACAGAAAGGGTTCCTTCGGCACTGTCTTTACGTCCAGTGAAAGGGAACACATCTGGTCCACGCTGACATTGACAGTTGATATTTACACGGCTGACCTGGTTAACCAAAGGATCGATTAACGAAGAAATTACCGCAGCATTGTTGCTAAAAATACTCACCTGCTGGCCGTGTGGCGAACCGATTAAATACTCGATAGGTTCTTCCAGATCATCAAAAGGCACAACAGGAACAATCGGACCAAACTGCTCTTCGCGATACAATTTCATGTTGCTGTTTACCGGATAAACAATGGCAGGATAAACAAAAGTTTCTAACGTTTGTCCACCATTTTTGTTTACTACTTTTGCCCCATGCGAAACGGCATCATCAATACATTCTTTTAAATATTCAGGTTTATTCAACTCAGGTAATGGAGTAAGGTTTACCCCTTTTTCCCAAGGCATACCGAATTTCAGTTTTTCTACTTCTGCCGATAAACGCTTTAAAAATTCCTGTGCCAAACTGCGGTGTACATAAACGATTTTAATCGCGGTACAACGTTGTCCGTTAAAAGAAAGTGAGCCTAAAACGGTTTCAGAAACCGCTAAATCCAGGTCGGCATCTTTGGTGATGATGGCCGCATTTTTGGCATCCAGACCTAAAATAGCCCTTAAGCGGTTTACTTTAGGGTGCAGTTTTTTAAGTTCATTGGCTACTTTACTGGAACCGATCAAAGTAAGCACATTGATTTTTCCCGATTTCATCAATCCCGGAACAATGGTATTGCCACGGCCATAAATGGTATTCACCACTCCTTTTGGAAAACTGGAGCGGAAAGCTTCCAGCAAAGGGTAATGTAATAAAGTACCATGTTTAGGTGGTTTGAATAAAAGCGTATTGCCCATAATCAAAGCCGGGATCAGGGTTGTAAAAGTCTCGTTTAAAGGATAATTGAACGGCCCCATACACAGCACCACTCCAAGCGGAGAACGGCGCACCTGGGCCACGATTCCCTGCTCTATTTCAAAACGTGATGACTGCCTGTCGATATCTTTCAAGGCATCGATGGTCGCGTAGATATATTCTACAGTACGGTCGAACTCTTTAACCGAATCAGCATAAGATTTACCGATTTCCCACATAATAAGCTTGGCAACAATTTCCTTTTGCTCAATCATTTTATGGGTAAAGTTTTCTACACAGGCAATGCGGTCGGCAACGCTCATGGTTGGCCATTGCCCACGACCATTATCATAAGCAGCTACGGCAGCATCCAAAGCTTCTGTCGATTCTTTTTCTGTACATACCGGGAAACTACCGATACGCTTTCGTTTTAAGCCCTCAGGGGTTTTTACGCATACCGGAGAAAAAACTTCATTAAACGGTCCGTTCCATGGTTTCATTTCCCCATTTGATAGAAACTCCTTTTGATTGATTTCTTCCGTGAGCCTAAATTCATCTGGAATCTGGCTCTCTTCAACGAAAATACTTTCGAGGTTTAGCGTTGTACTCAATTTTAATTGTTGTTAGGGTTAAATTAATGTTAAATCTATAGTTTAAGTATAGATTCGTTTGTATAAAAAGGCTGATGGTTCAGAAAGCTTCCCTAACATCAACCCTTGGTTTATTTTAGTTCGATTACTTTATATTTTGGCACTAAGGTTTTCATTACCGTCCATCCGATTAAATAACATACCGCACAGATGGAAAATATAATGAAATAGCCGGCCTCTTCACCTTTAAACCCCATAAAAACAATCTCGTTTTTGCCCGTATAGTCGAACAGCAAACCAGAGCCTTTATTAATAATGAAAGAGCCTAAGCCACCGGCCATACCACCTATGCCGGTAATGGTTGCAATGGCTTTTTTAGGGAACATATCGCCCACAGTAGAAAATATATTTGCCGACCATGCCTGGTGGGCTGCACCCGCAATACCGATAATGATTACCGGAATCCAATAGGTAATGTGGCCTAAAGGTTGTGCGGCCAAAGCCAATAGCGGGAAAAATGCAAAAATCAACATGGCCCTCATTCTGCCTTCGTAAGGATTCATGCCTTTTTTATCTACAAAATAAGTAGGCAACCATCCTCCGATAATAGAAAGCAAGGTAATCATGTAAAGCACAAATAATGGTAATGCACTTTGAGTAGAATCCATCCCGTAAACCGATTTCAGGTAAGCAGGGGTCCAGAATAAAAAGAACCACCAAACACCATCGGTCATAAATTTACCAAAGGCGAAAGCCCAGGTCTGTTTGTATTTAAAACAATCGATAAACGAAACTTTTTCTTTGGTTTCTTCAACGTAATCGGCCAATTTCCGGTCGTTGATTACATCTTGTTGAATATAGGCCAATTCTTCAGCGCTAACCCTTTTATGTAATTCTGGCTTGTTATATACGAAAACCCATAAGCCCATCCATATAAAACCTAATGCACCGATAATAATGAACGACATTTCCCAACCATAAGCTTTGGCGATAAAAGGAATGGTAATAGGGGCAGCCAATGCACCAACAGTAGCACCAGCATTGAAAATACTGGTTGCAAATGCCCGGTCTTTTTTAGGAAAGTATTCGGCAGTGGCTTTAATTGCAGCCGGGAAGTTTCCAGCCTCTCCAACCGCCAGTACAAAACGGGCAAAAATAAAGAGGGTAACACTTACCGAAACCACCAAACCTGTATCGTTAACACGGGCAATAATTTCTTTAGCACCTTCAAAACCTACAAACCAGTTTCCATTGATGATACCTGCAGTTGCAATACCGCAGAAAGCATGCAAACAGGCGCCTACCGACCAAACACCAATGGCCCATAAAAAGCCCTTTTTTGTATCCAGTTTATCAACTAAACGACCTGCAAAAAGCATGGATATCGCATAAAAAATAGAGAACAGGGCCGTTATATTTCCATAGTCGTTATTGTCCCAATGAAATTCCGGTTTAATAAAATCTGTCCAGGTTAAAGAAAGTACCTGTCTATCTAAATAATTTATGGTCGTAGCTAAGAATAACAGCAAACAGATGGTCCATCTATATTTGCTTGTTTTGGGTTGGTTCATTTGGTTAGGTTTGTTAAATTTTTATTTGCTCTGCTGTATTAGATCAAGTGCTAATTTGGTATTGTCGAATAACTCCTCGTAAAGCTCTTTGCTCATTACATCTTTACTGATTAATTTGCTGCCCATACCTACGGCACAAACACCAGCTTTAAACCAGGTTTTTAAATTATCGGCATTAATTTCCACTCCACCGGTAGGCATAAACAGCTGTCCGGCGAAAAGATCTTTAATTGACGAAATAAATTCAGGGCCTAAAATATTGGCAGGAAAAATTTTGATCAGCATGGCCTTATGCTCCTGGGCAATGCTGATTTCAGTCGGTGTCATACAGCCCGGGATCCATAACATACCAATTTTGTTGGCAATTTCGGCAACTGCCGGATTTATGATCGGTGCCACAATAAAATCTGTTCCTGCCTCGATAAAAGCATTTGCATCAGCAGGGGTTTTAATGGTTCCGATACCCAGATAAAGATCAGGCATTTCGGCATCGCGTACTTCCTTTAGCTTTTTAAAGTTCGGCAAAGCCGATTTACCTCGGTTGGTATATTCGAAAACACGTACACCTGCTTTATACAGCGTGCGTAATATTTCAACGCTACCTGCTTCGCTATCCTGATAAAAAAGCGGTAACATGCCCTGCTCTAAAATGGCATCTAAAATTTTGTGCTTGTTGCTAATCATTGCGTATTATTCTTTTTTCTATATCAGCTACGGTACTGGTTGTAGCATCACTTGGAATGTATAATTTATCGTAAGCTGCCGCTGTGGCAAAATTTAAGGTTTCTTTGGCGGATAACTGATTGTAAAAACCATAAATTAAACCTGCCATAAAACAGTCACCACTGCCCACTTTATCTAAAATTTCGTCCGAAACATATTCTTCAGAAACCGTTAGTTCACCAACGGTATAAATGGCAGTGTAATACCTGATGCCTTTCCCATGATCGAACCTGAAGGTATTGGCCACTGCTTTACATGCCGGAAACAAACTTAATATTTCTTTAGAAGTATCTGTTGCCTGTTGTAGTAACGTTTCTTTTGCATAACCCTCAGTTGATGTTAAATCTTCGTGTAGCGCAGTACCCAACATTTTATTGGCCGCCCAAACATTACCCATAATCAGCGTGCAATACTGAGCCAGTTCAGGCAAAACATCAATAGGATCCTTACCATATTTCCAAAGTTTGGCGCGGTAGTTCAGATCCAGTGAAATGGTGATATTCCGCTCAGTTGCCGCTTTTAAAGCTTCCAAACAAACATCAGCAATAGATTGATTGATTGCAGGGCATATCGCACTGAAATGGAACCAGTTTACGTCTTCAAAAACTTCATCCCAGTTGATCTGGCCAACCTTTAATTCTGCATAAGCCGAATTTGCGCGGTCGTAAATTACACCGGCATTTTTAAGGTCTTTTCCTTTCGGGAGATAATATAAACCCAAACGTTCGCCACGATAAACCATCGGCGTGGTATCAATATTACGGGCATCAAGATAATCTACAATTTCCCGGGTGACCGAATTATCAGGCACAGCCGATAAGTAGGCCGAAGGAACATTCCAAAGGGCCAGTGCAGTGGCTACATTCAGCTCTGCACCGCCAACATAAAACGGAAGTTTGTTTTCTTTTAACCAGGCACCATCCATATCAGGACAGATGCGCAAAAGTATTTCACCAAAGCTTAAAACTTTTTTTCCTTTTTGTGATGAAGCGAATATTTGGGTGCTCATTTTTATATCTGATCGGCGTATTTCATGCTATTTTCTGCAAGGGTATGAAAACGGAAGGAAAACGATTGAAATGATCTGATTCCAATGAAATACCTTCCTAAAGCCCGATTTTGGTTAAAACTTAAAGTAATTTTTTGCGTTAAAGTACGAAATATCCTGAACAATTTTGCCAACCCATTCCAAATCGTTAGGCAATTCACCGTTCTCAATATCTTCCCCAAACAGGTTACAAACAATCCTTCTGAAATATTCGTGACGTGGGAAAGAAAGGAAACTGCGCGAATCGGTAAGCATACCTACCAGGCGGCTTAAAAGCCCCATATTCGATAATGCGTTTAACTGTTTGATCATGCCGTCTTTCTGATCCAGAAACCACCAGGCAGAACCAAACTGAACTTTACCGGCAACCGAACCATCGTTAAAATTACCAATCATAGTAGCAATCAATTCGTTATCGGCAGGGTTAAGGTTGTAAATAATCGTTTTGGCCAGTTTATCCTGATTATCCAAACGGTTTAGGAATTTAGAGAGCATATGGGCCTGGCTAAAATCACCGATTGAATCCCAACCGGTATCCGGACCTAATTGCCTTAACATCCTGGTGTTGTTGTTACGCAACGCACCAAGGTGGTATTGTTGCACCCAGCCATTTTCGTGATCCCATTCTGCAAAATAAACCAGCATAGCCGATTTAAATTTCAGGTTCTCTTCGTAAGAGATACCTTGTTTAGCGCGAATTTTATCAAAAATGGAGGAAATTTCAGCTTCAGTATAATCTTCGGCATAAATCTGCTCTAAACCATGATCTGAAACCGAACAGCCATGATCAGCAAAATAATCGTGACGGCTTTTTAAGGCATCGATATAGTCTTGAAAACTGCTGATGGTTTTATCAGCAACACTTTCTAACTTATTGATATATTCGTTCAATCCTTCAATATCATCACTGTTCATTGCTTTATCCGGACGGAAAGCAGGTAACATTTTCAAATTTGCACCTTCTCTTGCCAATTGCTGGTGGAAGTTTAAGCTATCCAACGGATCATCTGTGGTACAAACAGCTTCTACATTCATTTTGGCCAGCAAACCACGTACAGAGTACTCAGGCGTTTGCAGTTTTGCAGAACATTCGTCATAAATTTTCTGTGCGGTTTTGCCCGAAAGTAAATCGGTTACGCCGAAATAACGTTGAAGTTCTAAATGTGTCCAGTGGTATAATGGATTACGCAAAGTATAAGGAACCGTTTCAGCCCATTTCTCAAATTTCTCATAATCTGATCCAATACCGGTGATATATTTTTCATCCACACCATTGGCACGCATGGCCCTCCATTTGTAATGGTCGCCGGCAAGCCAAACCTGACTGATATTGGCAAACTGGGTATTATTGGCAATCTGCTCTGGAATAAGGTGATTATGGTAATCGATAATCGGCAATGATTTTGCAAAATTGTGATAAAGCTTTTCTGCTGTTTTGCTTTGCAAAAGAAAATTTTCGTCTAAAAAAGGTTTCATGCTATGTGATTTGAGACATTAAGTAATCGGTTTGAGATAATTAAAACGATTATCTAATAATTTTTTATTTAGCCCGGTCTGTGTCCTCACAGACTGGAATTGAATTTATATTTTATTCGCTCGGTGGTCTGTGGGGACACAGACCACGGAATTTAGGGCTAAGACTATGGGTTTTTCTCTGCACCCCAGACTCAACACTCCAAACTCCCAGCTCCAAGCTACAAACTAACTCCCCTTTTCCATGGAATAAAATCATCCTGGTTAAGCAACACTGCTTTAGGGATTACTTCACCACTGGCCGCTTTAATGCAATATTCCAGGATATCTTCTCCCATTTGCTCGATGGTTTTTTCTCCTTCGATTACTGGTCCACAGTTGATATCAATGATATCGCCCATGCGTTTGGTTAAGGCATTATTGGTTGATAACTTGATGGTTGGACAAACCGGGTTTCCGGTAGGCGTGCCCAAACCGGTAGTGAACAAAATTAAGGTTGCCCCCGATGCTGCTTTTCCGGTGGTGGCCTCTACATCATTTCCAGGCGTACAAACCAAATTTAAGCCTGGTTTTGTGGCTGGTTCGGTGTAATCCAACACATCTTCCACTGGTGAGGTTCCACCTTTTTTAGCTGCTCCGGTACTTTTAATGGCATCGGTAATCAACCCATCTTTAATGTTGCCTGGTGATGGATTCATAAAAAATCCAGAACCTACATTTTCTGCAGCCTGGTTATAAGCCGTCATTAGCTGGATAAATTTACGTGCGGCGGTTTCGTCTTTAGTACGATCGATTAGTTGTTGTTCGGCACCACAAAGCTCAGGGAATTCGGCCAAAAGCACGGTTCCGCCTAAAGCCACCAATAAATCGGAGGTATAGCCTACAGCAGGATTGGCGCTTATGCCACTAAAACCATCGCTACCGCCACATTTTACACCCAAAACCAGTTTGCTTAACGGCGCAGGCTGACGTTCCATTTTATTGATTTCGGTTAAACCGATAAAGGTTTTACGGATGGCTTCTTTAACCAATTGTTCTTCGCTCTGCGATTGCTGCTGCTCAAAAATGAATAAAGGTTTATCGAAATTCGGACTACGCTGTTTTAAATCGTCCATAAAATCTTTAACCTGCAAATTCTGACATCCCAGGCTCAACACGGTTACACCAGCCACATTGGGATGATCAGCATAAGCAGCCAATAACTTGCTCAATACAGCGGCATCCTGACGGGTACCACCGCAACCACCCTGATGGTTCAGGAATTTAATGCCATCTACATTTTTAAAAACACGGTTGGCTGATGGATTTGCCAATCCAATAGAGCCTGGATCGGCCTCTTCTAAAATCTCACCATTTTTGTAAGCCTCTACCAACTGGTGGGCGTAAGATTTATATTTATCAGTTACGGCATAACCCAATTCGTTGTGCAAAGCCTCACGGATGACATCTAAATTGCGGTTTTCGCAGAAAACAGTCGGGATAAACAACCAGTAATTGGCAGTTCCTACACGACCATCGCTACGGATATAACCATTAAAGGTTCTGCCTTCAAATTTGGAAACATCGGGCGCGTGCCATTCGTAATGGTATGGACGAAATTCGTAAGGATCGGAAGCATGTTTCGTATTTTCGGTATCCATCAAACCACCTTTAAGAATGAAATGCTGTGCCTTCCCTACCAGTACACCATACATAATAATGTGATCGCCAGCATTCATATCCTGCATAAAAAACTTATGCTTCGCCTGGATATCATCCTGTAAAATATATTCCTGCCCATCGTGGATAACAGTTTCGCCTTTTGCAAGATTTTGCAGGGCAACAAGAACGTTGTCGTTAGGATGGATTTTTAAAATTCTAGTAACCATTTTAATTTGTTCTTTCTGAATGCAAGTTACTTAAAGTTTCTTTTGCACCCTTATTTTGTAATAATTCAACGTATGATTTTACGGCTGCGTTAAAGCCGGGGTAATTGTTCAGGTTTTTATCCCAAAGGCGTCTGTCGCCAAGGGTATTATCTACCACGGTTTCAGGATTTTTCCAGTATTCGTATAACACTTCCGCAAATTCATCCTGTACAGGAAAGGTTTTTCCATTGGCACTGGCCGTATAAGTATCGCCATCATTGTTCACATTCATAAAAAGAATATAAGCGGCAACACCCAAAGCGGTAAGTTGTGGTACTTCATTTTTTAAGGCATAATACCTTCTGATGAGCGGCATGTTGCGCATCTGCATTTTTGAAGTGAAGTTTAAGGTAATGGCCTGCCATTGGTGCTCTAAAAAAGGATTGCTGAAACGGTCGACCACACTATTGGCAAAAGCGAGGGCTTCATCGTAAGTAATGTCTTCATTTACCACAACGGGAGCAATTTCCTCTTTCATCAGTTTTAATACGTTGCTAGTGAAATCTTTATCGGCCATTGCTTCTTTTACCGTATTAAAGCCTGCTAAAATGGCTAAACCACAGCTAATGGTATGTGTGCCATTAAGTAAACGGAGTTTTAGTTCTTTAAATTTATCGATAGAAGGAACAATAAAAATGCCCTTATCTGCTTTTTCGAAAGATAAAACCTCTTTTACTTTTTCGCTGGATGATTCGATTGCCCAAAGCCTGAAAGGTTCGGCCATGATCATAAGCTCGTCTTCGTAACCCAATTCGTTTTCGATGACTTTTCGCTCTGCCGCCGGAAGTTTTCCCGGCACAATACGATCGACCAAAGTTTTACAGAAGTGATTGGCGGTTTTTAACCAGTTTTCGAAATCCCAGCCCAATTTGTTATGAATAGCAAGATCCAGTACAATTTCTTTCAATTTATCAGCGTTATCACTGATTAATTCCGTTGGAACAATCACCATTCCGCTTTCGGCCGAACCATTAAACACAGTATATCTTTCGTGCAGGAATGCCAGTAATTTCCCCGGATAAGATTGCGGTGGATTATCGGTTATTTTATCTTCACTTTTAACAATCCCAACTTCAGTGGTATTCGAAATCACGACCTGCATTTCGGGCTGGTGGGCAGCTTTTAAAATTTCGGCCCAATCCTGCGAAGCTGATAAAACCCTGCTGATTGAAGCATTGATTGAATTTTCTTCAACAGTAACGCCGTTTTCAATACCTTTTACGCATAGGGTATATAAATTATCTTGCTTCGAAAATTCGTCAGCACCACCTCTTGAAGTAGATTTAACGACTAAAACCCTACCGTTAAAAATGCCTTGTTGATTGGCTTTATCGATAAAGTAATCTGGCAGACCACGCAGTAAAACACCCGTTCCAAACTGGATTACTTTTTCGGGCAAGGCTAAAATTTCGGCAGTAGGTTTTGTAACCTTGTCGCCCTTAATGTTTTTTAAATTTTCTTTGTTTAAAATCATATTCTTGCGGTTTCCGTCATTGCAAGTAATGAAGGAGTCCCCACCTATAGTAGTAGGATTGCTTCGTGCCTCGCAATGACGATTTTTATTTTTTTATTTATTTCCCATTTGTGGTTAACCACTTTGGGTATTCTTTTTCAATTAATTTTTGCCCCCAGTTGCCGTACCAGGCATAACCGTTGCGTCTTTCGGGACTTAGTTCTTCTAATTTTGTTTTAATGGTGTTGTCACGGTCGCCAAAAATTGGGGTATTTTTATCAAGGTCGTAGAAACGTGCCCAGGTGTTGGCAGTATGATCCGCAACCAAAGCTGAAATATTTTTGTTCCGGTCGAAGCGGTAGCCAACTATTTTATAAGTATCAAACCATTTCACTGCTGCAGCAATTGCATTTTTCACTTCTGTTGATGGATTTTTAAGCCTCATCAGGAAACGCACAATACCCGCCGATTCACTTGTGCTTAACGAGGCCGGCTCAAATGCTCTGGCTTTTGCAGGCAACATCGAATCTTTATCATATTGCGCAGCCCAAATGGTTAACGTTCCGTTCTGTTTTACCTGTGTTTTGATAATACAATCGATGCCTTTTGTAACTGCTTTCTCCGCTTTTTTGATATAAGCCGGATTTACCACTTCGAAATCGTTCGTTTGCATGGCAATATCCTGTAAGATATTAAGCACATTAATCATTGCGTCATCATTGTAAGTAATTTCTGAACGGTATGAAGCTTTGTCAGGATAATATTGGGGCCAGCCACCATTGGCATATTGAGCGGATAAAATATAATCCAATCCTTTTTCGGCTGCCGTTAAATAAGCCTTATTCTGTGTTTTTTTATAAGCTTTTACCAAGTAAACCACTTCTCTGCTTGTGGCTTTATTATCGAAGGTGGCATGTAAATCTTTAGTGGCTTTTATTTTGGCCAATAACTCAGGGGTTAAAGCGACGCCATAGTTAACCACACTTTTATCGTCCAATTGCTTTGGCCAGCCACCATTGCCTAATTGGTAAACCAACATTTTATCTGCCGTAGAATCGATTGGCTGCTGTGCATAACACGATAGTAATAAAGTGCTGCAAATTAGGGTAAACAATAATTTTATTTTCATCATTTTGTTTGTTCCGTGGCCCAGACCACTAATTTCTTTTTGTTTACATCTGCCATAGTTTTTATTTGCCACGGAGACACGGAGTATTTTTTCATCCAATATGTCACGTTGAGCTTGTCGAAACGCTGTTTGCAGTAATTTTAACAAGTCCTTCGACAGGCTCAGGATGACAATCCTATTTAGCTATCTGTGTTCATCCTTTTCATCTGTGGTTATTTTTTACCTGGCACCTGCTTAATCAACCAGTTCACTAAATCATTCGTGGCTTTAAAATTTTCAAATTCAGCAGGTAATTTTCTACCGTCGATATATTCATTATAAAACCAGGGATCGCCCACCGCGAAAACAGTTCCTTTTCCATATTTTGCAGTAGCAATAATCACATCTCCTTTATCGGTTAAAGCAGAAACAGCAGGACTTTTCGCCACAATCGTCGAAATTTCTTTGATGTACACTTTTTTGGCTGTCTTGAAAATGGAATTGCCTGCCGGGATTTTTATTGCACCCTGCTCAAAGTTTGCACCCTGAACTTTATTGCGGCTATCTTCATTAAAATGGATCCCGAACGTTTCTGGCAATACATTGAATTTTGAAATTTCACAGTTGCCAACATCATTTAACAGCAATACCAAAACACCACCTGCTTTTACCCACTCACTAATTTGCTTGGCGTGTGCAGCATTCATGAAATTTGGGTTTGCGGTTTCCTTTTCAGTATCGGGATCTACAATAATATAAATGTTGGTTCCTTTTAAATTTGCAGTAGTTGGCGAAGCTTTAAGCGTATTGGTTTTTACACCAGCATCATTAAATACTTTTCCGAATAAAGAGAATCCGTTATTATCATCTTCTTCCCACAGGTAATGGAAAGGGATTTTATCACCGGTTGGACCGGTCATGTATTCATTGTTGAAGAAATTATCGACGGTAACCGTTAAATTTTTTCCAGGTTTTGGCAAAGCGTCAACTTCCATTTCGGCAGCAGCACACACAAATGCACCCATTCCTTTAGGATCGTTCGTGATTACTTTTTCACTGATGTAATAATCGAAACTGCCATCGCGGTATTTCGGTTTTCCACCCAAACCAGATACCGAAACGGTTTTAGTAAGGTTTACCCTTTCATCGCCTGCTTTTTCTATAAATTCTTTCTTTAAACCCGCATAACCTTTATTTGCAGCTGGCATAAAAGACGGCGCCAACCAACCCTTACGTACACCTTTAGCTAAACCATATACAAACATGCTCGATGCCGAACTTTCCAGGTAATTCCCTTTACGGGCTGGCATATCTAAAATATCAAACCAAACACCCGATTTCGGATCCTGGTATTTTACCGCCGCTGTTGCCGTACGGTTTAAAATGGTCAGTAATTCTTTTTTTTGCGGATGACCGGCCGGAAAATTATCCAATACATCTACCAGGGCCATAATGTACCAACCCATTGCCCTGGCCCAAAAATTTGGTGATCGACCGGTTGTTTTATCCGCCCACTGTTCGGTTCTGCTTTCATCATAGCCATGGTAAAGCAAACCTGTTTTTGCATCACGGGCATTTTTTTCCATCAGGATAAACTGTTTGGCAATATCATCGAAAGCAGCATCTTTTTTCATCAGTTTAGCATATTCTGCATAAAAAGGCTCACCCATGTATAAACCATCCAGCCACATTTGGTTTGGATAAATTTTCTTGTGCCAAAAACCACCTTCTTTAGTACGCGGCTGTTTTTGTAACTGATCGTATAATTTAGTTGCGGCTAACAGGTATTTCTGCTGTCCGGTAACTTTATAGAGCAATAATAATGAACGACCGTTTTTGATGTTGTCAATATTAAAATCATCCGGTTTATAGGTGGTAATATTTCCCTCTTTATCCAGATAAGCATCCATAGAACTTTGGATATACTTAAAATATTTTCCATCGCCGGTATTTCGCCAAACTGCTGCTGCCCCTTCCAAAACCACCCCCATATCGTAGGACCATCTCGGGCCCTTTGGTCCTTTTAAAACGGTAGTATCCTGCCAAAGTGTTTCCATCGCAGTTAAGGTCAACTGTTCTGATAATTTCTTTTGGGCAAATCCACTTTGTGATAAAATAGAAAAACCGATGAGGGCAGCCGCTGTATATAAAATTGATCTCTTCATTTTTATTATTTTGAAATTTCCAGTGCTTTTTTATCTACCTCAGTACCTAAAACAGAAGCGGTTTTCGCTTTGGAAACATCGGTTCCGCTAATTTTTACCCTTTTTGATTTTTCGCCTGAAACATCAAATAAAATTTTGCTGTTCATTGGATAACTAAGGTTGCTGATGTTGATATTAGAACCGTTCTGAATCATTACCACCGGACTGGTATTATCAGTAATTACATTTACGTTTTTCAGAAAAATTCCCGATGCCTCAATAATCTCGATGCCCTTTTTGGCTTTTATGGTTACGTTTTCGAGATACACATCTTTGATGTTCATTTCTGGTAATCCCCTGAAAAATATTGCTTTTTCGGCACCATTGGCCACTACATCTTTAATGTAAAAATTCTTAAACTGCGGAGTAGCTTCGGTAACCGGAACGGTTACGGTTTTGATCGCTTCACGTTTTTCGCCGGCCAAGGGAACCGGATCAACCGCAGCATAATACATATCGAATAAAATGGCTTCGCCAGGAATATCGATCATGTTGATGTTATTGATATAAATATTTTCTACCACACCACCACGACCTCTGGTAGTTTTAAAACGCAGGCCAATATCGGTGCCGATAAAAGAACAATCATAAACCCAGATATTTTTAGCACCCCCACTCATTTCGCTACCGATGACAAAACCACCATGCGCATGGTAAACCACATTATTTCTAACAATTACATTTTCTGTGGGTACACCCCGTTTACGGCCAGCTTCATCGCGACCAGATTTGATACAGATGCCATCGTCGCCAACATCAAAAGTGCTGCCTTCGATTAATACATTTTTGCACGATTCTACATCAACACCATCGCCGTTTTGTGCAAACCAGGGATTTTTCACCTGTAAATTTCTTAAGGTTAAATCCTCGCAAAGCAAAGGGTGTAAATTCCACGCGGGTGAATTTTGAAAGGTAACACCTTCTAAAAGGATTTTTTTACAGCCGGTTAAGACCAGTAAATTGGGACGGAGAAAATCTTTGATATCATCATAATCTGCAGCAGTTTTACCTGCTTCAATTACCCCCGCATTTTTAGTGTTCGAGCCTTTAACGGTTTTCTCTGATGGATACCACATTTTGCCATCGGCTTTAACAATACCTCCGGATGCAACGAGGTTTTTCCATTGTGTTTCGGTAAGTTTATCTTTTTTAACCATACGCCAGGCGCCGCCGTTACCATCAATGATCCCGCTTCCGGTAATGGCAATATTTTCGAGGTTTACACCCGAAATCGGGCTCTGGTTTCGCCATGCAGGCTGACCTTCCCAATTTCCCTGAACGAGTTTATATTGGTTAAAGTCGGCGGTAAACTGAAGAATGGCATCACGTTTTAAGTGAAGGTTTACATTGCTTTTTAACTCGATCGGCCCGGTTAACCACAAACCTGAAGGAATTAATACCACACCGCCGCCTTTTTGGCTAACGCTTGCAATAGTTTTATTAATATTTTCGGTATTTAAGGTAATGCCATCACCTTTTGCCCCAAAGCTGACAATACTTGTAGTATCTTTTTTAAATTTAACCTGCTGGATAATGGGTAAACTTTGCTTTTGTTGAGCCACAGCGGTTGCAGAAGATAAAATTAAGCATGCGAGAGCTACTTTTATATGGCATAAACTACCAGAAATATGTTTCATTATTTGCGCTGTTAAATTATACTTGGTTATTGTAATAACAAGTGTACGTTGTTTGCAGTTAAAACAGAAGAGAAATCTATGCAATCGTTACCGGAGAACAAGGCAAAAAAGCGCCAATAAATAGGCGCTTAACAGCTGTATATCAATTCCTTAATACACTTATTTTACTTCCGGATCCCACCCGCGGAAAACGTTTTCCAAAATATAGTCCTTATACTCATGATCAGTTAATTGGTGCGACCAATTGGCCCTGTTTTTAGAATCGGCGCCTTTTCCAGTACTTTTATATTCAGCATAATATGCCGTTTTCTCATTACTTTCTTTCCCCCAGTTATTCCAGCCCTCAGGGCGGATAAAATCTGGCAACTCGCAGTTGAGGTAGGCAACTTTGGCATAAGGTCTCCAGGGACGGCCCAGGTAAAAACTATTGGCAGGAGCATCTCCCTTAATTTTACATTTGTTGAGGACGTAGCCAAATTTTGTGGTATCGGCAGTTGAGGCAGCCGTAATGTAACCAGCTTTTTTGCAAAAAATGGTACAGCTTTCGAACCAGGCAGTAGAAGCGCCGAAAATAAAATCGACTGTTCCCTCTATGTAGCAATTTTTATAGTATTGGCGATTGTTGCCCCCATAAGTATAAAGTGTATCCTGGAAACCTAAAAACCTGCAGTTGGTGAAAATCAGTTTATCGCCTCCGGCCCAAACGGCTACTGCCTGCCCCACCGGGCCTGAAGAATTTTCGAAAGTAATGTTCTCCGCAGAAAAGCCTTCGCCATAAATGTAAAAGCTTGATGAACCCGAAGTACCTTTTTCTTCGCCAAAAATATTTTTTTTCTGTGCATAATCATCATAAGTTAAAATGGTTTCGCTTAAGCTCTCCCCAATAAACTTTACATTCTTTTTAGACGCCGCCAGAATCAGTTTTTCTTTATAAATACCCTTTTTAATGAAAATTACGGTTGTTTTGTTCCTGAAATCGGGCACAGCATGTATCGCTTCCTGTACAGTTTTAAAATTTCCACTTCCATCGGCTGCTACCACAAAATCGGGTTTAACATCCAGGGCATAAACTGCTGATGAAATGCTTATCAGTAAAAACAGGATGATTACTCTCATATCAATTTGGTTAGGCTAAAATTAAAATCGGCCACGTAAAAGTATAAACTTTGTAACGCAGCCGTGTTTTAAAATATATGATGAACAATTTTAAACATTAATATTGAAGCGGAAGAAGTTTTTAGCAGATTAAACGTTGCAAACGATGTCGGGAACGATTGCACAGTATCAGCTTGCCTGAAAATAAAAAAACGCTTAATCTTGTTGACAGGCAATAGATGCATCTTGATGCCCAAATAATTGAGAATCTTGATGCCAACCACAAGCCGCATTAAGATTCCCGCCTGCGCGGGCAATACATAAAACCAAATATTAAAAAAAATCATTGTAAGATGAAATATCTATACAGTTCAATCCTATTTTTAAGTGTTAGCATCAATGCCTTTGCCCAACAAACGCCAGATAACCGTTATGTTTCTAAAGTTTGGGTGTCTGATTTAGGTAATGGAACTTATAGAAATCCGGTAATCAATGCAGATTATTCCGATCCCGACGCCATCCGTGTGGGTGCCGATTTTTATATGATCGCCTCCAGTTTTGATGCCATACCCGGATTACCGATTTTGCATTCGAAAGATCTGATTAACTGGAAAATCATCGGTCACGCTTTAAAACGTCAGCCTCCATTCGAGCATTTCGAAAAGACACAACATGGCAATGGTGTTTGGGCGCCGGCTATCCGTTATCATAATGGCGAATTTTACATTTATTACCCGGATCCCGACTTTGGTATATATTTAACCAAGGCTAAAACCATAACCGGCGAATGGTCTGCACCTAAATTGGTTGCTGAAGGGAAAGGATTGATTGATCCATGCCCATTTTGGGATGAGGATGGCAAAGCTTATCTGGCTTATGCTTTTGCAGGTAGTCGTGCAGGCATTAAAAGTTTATTGGCGATTATGCCATTAACCATCGATGGCTCTAAAGCGACAGAAACGGGTAGAATTGTTTATGATGGGCACGAGCTCGACCCCACCATAGAAGGCCCAAAATTTTATAAACGCAATGGCTATTACTATCTGTTTGCACCTGCTGGTGGCGTTTCCACTGGCTGGCAATTGATTCTAAGAAGTAAAAATATTTATGGCCCTTATGAAAGAAAAGTAGCCATGGATCAGGGAAAATCTGCGGTAAACGGTCCACATCAAGGTGCCTGGGTAAACACACAAACCGGTGAAGATTGGTTCCTGCATTTTCAGGATAAAGACGCTTATGGCCGGGTAATACATCTTCAACCCATGAAATGGATCAATAACTGGCCGGTTATCGGCCTCGATGCAGATGGAGACGGAAAAGGTGAACCAGTAGCTAACTACAAAAAACCAAATGTAGGGAAGGTTTACCTAATTGAAACACCTGTAGAAAGTGATGAATTTGGTACAGTAAAATTAGGTTTGCAGTGGCAATGGCAGGCCAATCCGCAGCCGACCTGGTTATTTACTGATGCAGATAAGGGATTGTTAAAATTATACACGGCAAAAATTCCCGATGAGGCTAAAAATCTTTGGGACGTTCCGAACCTGTTGATGCAGAAATTCCCTGCCGATGAATTTATGGCAACAACGAAACTCAATTTTAAACCTAATCCAAAATTGAATGGTGAAAAAACGGGTTTAGTAATCATGGGACGCAATTATGCACAAATGAGTATCAAAAGCAAAAAAGACGGATTATACCTCATATATGGTGTTTGCCAGAATGCGGATAAGGGAAAAGCAGAGAATGAAAAAGAAATTGCCAGGCTGAAATCGGGCTTGGTTTATTTTCGCGTAAAAGTTGCTGCAGGTGCAAAATGCCAGTTCAGTTATAGTGAAGATGGCATAAATTTCACTAATGTTGGTGATGAATTTCAAGCCACTGCCGGGCAATGGATCGGTGCAAAAATGGGATTATTTGCTATTAGAGATACCCAAACAAATGACTCAGGCATCGCAGAATATGATTGGTTCCGCGTACAACCTTTAAAATAAAATATGATGAAAAAATATAAATTTCTTATCGCAGCATTTGGTGCTATTTTACTAATGTCTTTCATCATGAAACCTAAGCCTGTTAAAGTTTATTTGATCGGCGATTCTACGGTTGCAGATTATACTTTGGATGAGGGATACATGCAGAAGAAATATCCCATTACTGGTTGGGGACAGGTTTTTCAACAGTTTTTAACAAAAGACAGTTTAAAAAAATTAAACAAACTAATTAAAAGTGATAGCGCTTTAGTTGTTGATAAAGCAAAAGGCGGCAGAAGCACCCGGACTTTTTTCGAAGAGGGCAGGTGGAAAGATGTTTTATCAACCCTGGAAAAGAATGACCTTGTATTGATCCAATTTGGACATAACGATGCAGCGAAAGACAAACCTGAACGTTATGTAGATATTCCGGGATATAAAGATTTTTTAAGGATGTATGTAAAAGAAACAAGGGCAAAAGGTGCTTTACCGATCCTCATTACACCAGTTACCCGTAATTACCCATGGAAAGACGGTAAACTAGGCAGCGCACATGGCGAATATCCTCAGGCAGTAAAGGATGTGGCGAAAGAATTAAATGTGCCCATAATTGATCTTACTTTACTTTCAGCTGAATTTTTCACCACCAAAGGCAACGAATTTGTGAGCAAAAATTATTTTATGAATTTAGATTCGGAGAAATATGAAGCTTATCCAAAAGGGCAAAAAGACAATACCCACTTCCAACCCGAAGGCGCCAAAGCAATCGCACAGTTGGTTTACCAATCATTAAAAAACATTAACCGCAATTCGAATTAATTAAGCCATTCTTTGCAACAGAAGTATAAACTATAATTCTTCAGAACTTTCTGGCAGGTGATCGTATTCACCTTTCCATGCATAAAAGCCAAATATCATCAACCCCAAACTAATCGGGAGAAAAATAAACAGGATAATTGCCCACTGCAGAATGGTATTTGTCCGTTCAATATCTGTATGGGCCAAGCCCACTTTATCAATCGCATGGATAAACAAAAAAGTCATTGTTAATGGTCCTAAAACCATCCAAATCAGTCCTAAAAATTTCTTTAACGTATTCATCTTCTTCTAATCGTTAATATTCTCGTCTCTTTTATTCGATAAATAAATGGTGCCAATAACCAAACTCAACGCAGCTATGCCTATCGGATACCAAAGGCCTGATAATGGTGTAGAGCCAGAAAAGCTTGCAATTAGCGTTGCAATAAAAGGTACAAGCCCTCCGAAAACACCATTACCGATATGATAAGGAAGCGACATAGAGGTATATCTAATTTTAGTTGGGAATAACTCTACCAGGAAAGCAGCAATTGGCCCATAAACCATGGTTACCAGCAGAATCTGGAAGAAAATTAAGCCAACAAATTTCCAGAATACCGGCGTAGGTAAAACTTTGTCTTTTATTACTTCTTTGCCTGAAAGAATCCCTTTGGTTTGAGAAACGGTATCGATTTGCACCCTGTTAAAGGAAGCACCATTTTTAAGCATTACTTTAGTAGAAATCGTCCGTAAACTATCGGTTGAATTCGCAATTAAAAGAGAAGTTACCTGAGCCGGATTAGCAGATAAAATATCAGTCTGTTCAACTTTTGTATAATCGGTATCATCCAAAAACATTTGATAAATGGGGCGATAAAAAAGAATGCCCAAAAGCATACCGCTTAACATGATCCATTTCCGGCCAACCTTATCACTCCAGGCACCAAATACCACAAAAAAAGGAGTAGCAAAAGCAATTCCCCAGAGTAAAATATATCTTGAATCGTTAAAATCCAGCTTACAGGTATTCTCTAGAAATGATTGTGCATAAAACTGTCCGGTATACCAGATTACTCCTTGCCCCATAGTAGCGCCAAACAGCGCCAGGAGCACCATTTTAAAATTCGCCTTGTTATTAAAGCTCTCTTTCAGTGGATTTTTTGAGACATTTCCTTCAGCCTTTAATTTAGAAAACATCGGCGATTCGTGCATTTTCATGCGGATATAAATTGAAACCACAACCAATACGATCGATAATAGAAAAGGGATTCTCCACCCCCAATCGCCAAAAGTTTCGGCACCTAAAATATTTTTCGTAATGACAATAATCCCTAACGAAAGGAACAAACCCAATGTTGCGGTAGTTTGGATCCAGCTGGTAAAAAAACCGCGTTTGTTTTTGGGTGCGTGCTCTGCTACATAGGTTGCGGCACCACCATATTCGCCACCTAAAGCCAAACCCTGGATTAACCTTAATATTAAAACCAAAATTGGTGCAGCATAACCAATGCTTTTATAAGAGGGAATTAAACCGATAAAAAATGTCGATCCACCCATTAGTACCAAAGTAAGTAAAAAAGTATATTTCCGGCCGATTAAATCGCCAAGCCTGCCAAAAACCAGTGCCCCAAATGGACGAACAATAAAACCTGCAGCGAAAATAGCCAAGGTGTTGATTAAGGCTGATGCACCAGCATCTTCCGGAAATAACTGATGACCAATGATAACCGCAAGGCTACCAAAAATATAAAAATCGTACCATTCAATCAGTGTTCCTAAAGATGATGCACCGATTACTTTAAAGATATTGTTCCTGGGTAAATTGTCGCTCATATATGTAATTTAGAATATTTGGTTTCCCAAGATAAACATTTGAATGACAATTGGCAACCTGTACCTTTTGTCATTTAATTTGTTACATTATCAAACTTTTCGGCTTTAGTTTTGTATTTTCATCCGTAACGAATTTATCTCCCTTCAGATTATATGCTTTTAATACAAAACATTAGGTTAAGTAGAATTTTAAGGAATACGTGGCACGTTGATCTGATCATGATTGCCTCTTGTACTGTAGCTTACTTTGTACGTGAATATTTAATTGCGCATCATTTTTCCATTCCATCCATCATCCCAACAGTTTTAGGTACAGCTATTGCTTTTTTTATTGGTTTTAACAATAACCAGGCTTACGATAGGTGGTGGGAAGCACGAAAAATATGGGGAGCCCTGGTAAATGATTCACGCTCCTATGCACGGGCTTTGCTCAATTATGTTGATGAAGATGAAGAAAGTGTAAAACGTATGATTTACAGGCATATTGCATTCTTGTACGCTTTAAAAGCTAATTTGAGGGGAGCGGTAGACGAAATTTACACCAAATATTTAACTGAGGCAGATTTACAGGAAATAAAAAAACATAACAATAAGCATAACGCCATTTTAAATATCCAATCCAGAGATTTACAAAAATTATCAAAATCAAATGCTATTGATGGCTTCCGTTTTATCGAGATTAATGAGATGCTTACCAGATTTTCTGATTCTATGGGCATGAGCGAGCGCATTAAAAATACCATATTCCCCACAACCTATACCTATCTTACTAAAGTATTTATCTGGTTATTTGTAGTAACATTTACCCTCGTAATCAGTCAGGATGCAGGGCCGGCAGCCATATTTTTAGGCTGGTTAATCGGTTTCGTCTTTGTATCTACGCAGGTTAACGGAATGAGTTTGATTAACCCTTTCGAAAACAATTCTGCAGGCATTCCGCTTAACCAGATTACCAGAACGATAGAGATCAATCTTTTGCAGATGCTCGAAGAAGAAGAGATTCCGGAGCCCGTTAAGCCGATTAATGACGAATATGTGCTTTAGGTTTTCTTCCCCATATTTAATACCGAAGCGGACGAAGATCTCTCTATTTCTTTGCACTTCATCCAATAGCTATCTAATCGAGATAACGACCGCTCCAGAATTTTGTACTCCGTTCAATTCACGATTTGGGACCTTCCATAATTCCGACTAATTGTTTAACTCAGTTTTTAATTTCTCCTCAAAAAGCACTGACTTAGCTTTAAACTGTGGGTCAGAAAAAGAAATATTGGCTGTGGCATAAATAATCTTTCCATCCTTGCCAACCAAAATATTCGATGGAAAACCATGGTTGATATTTAACCTGCGGATTTCATCCTTACTCAAAGATACAATCTCGTATCTATAGCCATTCTTTTTCTGAAAACGTTTAGCGCTTGCAGGGGCATCGTGTGTAATGCCTATAAACCTTACCGCCTTTTTGCCATATTTCGCCGCCAAATTATTTAATTCGGGCATTTCAGCAATGCATGGGGGGCATTTTTCGAACCAAAAGTTGATGACCACTACCTGGTTTTTTAAATCGGTAGTGGAGAACGGCTTTTTATTAATGGTTAAACCATTAAAAGAGGGTAAGTCTTTACCCGTTAAATCTTCGAAGAAAGTTTCCTGCGTGGCACATTTAACTGGAGCATCTTGCGCCAATGCTGTAAAAGAAAAAACAGAGAGCAGCAGAATCAAATAAGTTTTCATTAGCATTAAATATAAAAAAAGTCCCGCCAATAGGGCAGGACTTTAACATTTGTTTGGTTTAGAAAATCTTATTTAAAGGTAACAGAACCATATTCAGTTTTGATGGATATGGTTGCAGCACCACCGCCACCAATCTTGCCGCTATATTTTTTGGTTTCATCATCTTTGCTTACCAAACTTGACGTTACGTTTGAACCATATTTAAATCCGGCATACGAAGTAGAAACATTGAAATTCCCATTATAACGATCTGCAAAGCCCAATCCAATACTCACATATTCGCCTCCGAAAGTGAAGTTTTTACAGGCAGGGGTAATTTCGCTCACATTTAACCGGTTATAATCCATGTCGATGTTCGCATCGCCATTAAGTGTGCCTAAAGTAACATTCGAATATTCTGCTTTAACCGCAATTTTACCCGCTGATGCAATATTCAGATCGCCATAGGCCTGTTTAGCAACCGTATTGCCTTTAACCGTGTTGATATTTACTTTGGCATATTCTGCATTTAAAAGAAGGTTCCCACCAATAGTGCCAATGGTTAAACCTTTGCCATATTGCACTTTAATATCAGCCGATTTCCTGATCGTATTGATATTTACAGCAACATATTCTGCGTCAAGTTGTAAAGTACCCACAGCGCCAATGGTTACCGGGCCATTATATTCGTGTTTTACCACTGCAGCATTCAGGTCCTGGATATCGCATTTACCATATTGAACATTGATGTAGTTATTTACGTTGCTTAAACTCCCAGCCACCAGATTACCATATTCTACCTTTAAAGAAGTTGGACCGGAAAAATTACCCAATTCTACATTGCCATATTCTTGTGAAACCGTTAAGGGATTTACTGCTGGCATATACACCACGTAGTTTACTTTTACTTCCCTCCGCCAAGTGGTTACTCCATTTTTCACCCCACGGCCATAACGTCCGTTTCTATCACCCATATTCGTTCTGAAAGTAACGACATCACCGTTTTTGGTCGCATCAATACTTATCCCGTCAATCAGTTTTTGCGCATCGTTATCCGAACTGCTGTAAGCTTTAATATCTACATCCACACGTACTTCTTTTTTGTCCCAGGTTTTAATTACGATAGATCCATACTGGTTATTTAAACTAACTTTATCGTTATTATCTATATTAAAACTTTTGCTAAAAGATTTTGAGCGTTCGGCATCGCCACCCGCTTGTTTATACCTTGAAGTATTAACCATCGCTACCATAGATGATTTTTCTAAATTTTCTACAACTACTTTCTCTGATGGACTATTTACCGCCCCTTCTTGTGCATTGGTTTTTACGGCAATTAAAGCCATAATGGCTAAAAATATTCTTATTGTTCTCATGTTGTTAATTGTTTAAACACCTATTCGCTTAAAACCTGCCGGCTGGTACATAAACTTTCGATGTAGTGAGCGTTCCCCTCTTAGTATCAAGTTGCGTGAATCGGGTATCAAGCCTGATTCTGCTATTAAATAATTTCACTTTTGCTGCTTTCAGCTTAAATCTGGTTAACCCTTTTGTAATCGTCAACCTGGTTAATAATCAATAATTGTTGTTTTAATAACTGTAACTGTATTTCGCGGTTTTTTACCATAGCTTTTACCACAAAAGTTTGGTTGGGCGAGGTTGGCAGTTCTGCTTTTAACCTTTCGTAATCTT